>CALBWN010000024.1 GCA_937974295.1 uncultured Candidatus Saccharibacteria bacterium
GCCCATGGCGAGGAGGAAACACCTGTTCTCATTCCGAACACAGAAGTTAAGCTCCCCAGCGGCGATTATACTGCTTTTAGTGGGAAACTAGCACGGTGCCGAATTATATAAGAGCCATCCGAATAGGGTGGCTTTTATCTTTGGGGACGATTTTATCAATAACTTGATGCTTGCCAGTATGATTTGCTGAAATGTGATACTAATATACTTCAGATGATACTTTGGCCGTGCGTTGCTACTTTCATCAACATGCTGGTGTCTTTTGTCGGTGAGACGTAACAGAGGTTGGGAAGTGACGGATTCAACAGTGGTCATAGGTGCGAAGTTTGCTACTTGCTTGCAAAATCCAGAGAGAGAGAGTATTATATGGAGTGTCTAAGTAACAAAAACAAGGAGAAGCAACATGCCAGTCAAACACGCCGAATCATACCCACGAACGCCAGAAGCTCTTCGCGAATACAATGCGAAGCGTGACCCGGAATACTTGATGGAGCAAGCCAGTCAGAGCTATGAGGGTGGCAAGACAGAAGAAGCGGCACGAACGCTTGGTTACATTGGCTGGACGCTAGAAGGGCTTGAGGCACTGAAGTTAGCAGAAGAAGTCGAGCAGGAATAGCGTTATTTTAATTGAAATGAGCACAAACCAGCCTATCACAGAGATGAGGCTGGTTTTTTGCTGTACAAATTGCTAAAGTAGGTGCATTTTCTATAAAATTCAGAACGTTTTTCGTACAAATGTACCATTCTATTGTATAATCGCTAGAGAGGGGTGCTTGCTCTGCGACTTGGAGTATCTTAGATGAGTGAGGCACTACCGCTGGTGGGTCATGAATATCTTGATGGCAATGCAGTGATGATGTAATAACCATAACCAAAAAGGAGTGTTCTTATGACAGAGCAACGACCACCATCAATCAAGTACCGCTATGGTGAGCCACCAATTCATTCGGCGGGCGACATATTGTATTATGACAAGGTGATCACTCGGCAGCAAAGAGCATTTGCTGTGCCGGCTGGTAGTAACCCATATGGCCAAGAGGCGCTTGTTACTGGCCCAGATGGAATGCAAATTGATATAGAGCGAGAAGCCCGACTGTTGCCACAAGATGGCAGTGATGTGCTCTACACGCTCTACGCACCGAAGGTTGGGGCGGCGCTGACGATTAGCCATGAGCGCGGTATTGGCTTGCTTTACCCCTGTACTTCAGATGAGAATGGCCAGCCAGTTGCTCAGAGGATGGTGAGCAATGCGATAAAAACCCATATAGTTGATATGACTCATCTGCCCGATGCACGGTTTATTACGCTTGGAGAGCCGTATATCTCTCTCCCAGACCCACAGCACCACCATGCTGCGCTGAGCATTGTGCCAGAGAAAGTAGGTGTCTTTGGTGTTGGTACGGAAGGAGGTGTTGGGAGTAAGATGGGTATGATTCAAGATGATGTGTCACCTGATGTGAAGAACGTCATGAATGCACTATACCCACAACTTGTAAAAGGGTATGAGGCCCTCCAGCAGCGCCATAGCGGCGAACGACCGCACCCTCGAAATGGTATTGGTCGTCGAGCAGTCCAAAGCGGCGGGTATAGTTGGTTCTAAATCCCAACAAATAGCAAAGCGTTTTCAATATCAAAAACAACCCTGTATGCGCAGGGTTGTTTTTTCATTCTCGAATCTCGCAGCAAACGAGAATTGTTGTGGTGGACCTTGGTGGAAACGACCCAAACCAAAGCTAATACTTAGTATATAGCATAGGCGTCTTAAATGCAATACCAATAATGCAATCTGAAAATGCTCATGTAAACGTTGACAAAACATATACAGTATGCTATATTTAAATCATGATACATATCATATATGGTATGTAGCGAGGATTTGCTAGCCTACACTAGCAACGTACCTCTGGTAAATATATAAATAAGGAGTAACCCTATGGCGGGAACAAAAGCTGGCGGCCTGAAGGCTGCGCAAAAAAACATCTCTAAAGACCCTAACTTCTACGCCAAGATTGGCGCCAAGGGCGGCAAGAATGGTCGCACCGGCGGCTTTGCGGCCAATCCACAACTTGCTCGTGTGGCTGGCGCTAAGGGCGGCCGAATCTCTCGCCGCACCAAAAAGGCCGATGATGCTACCGCGGCTGCTCCACAAGCGGACGTTGCGCTCGCCGCCTAGAGCTGGCGCAAGCGCTGCTCAAAACACCTCCCGTATAGCTGGGAGGTGTTTTTGGGTGCTGGGGGTTTGCAGCTTTCTTGCGTGATGGCTTTGCATTGCTGCTATGGCTGTCTGAGCGACGTTCTCTCTCATCGTGCTGGTGAGAACGAAGTGGCGGGCAGTGTGCGAGAATTACTACGACAATAAGGCCGAGTTATATCATAGTGTTTTTTACAACATAACGCCGAAGTTGGCAGGTGGTGGCGCTGTTGGCGCGCCAGTGGGTGAAGCAGGCGAGGCAGGTGTATGTGCCGTCGCTGCGCTGCAAGCCAGTTGCGCTGCAGCGTGGGCATTGCGAGCGGGCGTGGAGCCAGTCGCGGTAGGTGTCGAGCGCAGATTCGATGAGGTCGCCATCGACCGTCCCTTGCCAGCCGGCTCCAACTCGGCAGCCGGCATTCCACGCTGCGCGCTCCATAGCAACAAGCTGCACATCGCGCGCATAGTCGCAGTGCCCAAGGAGCGCATGGCCATACTCGTGGAGGAGGTAGGCAGTGGCCTGGGTATCATGCGGATCATAATAAACCGTGCGGCTTGGGTAGTGCCAATGAAAATGATTGCTTGAGCGAAAAGTAAGTGGCGCAAGGCCCGACGCATGGGCATGCTGAGTGAGGTGAGGGATGAGCTGATCGAGTGGCATACGTGGTGGCGATATAGACACGTCTATCGGCATGCGAACCAGCGAGCGAAACAATGATTACTTCGCATAATTTGACAGAGGTGGAGATTATGATTTGTTCGTGTATTGTACGTGTCATGATTAGTGTAGCACAGCGCGCTCGCGATGCCTAGTAGGTGGTGCGAAGTATCGGTGCGTGGTAGGCCTTGAGAGGGGGTGGAGCGATAGGTATGGCACAATAGGTGATTTGTATAGCCCGTGCGTTGCGTTTTGCGACCGATTACGGTATAATAGAAAGAGTAACGTAAACGAAGGTTTGGCAATGAAGCAGCAAGGATCAATTATCGGATACGTCGTCGTCGGGACAGTGCTGACGCTCGCACTGGTTGGCGGGGTCTTAATCGTCAAGAACAGTCACAACAGCAGTGCCCGGCAAGTGGCAAGCACTACCACCACTGACGCTAAGAAAAAGGAATCAACCCAGAGCAATAAGAGCGCCAACGACAAGCTGGTCGATAGCCTCAACAGCAAATCAACAGAGGCCAGCAAGAGCAAAGAGACGAAAGAAACTCAGTCACAAGATAAGAAAAATACTACATCAACTGCAACAAATGGTGTAACCAGCGGTGCATCGAGCACGACTACGCAAAGCCAAAGCCAATCAACTCAGTCTACTCAATCTCAAAGCTCAAGCACACCTGCCACGACACCATCGACCAACTCCAGCACTCCTTCGCAAACTCAATCTACCCAGCAAGTGAGCGCTTTGCCGCAAACCGGCCCAGCCGAGAGCCTGGCAGCCGTTGTGGCGGTGAGCAGCCTAGCTGGCGTGGCACTGGCCTATCGCAAGTCGCACACACCCGCGCTGTAAAACATACAACATATCTATTGTTTCATTGACAACGTGATACCTACCCCCTGTGTGATGCAGGGGTAGTTGCTTTGTGGAGGATAATATACCTGTTGTGATTATGGCATCGTTGTGTGTATGACGGTGTAATAGTTTTTGAGTACCATCTCACAAGAAAATATCTGAAGGTTAGCGATTGTGAGAGCGAGTAGGCTTTGTGATTCATCGGGCCAGAACATTTTTAGAGTGATGGGTTGGCTATGCCAATTATCCGCTTAAGCCAACTATTCATAGAGATGAGACCTAAATGCATGGGTTTTGACGCTCGAAGCGACTTTGTGTATAATACAGAGGAATGGTGCGTCGCGATATGGCGACGTGTCTCATAATATAATTAATAAGAGGAGTCTGTACCAAGACTTATGGCAACACAAGCCTTAACAATGGATGATTTGCTCGCTGGCGACGGCGTCAAGCAACTAGTAACCGGCGAGGTCGTAACTGGCCGCGTATTATCGGTGCGCAAACGAGATGTATTAGTAGACCTAGGCCCACAGGGGGTTGGCTATGTGCCACGGCGCGAGATTGGCCCGGCTAAGACGCTAGCAGTTGGTGATGAAGTAACAGCCAGTGTGGTAGATAGCGAGCTCGAGAATGGCTATAGCCTGCTGAGCCTGCGCAAAGCAGCCAAAGACCGTGGCTGGGAAGAAGCAATGGCCAAGCTGGATGCCGGCGAGATCATCGAGGTAGCGCCATACGACGCTAACCGCGGTGGTATGCTGGTTGAGTACGAAGGCGTGCGAGGCTTTTTGCCAGTATCGCAACTGTCGGCCGAGCACTACCCACGGGTGGGTGGTGCCGATAAGGATGAGATCTTGGCACGGCTCAACACCCTGGTGGGCCAGACGCTCAAGGTGCGCATCCTCGACTGTGACCGCAAGGCCAACAAGCTGATCTTTAGCGAGAAGGAAGCCATCAAGGATGGCCTGGCTGCTCACTTTGAGAAGCTCAAGGTTGGCGACACCGTCAAGGGTGTCGTGACTGGTGTGGTGGACTTTGGTGTCTTCGTAAATGTCGAAGGGATCGAGGGGCTCATCCACATCTCAGAGATTAGCTGGGAGCGCGTCAACAACCCAGCCGACTATGTGAAGGTAGGTCAGAGCGTTGAGGCGAAGATCATCAGCATTGATAAAGACCGCCTGAGCTTGAGCATGAAGCAGCTCACCAAGGATCCATGGCTTGATGAGGTGGATCAATTCACCAAGGGCCAGACCATTGAGGGCACAGTCACGCGCATTACCCCATATGGTGCCTTTGTCCAGATTAGCCCAGCAGTCGAAGCGTTGGTGCACGTGAGCGAGCTGGGCAGCGGCGGTGCCGACCCAGAGAAGGTCTTTACCCTCAATGAGCGCAAGAGCTTTGTCATTCTTGACATCGACAAAGATGCGCACAAAGTGAGCTTGAGTCTCGCCGACAAGAAAAAATAACTAGTAAATTACAAAAGATGACCGGCTGTGGCCGGCAGAAAGGAGTGTGTATATGAGTCAGTCTGAAAAAGTGTTGGTCATTGCCGATTCGATCACTGTTGGTGAGCTGGCCCAAACCCTGAATCTGCCGGTCACGAAGCTGATTGGCGAGCTCTTCAAGAATGGCTTTACCGTGACGATCAATCAGCGGATTGATTTTGAGATCGCTGAGATTATTGTAGAGGAGCTTGGCCTGGCAGTGACGCTGCAGCGCAAAGCCGCCGAGCAGCATACTGTGCAGCATCTGCATAAACCGTCGAGCAATGCTGTACCACGCCCGCCAATTGTGGCGGTGATGGGGCATGTCGACCACGGCAAGACAACGCTGCTCGACACCATCCTCAAGATGAAGACAGTCGCTGGCGAGGCTGGTGGCATTACCCAGCACATTAGTGCCTACCAAGCCGAGCGGAGTGGTCGCACCATGACGCTGCTCGATACTCCTGGCCACGAGGCCTTTGCGGCACTACGCCAGCACGGTGCAGCACTGACCGATGTGGTGGTGATTGTTGTGGCAGCCGATGATGGTGTTAAGCCACAGACGGTAGAGGCAATCCGCTTTGCGCGCGATGCCAATGCCAAGATTATCGTTGCTATCAACAAAATCGACAAAGACACAGCCAACCCTGATATGGTCAAAGCTCAGCTTGCGAGCGAGCATCACCTCAACCCTGAGGAGTGGGGTGGCGATACCATTATGGTGCCGATTAGCGCTAAGACTGGCCAAAATATTGATAAATTGCTCGATACCATCCTACTTGTGGCCGACATGGAAGAGCTCCGCGCCGATACGGATGTGCCAGCTGAGGGGCTCGTTATTGAGGCGCATATGGAGAAGGGTCGTGGCTCGGTAGTGAACTTGCTCATCGAGCAGGGCCGCTTGGCACCGGGGCATTTCCTCGTGGCAGGGCAGGCCTATGGCAAGGTGCGTACTTTGCTCGATTACACTGGCGCGGCCATCAAGGCAGCCACCCCTGCCACGCCGGTGACGGTGACAGGTTTTAAGGAATTGCCGCAGTTTGGTGATATCTTCACAGTGGTCAAAAACGAAAAGGAAGCTCGCCTGGCCGTGCAAAAGGCTAAGCTCGACCAAGCGCGCAATGCCGCCACCACCAACGTGACTGGTGCAGACTTGCTTAAGCTGATGACGCAGAAGCACGACGCTCAGGAATTTGACGTCATCGTCAAGGCCGATGTACAGGGGTCGCTTACCTCAGTGATGGATAGCTTGCGCCTAGTGGAGACGGGCGGGGCGATCACGCTGCGGATTATTGGCCACGGCGTGGGCAACATTACTGAGAGTGATGTGCGCCTGGCGGGTAGTAGCAATGCAATTATCTACGGCTTTAATGTCGACCTGCCGCCAGCCGTCAAGCGCCTGGCAATGCGCGATAAGGTGACGGTGCGCCGCTACCAAGTGATCTATGAGCTGCTCGACGATGCACGCAGCAGCATGGAAGCACTGCTTGCACCAGAGGTGGTGGAGACGGAGATTGGCCAGCTGGAGATTAAGGGCGTCTTCCGGACGATGCGCGATGCGGTTATCGCCGGCGGGCAAGTAACGAAGGGTAAGGTGATGGCAGGGCTACTGGCCCGTGTGATGCGCGGCGAGGAGCAAATCGCCGAAGTCACCGTGGCTAGCGTGCAGCGCCAGCAGCAAGAAGCTAAGGAAGTCTTTGAGGGTGAGCTCTGTGGCCTCAACCTCACGACCAGCAAGAAGCTCCAACTCGAGATTGGCGACACCCTTGAGTTCTTCACTCGCGAACTAGTGAAGCGCACCCTGCAGTAGTGGGCGTGGCGGCGCTTTGTCCTACACAATCTCAGTATATTGAGCGGTAACTCCGCTCTCGCCGGTTTTGCTAATGGTATACAAAAACTCGCTGTGGTGATGGCGAGTTTTTGGGATTGGGGCGCTTCGCTTATTGACACATCACCTCTGTTGTGGTAGGATGTGGACAGAATGTATAAGGAAAGAAATTAGGACGGGTAGTATGGCACAGAGATACGAGTATAGTGTATCGCTCGCAGAAGATGCTAAGCTGCAACTTAAGTCACCAAGTGGCGACACACTTCCTGTTGAAAGAACTAAAAAACCAGCAAAAAAAGATCAACATACCATGCATGACAGTGTTATGCTGTTGCCGATCGATGAGACGATCAAAAATATGACGCATGGAACATTTGAGTATTCACAGTCATCGAAGCAAGAAACAGGTCCTTCTCGACTGAAGAGTTTCTATGATCGTCAAAGCGATCGGATAGTCGAGTCTCTAGATAGGCGTAGGAGAGAGATAAAAGGATTACAAATAATAGAGCAAGATGATATTGAAAAAGGCAAGCTCTCTAAGGCGTATGAGCACGCAAAGATTCGAAGACGCAAACAGGCTATTAATCATTTTGTAGCCTCTGTAGCAGCACCAGTTTTTGCTTTTGATATGGTAACAAAGATTCCTCGGCCAATAGATCGAGGAGAGTTAGAAGCAGAACAGAAGCGCCACACACTCACTCTTCCTGAGGCTGTAATACCAGAAACAAAAGATCTTGCAGTGGAGATGCCAAATACCATACTTACTACAGTAGGTAATAAGCAGGAGCCATCTCCTGCTCTACCGGTTGTAGAAAGCTCCACGCGAAATGAAGCCGAAGCACAGCAAAACCAAACCCCAACTTCTGAGCAAGAGCAACACAGTGAGGACGCAGCCATTGCTCGCGTACAAGCAGAGGTTGTGGCGCTGACTGACGAGAAGGTTCAAGAAATCAACGCAGCCGAGTCGGCGACAGATGCGGTGTTTGCTAAGGGTATGGCAGATATTGCGGTGCAGAGCAGGATTGCGCATGAGGTGATCTTGCCGTATTCGGCGGAGGGGATTGCTCAGCTGGAGGCGGTGCGGAGCGATGCACTTGCCACCCTGCAGCAGGCCCTCGACGCGCGCAACCAAGGTGCAAAGCCTGCTACTCCAAGCCAAGAACTAACCCCAAGCGGAGCTCAGGCAGAGCTTGCTCCCGCACCAGTCTCGACGAGTGAGCAAACGCCACAACCAACCGGCTTCGAAGCGCAGGTGAGTGAGCTGACAGACCGCACCGCCCAGGAGATTATGGCGAGCCACTCGACTATGGATGCGATCCGCATGAAGGGTGAGGCAGCAAGTGTAGTGCTGAGCATGGCAGCGCACGAGCTGATGCAGCCACACCTCTCGCACGAAGATGCAGCGCAGCTCAAAGACACGCGCGACCGGGCACTCGCAGCACTCCAGGCAGCGCTTGACGTGCGGCTGGAATCGCCAGACTCTCACCAAGCCACCTCTGTAGCGACAGAGAGTCAGCCTCTCGCAGAAGCAGCACAAGCCCCCGAAGCAGCGCCAGAAGAACAAACACACGAAGCAGTGGATGGCAGTGCTGAGGAGAACCGCGCAGTAGACATGAAAGCGGCTGCAGAAGTAGAGGGGAAGAAAAAAGACCGATTGATACGTCGGGCACAGACTGCTCTGCATATGGCCCAAAAAGCAATATGGGCTGTGAAAGATTGGTTTAGCCAGAAAGTGCCAGATCAAAAACCAAGGCCCAATCGTCCTCTCAAAGACCATTCTTTTATCAAAGCGTCTAATGGCGAAGCGCAAGAACAACCAGCAGCAGTTGATACTGAAGGCCAAGCTACTCAGCCACACGTGCCATCACACGAGACACCAGCGGGGGACACGGAAGAAGATCTCTTTGCACTTGCACGGGCAGCAGGGGTTCTTAGGGGGAATAGCGACCCTGGTGAACCAGTCGTGACGAGCTATGATGAAGCTGCTCATCGTGGTGAAGGCGAGCCAGAAGCTAAGCTAGCTGAGGTTATCAATTTCCCAGCTGGTGCAGAGCAGCCTCCCGCTGACGATGAAGCACCCACCGAAGAACTCGAAACTGTCGCCGAGGCCGACACGCAAGAGGATGCTCCGCTTTCGCGCGATGAAATGCGCCAGATGGAGCAAACGGCAAGAAGCAAGATACAGCTTGGTGAGTATGACTTGTGGGCAGAGATGACAAAGGCTGATGCAAATGGCGTAGAGGTAGATATTGATGGGCTCATCAAAAACACTCGCACAGCGATACAGCAAAATGTGCGAGGCTGGCTCCAAGAAGAAGGCCGGCAGCACCAAGCAAGCGGTCTATACCTGAGCACGTTAGAGGCACGAACGATGGAAAGTGCGGATAGTGCCCTTGAGTCGATCAAACAGGCGTATATCAAAGCCAAGCAAGCACGAGAGAGCCGACAGGATAGCGCAGCCTAGCGGTAGAAAATCATGAGTGCAACACCCCTCCCAATAGATGACGACAACCCTTTCTCATCTCTCATCACCCAACACGACCTCGATCGCCTTGGGATTACAACGCGCGACTCGGCAGCGCTGCTACAGGAGGTGAATAACACGCTCTATGAGCGCGTGGGGCTGGAGGTTATTGGCCGCTTGTCGGATAATGACCTCGATGAGCTGGTGCGCCGCCAGGAGACGGACGATAGCGCAGCGCTATTTGCCTGGCTGTCGCAGCGAGTTGCGCACCTCGATGAGATCCTGAGCGACGAGCGCACGCTCATCCTTGGCGACCTAGCCAAGAAGGCTGATGAGCTGAGCGATGCAGCGTGAGCACTACGTAGGCTATAATCGCAAGTCGCATAGCATAAAACGGAAGATCTCTTTCGCAATACAATGAATAGCTAAGCTGGTATAATCATAATATGGAATATACAACACGACCAGATAGTGGTAACCGGCTAGTTATCGCGATAGACTGCGACGAAGTAATCGTCGAGACGGTGGGACCGATCTTGCGCCACTATAACAAGCAATATGGGGCAGACTTGCCTGCGCCACTTGAACCAAAGCATTATTATAATGGCACGCCATATGATTGGGGAGTGGCTAACGACCCTCAAGAAGGGGCACGGCGCGTCGAGGCATACACTCAGTCTGATGAGTTTGCAGCTCTCACACCAGAGGAGACAGCAGTAGCGGCAATTCGCCGCTTGGCAACACAGCACAGTATCCATATCGTTACTGGCCGGCGCGAAGACCAGTTGGCAGCGATCACGCAGCAGATGGTCGATACCTATCTTCCTGGCTGTATCGACGGTATTCACTACACCAGTTATTTTAACGAGCAGCAGCGGCAAGATAAAAGCGTCATCTGTGAACGCATTGGTGCGAATGTGCTGATTGATGACCACGCGAAGCATCTCAATACCATTCTTGCGATGAATGACGAATGCCCAGCCCCTGCGATGCGCCGCATTGTGCATACCATTCTCTTTGGTGAGTACCCGTGGCAGCCATGCCCGGACGAGCGTGATAGCCGCATCATCAGTTGCCCCGCCTGGCCAGCTGTTGAGCGCACAATAGCACAAATCGCTCAGGGTGAGGCGGTATAACAGAGGTCAATCACACCGCTGAGGGAAATTACACCACATTTTGCCATTTTTATTGTATGAGGGGTGGATTGTTTGGTATACTAGGGGCAGGAGGAATTGAAAAACATGTTTCAATTAGACGATGCTTTTTTGCAAAAAATCGGTATAGCAGATTGGCCGCCAGAGGCGCGGCAGCGCTTTGTCGACAACTTTCGCCAAGTGCTGGAGCTGCGTGTTGGCACAGTGCTGAGCGATGGCTTGAGCGAGGTGCAGCTCAATGAATTTGAGTCGTTTATGAATCAAGACGCTGCGGTCATTACAGCGTGGATCGACGAGCACGAGCCCGATTACGAAGAGGATGAGATATACCAGAGCCAGCGCAAAGCCTATGAGAAGGCAGCAGAGCAGCGCGGCGTGGAGGTAGACCAGCTGGCACTCTTTGCGGACTATGCGCAGCTTAAGTGGCTCACCCACAACCGCCCAGACTACACAACTGTTGTGCGCGAGACCTTTGAGGGTCTTGTAGATCTCGCCAAGGCAGATCCGCAGAAGTTTCTTACTCAAGAGGGCCTTGCTAGTATCTTCCAGAGCAGTGATGCAGCAGATGGCGATACGCCAGACGAGCTTGAGGGAGGCCACCCCGACCCTGATGTAGCGCTTGCTGCGTAGTGATGGTGACGAAGTAAAAACACGTATGACCCCTGTGGATGCAGGGGTTATATTATGCAGAATCTGAATTATGAAACCTTGACCTTTTTCTCACGCTTACCCTCCCAACTCCCTCCTCCGGAACACTATAAGGGTCGACATTCGCTGGATGTCGACCTCTTGCGTTGGGCTGAAAACCGGTCATTACGACCGGTTTTCACACTCCATCGGATGAAGTGGTGGGGAGGGAGATCTGGCGCAAAGAGAGCATAAGACCTTAAGGGTTGAGAGTTTGGTGATTCGAGACTAATACCTATACCACTTACACCCGATACCCGCGCAAAAATGCTGCGGCGCTGAGTTCTTTGCCGCTGGGGGCGATGAGCTGGTCGATGACGAGATAGGTGCCGTCGCTGCAGCGCGGATCGAGCGCAGTGGCAGGCGCCAGTGCGGTGTGTGCCTGAGTGATGATATATTGCCGCTCGCCCAGCCGGAGGCGAGCCCGTGGGTAGTGATGGTAGGCGCGCACCATTGCTTCGGCCGCTGCGGCGGTGTGCTGGGTGGGGTCGATGATACCACTGGCTTTGGTGAGGAGCTGGCAGTAGCTCGCAGCCGACTCATCTTGCGGTATGGGCTGAAGGCTACCACTCACGATGCGGGGCAGGAGCTGCACTAGTGCCTTGCTTCCAAGCTGGCCTAGTGTGTTGTAGAGCTCGAGCTGCTGCTCGTCGCCACGCAGGGGGTGGGTGAGCTGCGTATAGACCGGCCCAGCGTCCATGGCAGCGCTGAGCTGCATGATGCTGACGCCGGTGGTGGTATCGCGATTGGCAATGGCGCTCTCAATCGGTGAGGGGCCGCGATAGCGTGGCAGGAGCGATGGGTGGAGATTGATAATCCCTGGAGAGAAGCAGTCGATCACCACCTGGGGGATAATCTTACCAAAGCTCACCAGGACGCCAACAGGCTGGCCGAGCGCTTGGATATCGGGGATAATATCGCGCAGTTTGGTGGGCTGTAACACTGGAATGTCGTGCGCTAGGGCAAGCTGTTTGACTGCTGGTTGGCACAGCTGCTTGCCGCGCCCCCGCCGACTGTCTGGCTTAGTGATAACCAGCCGGACGGGGAAGCCGTGTTTTAGTAGCTGCGTGAGGCTGATGGCGCTGAAGTCTTCAGTCCCAAAGAATACGATTGGTCTTGATATGTTCGTCATAATCAACTGGCTGGAGCTCGCCCTTCTCATCGAGCTGATAAAATGCGCTGGTATCATCGCGAATGCGATCGATAAACACAATGCCATTACAGTGGTCAATCTCGTGCTGTAGCACCCGCGCTAAGAAGCCGTCGGCTTTGAGGCGGATAGTGTTACCATTGATATCGAGCGCCTTGACCCGGACGCGGCTATAGCGTGGCACCTTGCCATAGATCCGGCCTGACACGCTCAGACAACCCTCATAATCACTCACCAGCTGGCCTTCGTATTTGACGATTTCTGGGTTAATGAGGGGGATAAAGGTGCGGTTGTCTTTGTCGTCGAAATCTTCGCGTACAATGACGACTCGCTCTAACTGATCAATCTGCACTGCCGCCAGTGCTGCGCTGATCTCGTGTGGGCGGGAATTCTCCCAGTCGATGCTGGCGCTGGTCATGTCGGCCACCAGCTGGCGCGTCTCGTCGGTAATAACATGCACCCGCTGCGACTTCTGGCGCAGGTGCGGGTTGGGTAGGGTAATAATAGCGTCTTTTTTCATTAGCTTTATTATAGCAGATGGTGGATGGGGTGGGCGAGTGGATGATTGCTCGGTAGATCGGTCATGTCATCAGACAAGAAAATATCTGGAGGCCAGCGACCAAGCCAGCGGATGGTCTCTGTATATATTCTGGCCGGAACATTTTCGGTATGATGATATGACTGAGATACTGCGAAGAATATTTGATTAAAACACCACTACTATTTATCAGTCCATTACATAGTCCACCAGAATGAAATAGAGACGAGGTGCTATCACTAAGAAAGAGGATTTCTTGCGCCTCTATCATAGTAGCGACTGTGGGTCGATATCCACTTGCCAATGTTTGGTGGGCATGTCGGCAATAACAGCGAGGAGGTCGCGGCGTTGGATGGCTTTGATGATAAGCTGCCAGCGGTAGGTGTTGCGCAGCCGCTCGTGGAAGGCGGGCGTGGGGCCAAGGATGCTGACTGCAGGGTGGTGCTGGCGAATGTGCTGAGCGAGTGCTTGGCTATTGCGGATGGCGGCTGCCTCCGTCTTGTATACGCAAGTGAGCTTAAGCAGGTGGACGAAGGGCGGGAACTGCCCACGGCGGCGCTCGGCCAAGGCTTGGTGATAAAACGCGGTATAATCTTGAGCCAGGCCAGCCTGAATCACTGGGTGCTGGGGCTGATATGCTTGCACCACCACTGTAGTGGCGTGAGCAGAGCGCCCCACTCGCCCCACCACTTGGGCAAGCAGCTCGAAGATGCGCTCGTTGGTGGTGTAATCGGGCAAAGCCAGGCCAGCATCGGCTTGGATCACCCCAACGGTGCGCAGCTGCGGCAGGTCGAGCCCCTTGGCTACCACCTGCGTGCCAATGATAATATTGGCGGTGCCATCATAGAGGGCTTGGTATTGCTGCTCGAGGCTGCTTGTGCTACTGCTGTCGCCATCAAAGCGAACAATGTGCGCCTGGGGCCAGCGCGCTGCCACCTCTGCCTCGATGAGCTTCGTCCCAATCCCGCGGTGGACGATATCAGTGCTATGGCAGGTGGGGCACATCGTTGGCACTGTGGTGTGGTAGCCACAGATATGGCACTGCAGCTGGTGGCGGTCGGCGTGGAGGGTGAGGGGAACAAAGCAGCGTGGGCACTCGGCTGCCCAGCCGCAGTTGGTGCAGAGCGATACATTGGCGCTGCCACGGCGATTATGAAACAGCAGCACCTGCTGGCCTGCCGCGAGCGTGGTATCGATAGCGGCAATGAGCTGATTCGACAAAAAGCGATGCTGGGTGAGGTTGCTCCGCTGGGTGAGGTCGACCAGCTGAATGGTGGGGGTGGTGGCCTCAGGCCGAGCTTTGCTCGGTAGGGTAGCGATCGGCCGCTGGGCGTTTTGCGCCAGATAATACTCGCTAACTAATGGCGTGGCCGACCCTTGCACCACGGTCGCGCCATGTTGCTGAGCTAGCACACTCGCGGCCCGCAGCGCCGAGTAGCGGGGGGATTTGTCTTGCTTGTAGCTAGTCTCGTGTGCTTCGTCGATGATGATATACCCCAGATGCTGCAACGGCAAAAAGAGGGCAGAACGTGGGCCAATTGCCACCCGAGGCTGTGTACTTGTCAGAGCAGCTAGCCAGGCACGGTGGCGCTCGGCCTCTGTCTGGCGTGAGTGAGTGAGGATGATATCGGCAAAGTGTTGCCGAAACTCCGCCACCAGCTGCGGCGTGAGGGCGATCTCTGGCACGAGGACAATCACCGACCGGCCCGCCGCCACAGCCTGGCGTGCAAGCTCGATATACACCGCCGTCTTGCCACTTCCTGTCACGCCGTGGAGTAGTACTGTGCCAGGGCTGGCTTGGCGGATGGTGCGAACGGCCTCCTTTTGCTGTGGATTGAGCGAGAAGGGAGGTGTGCTGCGCTGGGGCGGTGGGCTGGCAGGGCGGCGCGGCGTGCGGCGCTGCTTGGCGATGCCAGCTGGCAGCACTGTCTGTAACACAGTGGCGAGGTGCGTGGCATAATATTCGCTCAGCCACTGGCTCGTCGCTAATAGGGGAGCAGGCAGTGGTGGCAGTGGCACGATGGCATCAAGCGGCTTGGTCGGATACGTCGGCTTTTTGGTGTGCGTCATGATGATGCCCACCACTTGCTGCGCACCAACGCTCACCTGCACCACCTGGCCCAGCGGCAGTGCGTCTGGCCAGTGGTAGGTGAAGCTCTTGCTGGTAGCGCGGATAATCTTGAGCGGCGCAACTTCGTAATAGTGCATAGGATTTATTATACCCGACAGCAAGCGAGAGTGCAGAGGGGCTCGTCTCTCCGTCGCTACTTCATCTGGGTGGCGTGCAAAACGTGCACATCAATCTTGCTCGCTTCGCCCAAAGCTGGTATGATAAAAAGCAGACACGTGTGTCGTGTGGATGGTTGATGAGTCGCAGTTGCGAGAGACGAAACGCACAATCAATTGGTGGGTGGTCTTGCCAAATTACCATCAAAAAGTGTAGAATAAAAAGCAACAGTTGAGTAGAGGTAACGGAGCGAGAATTCGCTAAGGGAAGCATGTTAGAAACGTTTATTACATCACGGGTGCGGCGCAAAATCATTGTGGTCTATGCTAAGTATCCGGAGTTCCACACCCATGTCCGCGGCTTGGCGAAGTTGATCAAAGAAGACCCGGGCAACATCCAGCGCGAGCTTAAGAATCTCGAGAAAGCTGGTTTTTTGATGGCCGAAAAACAGGGTAATACTAAGATGTATTACACGAACAAACAATATATCTTCTTCAAAGAATTGCAGAGCATGGTGATCAAATCCTCGCAGCAGCAAAAGGGCCAGCAAGCGGCGGATACTGTGCAGCTCTGATGAGTTTGTTTGCACAGATATTGGCGGCGCGGGGCTTGCAGGGGGCAGCCGCTGAGGAGTTTTTGCACCCCGATTATGATGCCAAGCCCGATCCATTCTTGCTCTCCCAGATGCAAGCGGCGGTGGATCGCTTGGTGCAGGCGCACCAGCGGCGCGAAACCATTGTGATTTATGGCGATTATGATATCGACGGCCTCAGTGCGACGGCCTTGCTGCTCGATGCCTTTGCCAGCTTTGGCTTTGCCCCGGTGCAGGCCTTTATTCCTAATCGCTTTGTAGAAGGCTATGGCATGACCAAAGGCGCGGTGGATAAGGTGGCGGCGATGGGGGCGCAGCTCATTGTCACGGTGGATTGCGGCAGCCTCTGCCATGAGGAAATTGCCTATGCCAAGGAGCGCTACGACATCGACACAGTGGTGACTGACCACCACAACATAGCACCGACTCGCCCACCTGCCATCGCCACGGTTAATCCAAAGTATGACGACCACCACTATCCCTTCCGTGACCTCTGTGGGGCGGGCGTGGCCTTTAAGCTTGTCCAGGCGCTGCAGACGGTGCTGCCGGGCTTGCCAGCTGGCTACGAGAAGTGGCTGCTGGACTTAGTAGCGCTGGGTACCGTGTGCGACATAGTATCGCTACAGAGTGAGAACCGCGCCAATGTCTACTGGGGGCTCGAGGTGTTGAAGAAGCAGCGTCGTCCTGGCCTTAAGGCACTGCTGGCGGTGGCTGGGGTGCAGCCAGCCCAGATTACCGCTCGGACGCTCGGCTTTGGTCTTGGCCCGCGCATGAATGCGGCAGGGCGATTGGCATCGGCTGAGTATGCCCTCGATATGCTGCGAGCGCGCGATGGTTTGGCGGCGCTTGAGGCGGCTCAGCGGTTGGATCGCTTCAATACCGAGCGCAAAGCCATCCAACAGGCCATCTACGACGAAGCTTGCCAGCAGGCCGAGCGCTATGCCGCCGACCCTGTCCTCGTCGTGAGCCAGCAGGGGTGGAATCATGGCGTGATTGGGATTGTGGCATCCAAGCTGGTAGAGGCGTATCACAAGCCAGTCTTTATCATTGGCGAGCGGGGTGAGACGGCAACGGGCAGTGCACGCAGCTTTGGCGATTTTTCGGCTGAGCGGGCAGTGCGCGCCGCCGACGATGTCATTCTGCGGGGTGGTGGCCATGCGGCCGCGGCCGGTGTGACGCTCGAGACGCGGCAGATCGGCGCCTTTCGCCAGCGAGTGAACGACTACTACCGCTCGCTCCATCTCTCCGACCAAACGCGCTATCTCTTGCCGCAGGCTGATGTGGTGATTGATGATCTATCAGAGGTAACGGAGCAGCTGGTGGCCGATATTGCCCGCCTTGAGCCCTTTGGCAATGGCAACCCCGAGCCTGTTTTGCAGCTACGCCGCGGCACTGTCTCGCAGCTGCGCCACATGGGTAGTGATGGGCAGCACATTAAGCTCACCGTGCAGGATGAGCTAGGCACAGCGCTGCAACTATTAGCCTTCAACGCGCCACCGAACTTCGTACGCCAGCCGGGTGATGTCATTTCGGCTTGGTTCCAACCCACCATCAACGACTGGCGTGGTATGCGCAGTGTAGAGGGGCGGCTGCTCCATGTAGAGCTGGTGGATGAGTAGCGTCGCATAGCTGGTAGTGCTCGATACCACGGATTTATAAAGCCAAAGGTTCTAATTATTCTAAAGCACGCTCTTGTTTGAGGGTGTTTTTCTTGGGAGTTGGCGGTGAGGTTTTGAAGGCAGGGTAGTGTAGTTTGCAATAAAACCTCTTCCATTGCATAAATATATTGACAAATCGAGAGAGAGAGAGAGAGCAATATGGGTTCTTATCAATTATAACGATAGGAACCACTACTCATGCACGAGCGCACCGCAGCATCGACACACGATGCCAAACCAGCTATACTACCACCAGAATTAACCCAGGAGACCGACGCAGTGCCACCCCTCTACATCGATACCAGCGTGCTCGACTTTCGCGCCATTACCGATACCTACACCAAAATTGCCGGCTCGAGCAAAGCGGTGCGGCCGGAGTTTGCTACCGAGCGGCAGGCTCTGACTACCAGCTTCCGGCGGGCGGATGGCCAGCAGTATGTAGAGACAGAGAACATTGCCGAGGTGGGCGATGCCATCATCACTGGGCCAGAGGGCGAGCGCTATAGTATCCCAGCGGCGGATTTTGCTGCCCTGTACGAGCCGCTGCGTGGTGCGGACGGTGCAGTGGTACCCGGCGCGTACCTGCCCAAGAATCAGATCAAAGCCATGCCCAACCCAACTGGCCGCGAGATCGTCATTGATGCACCGTGGGGCGGCCAGCAGCATGGCGAAGCAGATTGCTGGCTGGTGGAAAGCCAGGTCAATGGCAGTCGCTACATCATCGAGGCAGCTGCCTTTGCTCAGACGTATCGGCCGAGTATAGATTAATAGTAGCCGCTTGGTGGTGTTTGGCGCCGTGGGTCGTAAAGATCAATATCGGAGTGGTAGCGGCGCTCAAGATCCTCCATACTCTCCCATGTGCCAGAGGCCTCAAGCATAAGGGTGATGTCCCAAGTGAGCATCGAAAGCGTCACTCGCACACCATCATCAAGGTACCACTCAATGTGTGCCATATCATCATCACGCTCGATCTCCGTTCCCTCACCAAACTGCGCATCAAGAGCTGCCTCGTATACGTCATAAGCGTTTGTTGGTACCATATAATACTCACCGTCATATAAGTCATCTCTGCCTGCTGCATCGCCACCTTCGAGAGAGGCAAGGGATAACCCGATAGATTGCGGATGATCACCACCTGGTACGCAGGTAATATTAGGGTATGTTGCCACTTGCGCGTCTAATTCTCTGTAAGATTGTGGCCACTTACTGGTCAAGTCAGCCACAGCTTGCAGCATCGTCTCAACAGATGCGGCGCGATATGCATAGGGGTGTGGTAGAGTTGGTGTGTCGTCTGACATGGTGTTTCCTTGCTTTAGATTCCTTATCAGCCAGTGTAGCAAATGCTTCGATTTGCGCCAACCCGATCATCTGTGCTATAGTAGGGGGCAAACAAACCATACCAACAGAACATCCACCACATAACCACGGGAGACCCCATGGAAAAACCTCGTTCGATAACATTAGAATCGCAAAAACCAGAAGAAGCACTGCAGCCACTTGCTGTTGCATTGTTGGAGAGTGCTCAGTGGCGGCGGCTGAATGGTATAGAGGATAAGACCCCTGAAGTAGCTGAGCAGCTAGCAACCGAGCAGGCCAAACGGGCAGAGCAGTTGGTGTTGTCGCTACGGAAGCATAGCTCTAGCGAAGACAGACAACGGATGACCAGTGAACAATTAACCAATCCAGAGAGTAGGTTGTATAAAGATGCGCGAGCGGCAATCTATATCCAAGAGGTTAATACTCAGACTCAGAAGAATAAAGGGTTGGCTGGAGCATCCAAATTACCTGTATCAGGAAAACTACCTGAGAGTGAGCAGCGTCGCTTGCTATTGCCTATTGAGTACGCCTTGCAGGCAGCAGCGAAGACGATAAATAGAGAGTATAAGCAGCGTAAAGATGAAACGAATAGGTCGGCCGCAGGAATGGGCCGGGCGGCAGTGATAGTTACTGGTCCCACAAGCTCGTCAGACAAGAGCCAGTGGATTTTAGGAGCGTAAAATCACTAATAGGCAAGATAAAACCAGCTACAAAGGCTGGTTTTTAACTACTTACATTGCTTACAGATGGTATAAACCTTGTACCAAAAAACTGTAAATGTTAGTGGATGAGAGGCGTGGATGTATGCTACGTTGCCTGGATGGCAAAAAAACAATAGATGATCCCAAGACTGGCACAATACACGCACCAAACCGAAAATGTTCCGGCCAGATTGTATGCCGGAGCTCTACCGCTTAGCTGGTTGCTGGCCTCCAGATATTTTCTTGTTTGGTGCGTGTATTGTGCTCGGGCTGTTCGTGAAACTTTAGCACTTGGATTTCGCGTACACAATAGGGTATAGACAGGAAAATCTAAGCCAGCAGGCACGTCGTGCTATGCTGGTGATGCCACTCTCAGTCAGAATACACCCATACTTCGCACCCTTGTATCACATCTTCACCTCTGTAATTATGCGCACAAATGTACTATGTTCCAAAATTAGACAAAATGGTTGTATAACTTTGGCAAGTACGCTACAATGGAGGCATGATGCAACAGGAAGGACCAAATCGCAATGAGTTTTGAGGCAAGTATTAGGCAACTGCGTGGCAATGCGGGGCTTTCGCAGCAGGCGGTGGCCGATGCAGTTGGGATTGCCCGCGCGACGTATATCAAGCTAGAGAATGGTGGCCGCGAGCCAAAGCTTGGCGAGCTGACGAAGATTAGCCAATACTACGAAGTTGGCGTGCAGGAATTGATTAGCGGCATTGCCATGACGGACACTGTTGCACAGCAGGCTCAGCACAGCCCGTGGCGGGTGGCGGACGATGCAGCACTGCATGTGAGCGATGCACCAGCCGAATACCACCACGATGATGCGCAGGGTGCACAGCCTACGGCTGCTCAGTCGCGCGATGCTATCCCGCGGCTCCACACCACCAAACTGCGCCAGGTGTTACTCTATACGCTGGGCAAGATTGGTGCGCGGCCCAATGTAGGCGAGGCGGTGCTGCATCGGCTGCTGTACTTCATCGATTTTGATTATTACGAGCGTACAGGCAAGAGCATTACTGGCCTGGCGTATTTGCACGAGACCTATGGGCCCGCGCCGGCTGCAGATTTGCAAGCTTTAGTCGATGAGATGCGGGCGCATGATGAGCTGGATGTCATTGAGACGAAGCACTTTAGCCACAAGCAGCGCAAATTCCTGCCGCTAAGGAATGCCGAGTTGAGCGAGCTCAGTGCCAACGAGATCAAGCACATCGATGCCGAGCTAGAGCGCCTCGGGAGCAAGAGCGCTGCCGAGCTAAGTAATCTTGCCTACAAAGATGCGCCATGGGTGATTGCGAAATATGGACAGACGATTGATTACCGCGACACGTTTTATCGGACGGACGTTACCTCTGTAATCGAGTCAGATGATGATCTATAGGCAGGCAACAGAATTCTCGAGTGATCTCCAAGCGCTGGCACAGCGTATTCCCACGCTGCCAGCCGATATTGAGCGCGTCAAGCCGCGGCTGGTGCGTATCTTTGCTGAGCCAAGTGAGGCGGTGGTGGCAGATTTTCGCCAGCAGCTCTTTGCGTGCGGCAAGGCGGCCATTATACAGCAAACTGCTCAGTGTACAGTGGTGCAGTTCTGCCTCGATACCGACACAGCAGCCTATCGACGGGCGGTGTGGCTGGTGTTTGCGGTGGTGCGGGTGCTGCCTCGCGATGCACCACCGTCGCGGGCTGCTCGGGCTGCCAGCACGATTATCCTTATCGAAGTCTATGCTACCCCTGATAAAGCGCATGGGGATGAGCGGCGTATCAAGCGAATCATAAGCAAATTGGAGGAAGTATAATGTAGAGCAACAGGGCACTCGCACTGGTCGAAAATAAGCTGCGTAGAAGAGAAGAGAGCCACGCATGGCTGATGGGGTTGACAAACAAGACGCGATTTGCTAGAGTAGTATCCTTGGGTCTGGGGTATAGACAATACTACTCTTGTCCGGTTTGCTGTCTTGTGACTGTGTGATACCACTGTTTTTTGCGCTCCGCTTTCTACCGCTTATGCTTCCTCCGACCAAATACTCGCTCTAGGCTCCCAATATTAGAGCGAGTATTTGGGCTGAGGCATCCATACCTCTCGAGATGCGAGAGGCGCTCCATCGATATGATGCGCTGCGTGGCCACCACCAGACCATCTGCAATCACCTACCACAAACTATTCATAACAGTGTAGCACATTTGTTGCAATTTTGTGCAAAATAAGCAAATAAGTATCAGTCGCTAGCGATACATACCACGCTTGCGAGTTTGCAAAAATAGCACAAGACTGACGACGAAGGCGATGGCATATACGGTAATGAAGAAGGCGTAGAGGCATAATGAGATAATTGCTTCATGAGAAGGAACATTCCAGAGGTTTGGTGCTATCACATAGGTTTGTTTGGTATAGCTTTCTCCAAGCACCCCGACTGTTGCGTGGGCAATTATCTCAAGTAGGTTAACAATGAGCATGCCACCAGTAACGAATAGACCCTGCGACATACTGCTATCGCCCTCTGTTTGTTCTGGTGCAACAATGAGCAGGATTGGCAGCATACCAAAGTTGGCATACACAACATAGCTGTATGCCGCGCCGAGAATACCAAAAATGGCGGCAATGACGATGTACAACACCAACAGCGCAAATAATAGCCCGGCAGACACCCAGCGAATAACTGCACCAAATGATGAGCCAGTGCGTGGCATGGCTGTGGGCGAATAAGCTGCCGGCATTGGTGCTGGCGCGCTTTGTAGCTGCTGAGGCGGTTGTGGGGGGTATTGTCCGTATGGCTGTGGTGGTTGTTGCTGCTGGGTGTATGGCTGAGGCTGCTGAGGTTGCTGTGGGTATGGCGAGGAAGGTGTCATAGTAGATTGATTATAATACAGAGACGAGCGATGCGCCAAGCAAAAATAGCCCAATAGCTCAGCCCTAGAGCCTCACTGTTGCTCATACCTCTCTGCGCGACGGTGCAATTATGCTGAGCTGCACGAGTTTCGGAGTTGTGCTAGCACTAGAGTGGTGAGGGGTATGGCGTGTTTGAGGGCTGGTTTTGTGGGCGACACAGCAATTTGCACAACTTTGCGCGCGATAGAATTGCAAAAATTGTCGCATCTGCTATAATGAGGAGCGATATGGTACAAGTAACACGAAAAGACGAGCGCGAGGCGAATGAGAACATCATCCGTCGGTTTAACAGCCGAGTGTTGAAGAGCAGTGTGCTAGCAAAGGCACGGGCATCGATGCGGTTTGCCAAGCCGATCAGCAAGACCGATCGCCGCAAGAAGGCGATTACCCGTCGTCAGCGCAAGGCTGACAAGATGGCCAAAGTTCGCCTGGGGATCCGCTAGGTGACGACGCTCAAGCAGCGTATCAAAGACGAAATGAAAGCCGCTTTGCTTAGCGGCGATCGTTTTGTTGGTGACACCTTGCGCAACCTTGGTGCTGCCATCCTTGATGAGGAGGTGAAGCAGGGCGTGCGCGAGGCTGGCCTGGACGATGCTGCCGTGGAGCAGGTGATCGTCCGCGAGGTGAAGAAGCGGCGCGATGCCGCGGCAATCTACCGCACCAATGGTCGCCCTGAACTTGCTGAGCCCGAGGAGCGCGAGATGGCGGTGCTGCAGCACTACTTGCCGCAGCCACTGAGTGATGAGGAATTACAAGCCGTGGTGACCCAGACGATTGCCGAGCTTGGGGCAGATAATCCACGGATGACGGGCCAGGTGATTGGCGCTGTCAAGGCCAAGGTGGGTAACCGAGCTGACGGTAGGGCGATCGCTCAACTGGTGCAACGTGCCCTTGCCCCGTAGTTTTATGACAAGAGCAATAATTTTTCTTAATAATAACTATAACCACATAATAACAAGGAGGCACAGATGATTCTTTTGTTTGGCCCAACTGGTGCCGGTAAGAGTATGCAAGGGCAGATGCTGGCAGTACGCCAGGGGTGGAAGTGGCTCTCGACGGGTGAGATGCTGCGCCAGAGCACCGACCCAGCGGTGATTGCTACCCTTAAGGCGGGTGAACTGGTGAGCGACAAGCTGACCTACCAAGTCTTCGACCACGCGGTGCAAGAGGCGTATCGCAAGCATTACCAAAATATTATTGTTGATGGATTCCCGCGCACCAAAGAGCAGGCTGCGTGGCTCGATGACCACCTGGCGCGCACCGGTGATAATATCGACCTCGTGGTGGTGCTGGAAGTGCCGGAGCAAGAAATCATGCGCCGCTTGGCCAAGCGAGGCCGAATGGAGGATACACCCGAGACGATTGCGCGCCGCATGGCCATCTACCGCCAAAAGATGTACCCAGTGCTTGGTATCTTTGCTGAGGCTGGAGTGAAGATCATTCACCTCGACGGGACTGGCACCGCGGGCGAAGTGCACGACCGGATTTATGACGAGGTAATGCACGCATGGCCCAACTAATTACTGGTATCAAGACACCTGAGCAGCTCGAGGCGATGCGCGAAGGAGGCAAGCGCTTGGCGCAGATCTTTGCCGATATCCGCCAGTTTGTCCATGCCGGGGTAAGTGAGAAGCAGATCGATGCCTTTACGGCCGAGCGGATTGCTGCCTATGGTGCTGAGCCAACCTACAAGACCTCAGAGGTGAACTTCCCTGGGGTGATTTGTATTAGCACCAACGAAGCGATCGTCCACGGCGTACCAAGCGATTATATTTTGCAGCGGGGTGATGTCGTTAGTTTCGATCTCGTTATTACCTACCGCGGGATGAAGACAGATAGCGCCTTTACTATGGTAGTGGATGACGCACCCACTGGGGCTATTAAGCACCTACTCCACACTACCGAGCGCAGTCTCTATGCTGGCATTGACGCGATCAAAGGGCCAGTCCGGACGGGCGATATTGGCGCAGCGGTGGAAGCAGTACTACAAAAGGGCCACCTTGGGATTATCCGCGAGCTGGTGGGGCACGGCGTGGGCCTCGAGATGCACATGCCGCCCGACGTGCCCAACTATGGCCGCAAAGGCACTGGTCCGCTACTCCAACCTGGCGATACCATTGCCATCGAGCCGATGGCTACCCTCGGTGGTAGCGCTATCTACAGTGACACTGCTGGCGATGGCTGGACAATCTACAGCCGCGACGGCAGCCTGGCCGCCCACTTCGAGCACACCGTCCTCATCACTGAGACAGGGGCGGAGATTATGACGAAGCTGTAGAGTGTTGATTTACCAACACAGCACCAGGTTTAGAAACTCGTCAGGATAATGAATGACGAGTTTATGCTATACTAAGCATACATTAAAGAAACTACAGAGGTATAGATATGGCGACAGACAAGACAACGACACCAACACCGCGCACAGTAAAGATGTGGTTTGATGTAGGAAAAGTCAACACAGAATGTTCGCTCTTTATCGATGGCTTAGATGATAGTGAGTATCTTGTATACGTGCCGTTTACAACAGCGTACGATACGTATAACCTCACATTTGCAAGTGATATGCATCGCCTGTTTGCTAGAGACATTCAATCGTCTTGGTCTCCGTATGGCTTTGCGGCAGGGACATTTGAGCTTATGCAGTGGTATATTCAGATCGCCTTTCGTCCGATCGATAGAACTGTAGATGGAAGCAACTCTCCCTCAGTGGTCTATATGACGGTTGTTGGCGATGGGATTAAGCCTGGTGGTGTCTGGGATGTACCAGTCGATCGCAACCAGGTATACCAAGAATATTGCCGCGCTTTTTGTAAGTTCTATAATGAAAAGCATAAGGAACTAGCAGATGTCATTCAGTTTGGCGAAGACGATTTTGTTATGTGGACTAATGAACATCTAGATGGATATCTAGAAAGACACCGTAGCTAAATTTCAAAACTCTCGCTTTCTTCCGCCTATATTGTACAAGACACAGCATAACCTGTATAATGGTACTATGCATGAAAATTCTCAATACGCAGTAGGAATAGATGTCGGGACGACGACGATTCGATGCGTGGTGGGGCATATGAATCCAGAGACAGGCACGCCGACGATTGTTGGCGTAGGGCAGGCACCGAACAGTGGTATGCGCAAGGGTATGGTGGTCAATCTCAGTGGCCCAGCCCGCACGATCGACGAAGCGCTGGGCGAGGCCGAGCGGATGAGTGGCTATGAAGTCAACAGTGCGACGGTGAGTGTCAATGGTGCGCACATTACCAGTACTCGTGCCACTGGGATGATTGCCGTGGGCACGATCGATCACGAAATTAATGATGATGATGTGGCACGCATCGAAGAAGTTGCGACAACAGGCAAAGTACAGGCCAACCGTGAGATCCTCGAGGTCGTGCCGCATAGTTATACACTTGATGGCCAAGCGGGCATCAAAGACCCGCTGGGCATGACGGGCACGCGGCTGGAGATTGACGCCAATGTCGTCTCGGCTTTAGCACCCTATGTGGCAAATTTGCAAAAAGCGGTGGAGATGGCGACCGTTCACCCGCATGCCATTACACCAGCGGTATTGGGGGCGGCTAAGGCTGTGCTAAATGAGCGGCAGATCGAAAGCGGTGTGGCAGTGGTTGACCTTGGTGGAGCAACGACCAGTGTGGCAGTCTTTGAAGAGGGGGACCTGCAGTACGTTGGCGTCATCCCAATGGGTAGTGTGAATGTGACAAATGACCTCGCTATTGGTCTCAAAACTGACCCTGATGTCGCAGAATTGGTCAAGGTCAAGCATGCTGCGGCTGGCATCAAGGCAAGCGATGCGGTGGCTAAGGTGCGGCGCGATAAGGAATCGTACGAGTTTGCTACGGAGGAGATTGACGAGATTGTTGATGCCCGGCTGGAGGAGATTTTCGAGGCAGTACAGAAGGAGCTCAAGAAGGCAGGCCGCGCTGGCAAGCTGCCCAGTGGTGTTGTGCTGACTGGTGGCATGGCTCAGATGCGTGGCATGGCGAGCTATGCCAGGGAACAGCTGGGAGTAGCCGCTCGGGTAGGCCGACCAACTGGCTTTACGAGCGGGGTGGCTGACCAGATAGAAAAGCCGCAGTTCGCCACTGCAGTCGGCCTGATGCTCGCCGATAGCGAAGGTGATCAGCAATCCACCCAGGCCTATACCAACAGCGGTACAGCACACGCCAAAGGTGCAATTAGCTGGTTACGTCGGCTGCTGGGAGGGCTCAAGGCCTAGAATCATGCCGATGAGGATGATATACTAAATGGTAATGGTAAAGTTGATAGTTGCACAAGGGGAGAAACGTGAATGCCGGAAGTAAAACCAAGCGAGATCCAAACCTTTGCTAGTATCAAAGTCGTTGGCGTCGGTGGCGCTGGCGGGTCTGCTGTCAATCGAATGAAAGACGCCGGCCTGGCTGGTGTGCAGTTCATTGCAATGAACACCGATGCTCAGGCGCTGCATAATTCGCAAGCTGATATTAAGATTCATCTTGGGCACAACACCACCAATGGTCTTGGTGCTGGTGCTGACCCCAGTGTGGGTGAGGCTGCGGCCCGTGAGTCGCTCGACGAGATCCGGCAGGCACTTGAGGGGGCAGATATGATCTTCGTGACGATTGGTGCTGGTGGTGGTACAGGCTCGGGGGCTGGCCACGTGGTAGCAGAAGTGGCGCGCGACCTTGGCATTCTTTGTGTGGGTGTGGCCACCAAGCCCTTTACCTTTGAGGGCGAGAAGCGGCGCATCAATGCCGAGTGGGCTATCAAGCAGTTGGGGCGGCAAGTCGATACGCTCATCACTATCCCCAACGATCGCTTACTTGACACAATTGACCGCCGGACGCCACTACTTGAGACCTTCAAGATTGCCGATGATGTGCTGCGCCAGGGTGTGCAGGGGATATCGGAGCTGATTACTGAGCATGGATTGATTAACCTCGACTTTGCTGACGTTAAGGCAATTATGAGCAGTGCTGGTAGTGCACTGATGGGGATCGGCCGGGCGAGTGGCGAAGACAGAGCCCAGATGGCTGCCCAGCAGGCAATTGATTCACCACTGATCGAGGTGTCGATCAACGGTGCCAAGGGTGTACTCTTCAATGTGACGGGTGGCTACGATATGAGTATGGCCGAGATTCAAGAAGCAGCCGAGATTATCACTGGTGCGGTGTCGTCCGATGCCAACATTATCTTTGGTGCGACGCTCAAGCCCGAGCTGGAGGATGAGTTGATTATTACCGTTATCGCGACTGGCTTTGATAGTGATTCGTTCTTTGATGACGACGAGCCAGGCGATGCCGAAGATGACGAAGAGTCGGCCGAGACGGTTGACGAAGCGGTCGATAGTGTCGATATGGCGATCGACCCCGAGGCGGCTGCTCACTTTGCCCAGGAGAATGAGACGAACATTTGGGATCAATCGATGGATGACGATGAGGATGACACCCCGGCCTTCTTGCGCCGACGCCGCAAAAAGGAGGCGGACGCGTGACAACTCACCGCGACAAGATTGGCAACAGCCGCGTGTTAGAATCGCGTGAGTCGGCCGATGGTGTGACGATTCGCCGCCGCCGCGAGACCCCTGATGGGCACCGCTTTACCACCTATGAGCGGATCGAATACCCAACGATTGCAGTGCTCAAGCGAACGGGCTCGCGTGAGCTCTTTGATCGAGCGAAGCTTCGCGCTTCGGTGCGCCGCTCGGTTGGTAAGTTCTTCAAATCGGAGCTAGAGCTGGAGGCAATTATTGATGCCGTGGAAGATCGGATCCACGATGCGGGCGAGAATGAGATTGAGTCACGCGTGATTGGCGGCTTCGTGCTCGATGAGCTCGCCGCGCGCAATGAAGTAGCGTATGTGCGCTTTGCGAGCGTGTTTTATAAATTTAAGACGCTGGACGATTTCGTCAAGATATTAGAGCAGCGTCGGAGTGCGAAGCAGCAAGAAAAACAGAGGTAGAACTTATGCGCGTCCTCATCATTTACCGGACAGAAAGCGACTATGCACGCCGCGTCTTCGATTATCTGCGTGACTTTAGCCGGCGTACAGGTCATGCCATTGAGGAATTTGACCCAGATACACGTGAGGGGCAATCACTCTGCCGCACGTACGACATTGTAGAGTACCCCACCATCCTTGCCTTGGCGGATAACGGCCAGGTGCTGGGTATGTGGCGCGGCTTGCCGCTGCCAACTATCGACGAAGTGGGGTACTATGCCCGCTAAAACACCCAAAGCACACACCACGACTACTGTTGTGGCGGACGATACAAGCCCCACACCATGGCTCCGTCGCCCTGGCATGGCGGCCTTACTGGCAGCGGCTCTGGGTAGCGGCCTGGGGCTGCTCGCATCTTTTGTTCTCTCGTTTGAGACACTGCATTTGGCGCAGCACCCAGGTGGGGCACTTAATTGTGACGTCAATGCCGTGCTGAGCTGCTCTACAGTGGCGCAGCATTGGTCGGCAACGGTGTTTGGCTTCCCCAACAGTTTCGTTGGTATGATGGCCATGCCAGTGATGATAACGGTGGTGGTGGCACTATTGGCTGGGGCACGCCTGCCGCGCTGGTTTGTGCGGAGTGCCTGGGGCGGCGCTGTGCTGGGGGTGATTTTTGCCCTGTGGATGTTTTATATGAGCTTCGCTGTTATTCGCGTGCTGTGCCCGTGGTGCTTGACGCTCGATGTGGGGATGCTGCTGATCTTCTTTGGGATGACGCGCTACTGCATTGAGGTCGGGGTGATTGGTGGCGCGCGCACCAAGCGCTTTGCTCGCCATGGCTACGATGTGCTGTGCGGCGTGAGTGTGCTGGTGCTGGCGGTGGCGTTGATTATTGTGAAGTTTGGTGCGGAGCTGCTGTAGGCAGAGTCGTTTTTTGCACGGTGAGATTGTCGGGCTTGTCAGGATTGGCAGGCTTTTTAAAATGAACGGCATCTTGTATTATTCATAGCGCTCTTTTGTCTATTCATTGGTGTAAATCATTATTTTCTCGCGCTAGCGATGCTGCGGTATGGTGCTAGCTACCCGCTCTATCAACGCAAGTGAGGCGCTCATTAGCTTGTGCTTTGTGCTTGGTGTTATAGAAAAATAATGTGCAAAATAATGTATACTGAATTTTAACATAGCTATGAAGCTCCCCGCTGTGATACTTAAGAAAGACATGCTATATACAGGTCTTTACCATGCAGTGCAGCTCAAATAGATAATACGGTAGAAGAATAGGTGTCGTCTAGTAGCGAGCCTGCGTGTATGAATATAACTAGCGTTTCGTTCATTATGCATTATTGATAGTGAATGTGTTGGCAGGCTTATGCGCATCGCAAATTTGCTAACAAATATGAGATAGTATGCTAATGCTGCTATGCTGTAATAGATGCATTTTGTCTGAATAGCAACCACAACACGTTCAGCGAGAGGTGAGTGGTGCTTTGTACTACATAGCGCAGGATTGAATGAATGAGATGGAGCATTCAGCTTGGCGGAGGTGTGAGATTGATCCTGCAGCGTGAGTAAGTTTGATTTTCGTAGCCAAGCACTAAGCGTTTTTTTTGCAAAAAAATAATTCGACATGCGAGGGAGCAAAATGGCTGCTGCACAAAACGAGCAAACTGCATGGCTCCCATTGTGCTCATGATATGTGTATGGCAGCAAGGAGCTGTTGCGGCTGCGATGTGGGTGTGTGGTGTGCCACTGCTTGGGGTGGTAGCGAAGATTTTTTGCAAAGTGGGTGAGCGAGGTGTGGTGTGATGATAAAAATATGATAAAGCTTTTGGCTTGGTAAAGGCAGAGAAGGTATTGGTTGCGATTTGCTGCAGAGAAATTTGTTGCAGCGTGAGCGCGAGGGGCGAAGCAATACGCGAAAATAATGCAAAATTACAGCACTTGATAGCAGGCATTTTTGTGAATAAAAATGGTATGCTAAAAAATGCATTTTGGTTGCATAATGAAAGCAACAAGCCGAACGCGAAAGCTGCGGCGCATACAAGACAAAGCACGCGCCAATACCGCACAACACAGCATCTGGGTGCGGATACTATGCGAAGTAACAGGGAGGCGTGATGGCTGGTGGCTCGCTCATATTTTTTAAAAACTCCACGCGGTGCTTATAACTAGCTACGTACTACATCGACTATGCTAAAGCTATTTGCGTCTATTTTTGCTCACCATTGAGCACAGAATATACACGCTTTTTTGCAATGAGAAAAACACAGTAAAGCAGTATATAGAAAGATTAGCTTATAGCAAAGTATCGTGCAGTGCGGCAGGCTTAGCGCTCTATATTTTGCGCTGAGCAAAAATGCGAAATAATTAAGAAACGCGCAAGCTATACAAAACAAGCGATACGCAAAATATAATGTACAAAGAATTCGAGCAGAATGACTGCACAGAAAAGTAGCTGCGTGCCAAGCAGGCACAGTTAGCGGCACTTATGCACATTGCACGCTGTATCGCTTACTGAACGTGCGAAATAGCCCACGATAGGGCGCTGTGATGCGCGAAAGCGCTGAGGAAGGGGTGTAAAAGCAAGATTGTGCCTACTAAGCGCTAGACGAGGGATCCACAGCCTCTCAGGAGGCATAAGGGGGCTTTGGTGAATTGGTTGATGCAGATAAGCCTGCGCGCAGATATGGTGTGTAGAGTACAACATAGCTATGTTGTAAAAAATATAGTAGCGCAGAGAAAATAAATCCCGATACCGTTGTATAAAATATAGGATATCGTTGGCGGCAAGAGGTGACGAACAAGGTGTGATATATACAACAATAACCCCCAGAGGTACACGCTCTATGTGTGTATAAAAAACAACATACATAGTCACAACGAAACAAATTCGAAAACAGAGGCGGTAGAGCGATGAATTCACAACGTTGTGAGTAATAATATATATTGTATATATAACAACGATTGACTTGGTGATAGCAAAAGAGAAATAACAGGGGTAAATGAAGCAATGTTGTTATAGTTATAACGTTTATACAATTATGGATAGGGGAGGGTGGTGTCTCTTTGCGTGGCGTGGGTTGGCACACAGTAATGACTTTTGGGCAGCGCTTCGCTAGTGCATCAGTAGCTTTGCGGTGAGGTTGGGACAGAGGTGGGCTTGTTGTATGCTGCCTATAATAATGGTATGCTAGCGACATGAAGAACAATACAATTTTACGGATTGGTGCTGGCGCGGCGTTTGTGGCGCTGGGCGGGATATTATTAAGCGAGAGCTTTGGCGTGCAGTTTCATTACTGGCGGGAGTTTTGGTATGGTTTGTGTGCGCTTGGGTTTATAACGGTTGGTGTGCTGACGCTGCGCAATCGCAATTGGCTGTGGGGTGTGCTCTGGATGGTGATCGGTCTAACGATTGGCGCCCATGCATTTTTGCATATCAACATTAATATTTGGCGGATGCTTTGGCCGCTGGTGCTGATCACAATTGGCCTAGCGATTATTTTTAATCTGTCGCAGCGCCAACGCGGCAGTGCAAAAAAATCAACGGATGATAATATGGTCGCATCCTTCTCGGGCAACACGCGCAAGATAAAAGGCGAGTTTGCGGGCAACTCACTCTCAGCCGTATTTGGCGGGGTGGATCTCGACCTGCGCCAAGCCAAGATAGAGGATGGTGCGGTGATTGATATTTTTGTTTTGTGCGGTGGCATCAATATTATTTTTCCAGACAACGTCATCGTCAAGACGCAGGTCACCAGCATCCTCGGCGGCGTAGACGACAAAACCAACGCTGCCAAGAGTGCCAAAAAGACGGTCTACATTCGCGGCGACTGCGTCCTTGGTGAGCTCGAAATTAAATAATAGAAAAACGATACTTCGCTACAACACGCTTCTTGCTAGCAACGAGAAGCGTGTTTGTTTTTGCACCAATATACCACTCAGGCAGTGGAGTGTGGGTAGCGCTGGCACGATAGTACACTGCTCGATTTTTCAACTTCGTACTTGGCTTAAAAAATTGCTGGTGCTATTAGTAATGAGCTGCATGTCCGCTATATGTAATTGATAAAATTTCTCGTTGCTGGATTAATCATCGTCACATATTGATTGTGGCATTGTGATGATGTGAGAGTGGCCTGGCAATATGCGTCAGCGTGTTTGATTTTTATGTGCGCCGATTGATAAGGACTGCGATAACTTTGCAAAATTGCGCATGGTGGATGAATGTGCCTCGCTAGTAATAATAAATGTGCGCGACAGCAACGTACACAAAAATGTACTGCTTATAAAAAATAGTGTGCAGAGTCTTAAGGTTTGCTAATTCACTTGCGCTTCTTGCAGAAATAAGTAAGATGAGCATAATACAAAAAGCATTCAAACTTTACACAAGCACGTCTTGCAAGTCTACCTTAGCTACGGCACATACACAAAGTATAAAAAATGTGCTGACAAGATTTTTGTATAAGGTATATGCCAATGTGCTACGCTAACCATTCTTGCTATACTAGAATTATGAACCGTTGCCCCTGGGCTGAATGTAGCGACAACGAGTGCGCCTACCACGACACTGAGTGGGGTGTGCCGCTGTATGATGATCAAAAATTATTTGAGCTGCTTTGCCTGGAGGGCGCGCAGGCTGGCTTGAGCTGGAGCACGATTTTGGCCAAGCGGGCGGGCTACCAGCAGGTCTTTTACCAATTTGACATCACAAAAGTAGCCGCTATGACGGATGCGGAGCTGGGGGCACTCACGCAGGATGCGCGCATCGTCCGCAACCGGCGCAAAATTTATGCGGTGCGTAGCAATGCCCAGGCGGCACTGCGGGCTACTCAACGCCATGGCAGCTTGCAGGCCTACCTATGGGGCCTAGCAGGCGGTGCACCGGTGCAAAATCACTGGCAGATTGCAAGTGACGTACCTGCCGATACGGCTACCTCCCGGGCAATGAGCGCGCAGCTCAAGCAGGACGGCTTTGCCTTCGTCGGCCCAACCACGTGCTATGCTTTTATGCAAGCCGCCGGGATGGTGAATGACCACGTGGTGGCGTGCTTTCGGCACAAGGAGTGCGCGGCGCTGGGTGCTCATATAGAGTAATGAAAGTGATGCGCCTCGGTGCGCTGCGTTGTTGCAAAGCTCGGTAGTATAGAATGTGATAATGCGGCTACTGGGCGCTTTTCAATTGGGCGCGCCTTGGGTATAATAGACCTAGAGGCGTTTTTGCGTGTTCTGGTTGGGTTGCGTGCTGTGTAGCTATATGCGGTCTACCCATTGGAGATCCTGGATGGGGTGAGCTCTAATAGCTCGGCGCAAAATGAGTGGCTATCACCCACGAAGCCTGCGGGAAGAAATTGGTTTGTTATTTTCATAAAGAGTTGTGAATCTAAGTAGCCAAGAATAGACCCCGCCGCGAATGCTGCGACAAGGCAATAATCAAGTGCTGAAAGAGTATAGCTATTTTCGTCATTTTGCCAAGAAATGCTAGAATCACTTCTTTTGGAATCGAGATGGTACCGTCCGCGCGAATACCCAGCGGATTCTCGAGCTC
>CALBWN010000025.1 GCA_937974295.1 uncultured Candidatus Saccharibacteria bacterium
GCCGGTGACGGTGATTGATGATGTGATGCGAAACATCACCAAGGATCATCCACTGCTCGCAAAGGTACACATCACGCCCACCGGCGCAGTTACGCGCTATGTGCGCAATCGCCACGGCTCCAAGCGTGCCGTTTGGGGTGCTTTGGACGCGGCCATTGCGACGGAGATCACCTCTGATTTTGACGTTATCGACATCACACAGGGCAAGCTGTCCTGCTTCGCCATTGTCACCCGCGATATGCTTGCGCTCGGCCCCACATGGCTTGACGGCTATGTACGCGCCGTCCTTACCGAGGCTATCGCCGATGGTCTTGAGTACGGCATTGTTGCCGGCAAAGGTGCCGCAGGCGAGCCAACCGGTCTCAATCGCAAGATTGCCAAAGGCGCGACATATAGCACCACTACCGGGTATGCCGAAAAAACGGCAGAGCAGGTCACAACCTTTGAGCCAAAGGAGTATGGCAAGCTGGTCGCCAAACTCGCGAAGAACGAGGGCGGCAAGGACAAAGGAGCCGGCGCGCTTGCGAGTCTGTCGCTCATTTGTAATTCAACTGACTACCTCACCAAGATCATGCCCGCAAGCACGACTCAAACGCCGGACGGTCGCTATGTCAACAATCTGTTCCCTGTACCGACTGAGGTAATCGAGTCTGCGGCTGTGGCTGATGGCAAGGCAATCCTTGCATTGCTCGGTGAGTACGATATGTTCGTCGGTGGAGACCGCGGCATTGAGTATTCCGACGACTTTAAGTTTTTGGACGATCAGCGCGTCTTTAAAGTTGTTACCTACGCCAACGGCATTGCCTACGATGATACGACCGCGCTCGTCCTTGATCTTTCCAAGCTTGAGCCGCAGTACCTCAACGTCACTGTCAAGGGTGAGGTTAAGACCAAGGCGTAAGGAGGTGCCGCCATGGCGGCTTTTACCGATAAAGACCGCCTAGCCGCCGTAAAACGCAAGCTTAATATCACATGGCAGGAGCAGGTGACAGAGGAGCGTATAGGCGACGTGATGCAAACTGCCTCCCCTGCTCTTGCCACGCGTTTGGGATACACAGCAGACCACGCTTTTTCGCCGGATGACGGCTGGGCGTGGTCGCTTTACCTCAATGCGTGCTTGTATGAGTGGTCGGACGCCCTGGACGATTTCTGGCGCAATTATGCCGAGGAGATACGTACTGAGCGCCTATTGATCACTAAAGGCGAGCATGTAGGCGGTGAGTGATATGGCACTCAAGCATAAGCGCGTAGTCTTTGCGCCAACCGATGGCGCGCTCTATCTGTGTGAGCGTAGCGACGAGTGGCAGAGGCGCGGCATCAAGTGGACTGACGCAATTGGTCTTGACGTGATTTACACCTTGCAATTTCGAAAGATGTCAGTCCGCGCGGTCGATGCTCAGCTACTTGGCGAGGATGCCGAGCAGATCTCGCTCAAGGTCGCGATACAGCATCCGCCAAAAATTACGACTAATCTTACGGTCACGATTGACGGCAAAAATTACGACATCACCAAGGCCGACGAGAGCGGCCGTTTGACGTACCTCTATCTGACAGAGCTTGCGAGTGTCGGACAATGCGATCTTATCAGCGTCAAAACCACCTACGACAAGGTGGGAATCAAAAAGACCACCGAAAGCCGCCTCAAGGTTTGGATGCGCGGAGCATCGCACAGCATAAGCGCTGTACAGCATGGAGCACTTGATGCGCTCGATGTCACACTCCGTGCGGTGGACTGGCAAGGAGAGCGTCTTTTAGAGGTTAATGGCACAAGATACCGCGTACAAAAGGCCATCGGCAAGGGCGATTGGGTTACCCTGCAATGCTCAGAGGGGGTAGCAGATGTCAAGTAGAGCGTACAGCGTGAGTATGGTAAGTGCTGACGGCGATGGGTTTGCTGATGCCATCATGGAGATGGCTCAGGATACCGCCGACGAGGATGAGCGTCTGCTCAAAAAAAATGTTCGTGAAGCTGCAAAAGCGACCAGAAATGAGCTGAGAAACGGCGCCCTAACGCCAGCCATGACGGGCGGTTATGCGTCCGGGTGGTCTTTTCAGACCGAAGAGGGTATCGGCTTTATCAAGGTCAAAATTGGCAATGCTAAAAAGCCAGGACTTACTCACCTTTTGGAGCACGGCCACGCGAAGTTTATTCACGGCGTGCCGACAGGTGGGCGTGTGCGGGCATACCCGCACATTGAACCCGCTTTTGTCATCGGTGCTGAAAAACTTGGAGGTGGCCTATGAGGACGCTTGTAGATTTGTGCGACACAATCGAACGGTTGAGCTTACCGTTTGCGCAGATTGAGTTTGATACGACCGACGGCACTACACCGCCGGGTTTGCCGTTTGTGCTTTTGGTGCCTGAGACTACACAAGACGTGATAGCCGACGGCGTTAATTTCGTCCACATCACTCCCTACCGCGTAGAGCTCTACACATCTGGGCGTGATATGGATATCGAGCGGCGCTTTGAGGTCGCTCTTAATGAGAGTGGCTTTTCGTACACACGGCGCACCGTGCCTTTGGGTGATGGTGTGCTTGAGACAACCTATACCGTCACTGTCTACGGGCAGTGACAAAGAAAGGAGGCCGTATGGCCGCAGAACAAAAGGTCAAATTTGGCCTGAGTAAACTTCATTTTGCAGCCCTCACCGCAGAGGGCAAGGCAGAGAAGCCTTGGCCAAATATTGGCGCCAAGTCGGTAAGCGTATCTAATGGCTCCAGCTCGTCCATGTCGATTGCCGCAGATAACAACCCCAACTTTTTCACAAAGTCAGGTGGCGCAAGTGGCAAAGAGTACGAGTTTGAAGTTACGCGCTTTATACGTGATTTTTACACCAAAATTTTGGGGCAGACAAAAGACACCGCTACAGGTGCTCTTGTAGAGTCTGTAGACGATGTAGCTAAGCAATTCGCCGCCGGCTTTGAGATTAGTGGAGATTTAGGCGGCTATCGCGTCTGGGTGCTTAACAACTCCGCTACAGGAGTTCCCACCTATTCCGCTAGCACCAACACCGATGGCAGCCTTTCTGAGGCTTCTGAAAAGCTGACTACTAAGGCGTCCTCGATTAAATGTAAGGACGGCAAGGAGCGCACGGTGGTTGTCTTTGAGCCAGGCGATCCTGGATATGCTACCGCTTTTGATGCGGTGCCATTTCTTGCCGCAACTGCGTAATGATTTTTTAAGCGGGGGAGCGATTCCCCCGCTTTTTTATTAAGTGAGAAGAGATTATGGCTGTAAACGTAAACAACGTCGATAGTATCGATATGACCGACAGTCTCGGGCGCGAGCTTGAGGTTGAGGCAAGTAATTTTGCCTGCAAGATTTACGCAGACGAGTTTCGCGGCAAGGTCACAGAGCCTTACAAAGGCTCGCTGATTTATGACCTGCTCGTAACGCGAAAAATAATTACTGAGAAAAAACTTGATTTTCCCGACTGGATGGATGTGCCACAGCTTTTAGGCATTGTATGGGCTATGACAACGGCTTCCGGGGCGATCAAGTGCACTTATAAAAAGTTTGAGGGTAGCGTTTTGAGGGGCAGCGCAAACATGTACGAGTGCGCTGGCGCATTTAATGTCGTCGCGGGTGAGCTTGCAGAGCGCACCTTTTTTCGCCTCCCAAAGCGACTTGGAAATCTTCAAAAATCCGACGAAGCAGAGACCGCGTAAGGAGCAACCGCAACCGCCGGAGTATGCGCCACCTAAAGAGGTAAGCGCATGGAAAGAACTCGCACTTATTGTGCAGCTTATAGAGGCAGGCGTGCCGTATGGCGACGCCCTGCACATGTCACCAGTAGACGCAAACAGGCTATTGGCGCTTACAAGCGCCATGAAAATACCTCCCGACGAGCGCGAGGAGGTGGAGATTATCGGTACCGCGTCTGACGCAAAGGCAGTCTTTGGCAGCTTTTAGGGAGGTTTTATGGCAAGCGAGTATAAGGGCTTGACGGTAAAGTTTGAGGGCGACTCCACAAAGCTTACTGCGGCTCTTGGTGAGATTAACAAGGCCTCTCGCAAGGCACAATCACAGCTGCGGCAAATGCAAAATGCCGCAAAAATCGACCCATCGAATATCAAGGCGTTTCGCGGTGCTGTTGAGGCCGCACGCGATAAGGTAGAGGCGACTACTAAGCGTGTAGATGCTTTGCGCCAGGCACAACAACAGCTTGCCGAGTCAGGAGACACGACAAGCGAAGCGTACAAGCGCGTAAACCGTGAGCTTACGCTTGCAGAGACGTATCTCAAGCGCGATCAGCGCGCACTTGTGGAGGCCACCAACGCCGCGAGTGCTTTTGGACGCGCTTCCGTGCATATTGAGCACTTTGCCGAGAAAGCGAAAAGCGCGTCTACAAAAATGCAGGCGGTCGGCTCTACGCTAACAAGAAATGTTACTGCCCCTATTGGTCTGGCCGCAGCGGCCGCCTTTAAGAGCGCCGTAGATATCGATACCGCGCTCACTGGAGTCCGTAAGACGGTAGACATGACGGAGGAGGGCTACCAAAACCTTAAGCGCGGAGCGGTAGAG
>CALBWN010000026.1 GCA_937974295.1 uncultured Candidatus Saccharibacteria bacterium
GCGTTCATCCTGAGCCAGGATCAAACTCTCCATAAAAAGAAAAGATGTACTTTTCATAAAAGATGCTTCCCTGCTGGGAAGCGTCTATAACTCAAAAATAGACTGACGATGATTATTGCACAACTAAATTGTTAAGATACGAAATGTCTCGTTGTTGGCCCTTGTTTTCGTTCCCTCAACCAGACTGAAACCATCATAGCGTATTTTTTGCGGATGGTCAACACTTTTTTGCGATTATTTTGTCGCAAAAAATACAACTACGCCCACAAGCACGCCAAGCAGCGACCCAACGAAGATCTCGAGTGGTGTGTGCCCCTGCGCAGCCCGCGGCAACGTGACGTCGACCCCAGTCTTCTTGATGACCTGCTGGATAGCAATGCCCTGCTCGCCTGATGAGCGCCGCACCTTGACAGCGTCGTAGCATACAATGAGCACAAGTAGCGTTGTCACACCAACCAGTGGCGACTGCAGCCCCTGCTGCAGCACCAGCACCGTCCAGACCGACAGTGATGTAGCGGCATGCGAGCTCGGCATGCCACCAGAGATGAAGAGCTGATGGGTAAAGTCCAGCACCTTGCCTTTGGCGTGGGCAATTGCAAACTTAATGACGTGAGCAATCGCCCAGCTGATGGCGATGGCCACAATATACGGCGAGAGATACCACGGCATGGTTATGCCTCCTTATCCTCGTCTTTTTCGCGCACAATACCGATCGATGAGACGGTATCCCCCTCGGCAAGACGCATCACACGCACACCTTGGGTAGTGCGACCAAGCGTTGGGATGTCGTGGAGCGCCACACGGATGGTTTGGCCATTTTGGCTGATGAGGAGTGCCTCAGTGGCGTCAGGCTCGAGAGTTTGCACAGTGATAATCGGCCCCGTCTTGGCAGTCACTACTGCCGCCTTAATACCGACCCCACCCCGCTTGTGGCAGGGGAAGTTGGCCGCTTTGGTAATCTTGCCGTAGCCGTTTTGGCTAATGACAAGCAATTGCTGGTCGCTACTGGTGACGATGTCCATCCCCACCACCGTATCATCAGGGCGGAGGCGTACACCACGCACGCCACGAGCAACGCGGCCCATTGGTCGACACTCTGTCTCGCTAAAGCGCACTGCCTGACCAGCTGATGTTGAGATTATTACATCATTGTCGCCATTGGTCTGCTTGATCCAGCGCAGCTCATCACCATCGTCGAGTTTGATGGTAATGAGACCATTGGTACGGATGTTGACGTAGTCGCGCAGTGTTGTCTTTTTTACAGTACCTTTGGTCGTGGCCATAAAGAGGTAGCCATCATCGCTCGCATCCTTGGCATGGTTGATAATTGATGTAATTTTCTCTTCAGGCTGGAGCTGAAGCAAGTTGACCGCCGCAACACCCTTGGCTGCGAGGCTGGCAGCAGGCACTTCGTACGCCTTGAGGCGGAAGACCCGGCCCTTGTTGGTAAAGAAGAGCAGCCAGTCGTGGGTGTTGGCCGGAATAAGCTGGTCAATGCCGTCTTCTTCCTTAGTAGACATACCACGCTTGCCCTTGCCACCTCTGTTTTGGCGGCGGTATTCGCTTACCAGGGTGCGCTTAATGTAGTTCTCTGCTGTGAGAATAACAACGGTCTCTTCCTCAGGGATGAGCTCTTCGTCGCTGAATTTGCCTAGCTCGTGGTCGATGATCTTGGTGCGGCGCTCGTCACCGTACTTCTCCTTCATCTCGAGGAGCTCCTCTTTGATGAGGCGCAGGATCTCATTCTCATCGGCCAGGATAGCCTCTAGCTGCTTGATAAGCTCGTGCAGATAGCGCAGCTCGTCTTCGATCTCCTGGCGATCAAGGCCGGTTAGCTTGCGCAGCTGCATGGCAAGAATCGCCTTACCCTGGATCTCGCTGAGCGCAAAACGCTCCATCAACCCCTGCAAAGCATCGTTGTAATTCTTACTTGCTCGGATTAGCTTGACGACTTCGTCGATGTTATCAAGCGCGATCTTGAGCCCTTCAAGAATATGAGCTCGTGCCTTCGCCTTCTTGAGCTCATACTCGGTGCGGCGGCGCACCACAATGCGCCGATGGGTAATGAACTCACCAAGGATATCGTGCAGACCAAGCACCCGTGGCTGGAGCCGCATCGCGTTCTCGCTACTGGGTACAAGCGCCAGCATGTTGTAGTGGAAGTTGGTCTGCAGTGCAGTGAGTTTGTAGAGCTGGTTGAGCACCTTCTTGGGGTAGGCATCCTTTTTAAGATCAATAACGACGCGCACATTACCCCGAGCCGATTCATCACGCAGGTCGCTGATGGAAGTGAGCTTCTTCTCGTGGACGAGGTCGGCGATCTTCTCAATCAGTGTTGCTTTATTAACGCCATAGGGCATTTCTGTGATGACGATGCGGTAGCGCCCACGCTTCTTCGTTTCCTCAATGGCCGCCACGGCGCGCATCGTCACGCTACCACGGCCAGTGGCGTAGGCTTGGCGCATTGGCGTGCCACCATAGACCACCGCACCAGTCGGAAAGTCTGGCCCTTTGATGTGCTGCATGAGGTCATCCAGCGTGGCATCGGGGTTATTGATGAGCTCGACTGTGGCATCGACCACCTCACCAAGGTTGTGAGTAGGGATGTTTGTTGCCATACCAACGGCAATACCAACCTGGCCGTTGAGTAGTAGATTGGGCAGCTTGGCTGGCAAGACGGTCGGCTCTTGGCGGGTGGCATCGTAGGTGTCGCGGAATGGGACGGTTTCTTTATCGATATCTGCCAGGAGCGCCTCCGATACACGCGTCATCTTGGCCTCGGTGTAGCGCATTGCGGCGGGCGGGTCGCCGTCCATCGAGCCAAAGTTCCCCTGCCCTTGCACCAGCGGGTAGCGCTCAACCCAATCTTGGGCCATACGCACCATGGCATCGTAGATCGAGCTATCGCCGTGTGGGTGGTACTTACCCATCACCTCACCAACGATCTGGGCACTCTTGATCGTCTTAGATGTTGGGCCAATGCCCATTTTGTCCATCACATAGACGATGCGACGATGGACAGGCTTCATGCCATCACGCACATCAGGCAGCGCGCGGTCGACAATGACCGACATCGAGTAGCGCAGGAAGTTGTCCTCCATCACGTCCTCGACGGTACGGACCTCCACACTGCGTGAGTGGCTCTGGTCGGGCACGGTAGCTGGGGTGGTTGGTTGGTTATCTTCTGGCTGCATTGTATGTTCCTCGTTCATAGATTAGATATCAAGCTCCTCTAGGCTGACCTTTGCAGCGTTGGCCTGGATGAAGTTCTTGCGTACACTTACTTCGTTGCCCATTAGCTTGGTAAAGATCGCGTCGGCACGCTCGGCATCCTCCAGCTGGACTTGCACGAGCACGCGGTGCTCGGGGTTCATCGTCGTCTCCCACAGCTGGTCGGCATCCATCTCACCCAGACCCTTGTAACGCTGCAGGGCGGACTCACTCAGGCCAGCTTGTTTGATGCGGGGCTCGCTTGGGTCTATCTCTACCCCACGAGCCTTACGCGCTGCAATCTGCTCATCGTAGTAGGCTTCGAGCGCTTCTTCGTTATAAATATATTCTTGCTTGTTGCCCGAGAGACGGAGCTTAAATAGAGGTGGTTTAGCCAAATAGATATGCCCTGCCTCCACAACTGGCTGCATATAGCGGAAGAAGAAGGTCATGAGCAATGTGGCAATGTGGCTGCCGTCGACATCGGCATCAGTCATGATGATAATACGGTTGTAGCGCAGCCCCTTGATGTCGAAGGTGTCGCCAATCCCCACACCCATACCCTTGATGAGGCTGAGGATCTCACGGTTGGCGTACATTTTGTCGAGGCGGGCACGCTCGGTGTTAAGCACCTTACCACGCAGTGGCAAGATGGCCTGAGTGCGACTGTCGCGCCCAGTCTTGGCCGAGCCACCAGCCGAGTCACCCTCCACGATGTAGAGCTCACACTCTTCGGGATTTTTGCTGGAGCAGTCGGCCAGCTTGCCTGGCAGGCTTGCGCCATCAAGTGCCCCTTTGCGGATCACGGTATCGCGCGCTGCTCGGGCAGCCTTGCGAGCGCGGGCAGCCAGCGTTGCTTTGCCAACGATCTTCTTGGCCACTGCCGGATTTTCTTCTAGATAGTACGAGAAATACTCGCTCATCACTTGGTCAACGTAACGCCGCACCTCGGGGTTACCAAGCTTATTCTTGGTTTGGCCCTCAAACTGCGGGTCGGGCAGCTTGACGAGGATAACGGCAGTAAGCCCCTCGCGGATGTCATCGCCCGAGAGGTTGTCATCCTTCTCCTTGAGGAGACCATTCTTGCGCGCATAGTCATTGATGACACGGGTCATTGCTGCGCGAAAGCCCACCAGGTGTGTTCCACCATCAGGGGTGAGCACGTTGTTAGCGAAAGGTCGGACGGTTTCGACATAGGTATCGTTGTATTGCACTGCCACCTCGATCATCGAGTCCTCGACTTGCTTCTCCACATAAAAGACATCGTCGCTCAGCACATCTTTACCAACGTTAAGGTTCTTGACATAACTGCGAATCCCTCCCTCGAAATAGAAAGCCTGGCGCTGCATGGTACGCTCATCGTACACAGTGGTGTAGACGCCTTTCGTGAGGTAGGCTTGGTGGCGAAGGTAGTGCGCCACCCACTTGTAGTCGAAGTCGACCGTCTCTTTAAAGATGGTTGGGTCGGGATAGAAGATAATCGTTGTGCCATCGGGCCGGTCGGTCTTGCCCTTATTCTTGAGTGGCACAGTGGTATGGCCACGCTCAAATTCAATCCGATAGAGGCGTCCTTTGCGCACCACCTCAGCCACGAGACGGCTGGACAGCGCATTAACCACGCTCGAGCCCACACCGTGCAAACCAGACGACACCTTGTAGCCACCGCCACCAAACTTACCACCAGCGTGCAGCACCGTCAGCACGGTCTCGAGTGTGCTGAGGCCAGTCTTGGGGTGCTTGTCTACCGGGATACCACGCCCGTTGTCGGTCACCATCAGGCCACCATCGGCCAAGATACGCACATCGACGCGCGAGGCATAGCCCGCAATCGCTTCATCGATGGAGTTATCAGCAATCTCCTTAATCAAATGGTGCACGCCATCGTAGCCCGTGCTACCGATATACATCCCCGGGCGCTTGCGGACTGGCTCGAGACCCTCGAGCACCTGAATTTGCGAACCGTCATACGATCCATTATCTACTTGTTTGTTCATTCATTTCCCTCACTATTAGGTCATTCGGGTTACATTACACGCACCTTATTGTATCATAATCGCCGAGGCAGCGAAAATAACAGGGGTAGAATAGTCTGCATACTAGCGGCTTTTATTCATATTTGCTCGTCGCAACGAGCCATAGGCCACTGATGAACGCTATCGGCGCAATCACGACCCACGTAATGCCGCCATATATCGCAGCCGATATGACGAATAAGACACCTCCCCGCACAGCACTCATCGTACCCAGCCATTTCACTACATCAGAAGTAAAGAGACCCAGGTCATACCCATGCGCACATAGCAGCACAAACAGCAACACACCATGCATCATCACCAGTGGTATGACTGGCCCAACCATCAGCCAGAAGCCAACTTTGCGCTTCATCATCTGGTTTTTCGTTGTGCAATCTCCATCATCTTTAGACCGCACTGGCAAGGCTGGCTGCGTGCCAAGCAGGAGATACCAGAGGTAGAGTGAGCCAACCAGGCTGAGCACATCGCTAACGATGATCATCGCATCACTCTGTACGCCCACCTTAAGTGGATTCTGCAGCACCCAAAAAGCATACAGCGTCGAGCCGGTCATAAACACAGCATTGATTGCAAGCAAGCTTAGTGCTCCAATCCTCTGCCAATACCGATCAGTGCGGTGCGACTGCTGCAGCGCAAGATAGCCCTGCACCAGCACACTAATGCTCCAAACAACCAGTAGCCACCCAAACGCCCGCTCCCCGATAGTCCGGCTACTCACGAGCGTGACACTGTGCATACACAGCACCGCTGCACTGGCAATCATCCCCACCCCACCCGCAATCACCCACGCCTCAAGCAATGGGCGACGCGGCGGCGCAGACGCATCAGGCGTAGTTATATGGCTATGCTGTTTTGCGGTAGTTGTAGCGATGGATTGCTCTGACATGGGGTAGTTCTCCTCTGTTAGACGGTAGTTTTGGTGCTTAAGTTATTCGCGCTGGCTGTTTGCCACAAGCACCATACCAATGATGAGCATGCCGATACATGGCACGATCAAGATCATGCCAGCAATCATAAAGATCAAGTGAATCATGCTGAAGAACGATAGTATTGACGTAAAGATCGTAGTACCTCGGCTTGTGCCGCTCATCAGCATCAACGTCCCCGAAAACTGCGCAAGAGCCGGAAGTACAAATGCCGTCACAATCAGCCAGAGACCGATACGTCGACGCCGCATCAAACGAGCATATGCTGTAGCGGGCACATCAGGTGCAGTACGTGGCGCGGTGGTTCTCTTTGTACAGAGTAATAAGTACCAGAGGTAGATGGAGCCGAACACAGCGATGACGGTACTTACCTGCATGACTGTGCTGTTTATCCATATAACCGCCTTTTGTCCAGGGCTCACAAAGAACAAATTGTATAGCCATTCACTTATGATGAGTGCAGCTGGGTTACCCGCCACTAGGAGCAAGGCAAGAAACCGCTGTATATAATGATCTGTCCGGTGGAGCTGCATCAGCGTGCTAATTCCCTGTACTACCAAGCTCACACACCACGCCAGGATGAGCCAGCCAGCTACCCGCTCTGGTGACGTGCGGTCTACCTGCCCCACCATCAGTGCACCATAGAAGCTCACCAGCGCGGCATACATCAGCATTCCTGCTGCTCCCGTCGCAATAAACGCCTCCAACACTGGCCGACGGCGAGCTGTGACGTGTGCAACAGGGGTAGCTGACGATGGCGGTGTGTCTGTGTGGCTAGATGATGTATTATCTACGACAGCTTGCGATGAGCTGCTTGGTTGCGTGCTAGGTGATGGAACAGAGGTGCTATCTACCTTTGTTGTATTCTTCGCAACAGGTCGTGATTGTTGTGATTTTTGCTTGGTGCGCTGCATCGCGCGCCTCTTTGGAGATGATGTCGCTTGTGTCTCTGGCGCGGTGGGCGCTGCTGGGGTTGATTTTTTTCGTGGCATAGAACCGTCCTCCTCTGCCTAGTATACGCGCCTCTTCACCGTTTTGCCACATAAAAACATGCAATTGCCTCAAATGCAAAAACCAGTGCCAGCTCGTACCAGCCACCACGCCCCACCGAGCGCGCCCCAATCAGCAGCACTGGTGCCAGCGCCAGTACCGAGCCAAAATAATAACAGCGCCGAAAGCTGAGCGTCACCGCTCGCCGCTGCGCCTCGGGCAGCCAGCGCCGCAGTGCCGCCGCAATGCCCGCCAGCAGGTACGTTAGCAACCCTAGCATCACCATATAGCACAGCACAAAGACGAGGACGATCCCCAGGGGGTGGATCGTCGCTGGCGTGGTGGTCTGCAGCACAATAGCCAGCAGCACCGCTGCAGCCACGCTCATACTGGCAAGCAGGATTCTTCGAGACATATCTATCACTATACCAAGCAATCCGCCTGGTGAGAAGCCCGAGCAGCCACACAAAGCAACGCGCTTGCAGCGTCCTCATAAGTAAAAAATTAGGACGCCCGGCAGCCGCTACGGGCTAGAGGTGCTCCACAGTGTGGAGCATGAGTGGTGTGCCTCAGGCATGCGCCATATAGAACGAGGCCACCACGCGTCGACGCCAAAAAGTACTTCTACTTGGGGGGGTACTCTCTTAGTATTGGCGGAGCGCAGGCAGTGCCAAAGCTCAGCACTGTGCTGCGCTCTGCCGCTGCCTGGTGTACGCCAATGGCGACGCCATGTTGGGTTAATTAGTAGGGTAAGCTTTTCCGTTTTTTCTTGGGTGTTTGTGTTTGTCAAAGCTTACTTCTACGTTAGCACAAGCACTATGGTAAGTCAATGCGTTTTGCGGCTGAGCTGCAAAACCCCAGCAGGGCTTACGCTGTGGTTATTGCGTGCAGCACACTTGGTTATGACGATATTCGGCTTTGACGCTCAGCAATGGGCATCGAGCCACTATTGCTTATGGTAGCTCAACCAACGCACAGGTCGTTTGCGGTTGCCATACATCGCACCAACGCAAAGCACAAGCGACATCGCTATCGTGCGAACTATCGCAAAACATTGCCTCGCCACTCTCCTTTTTTCCCACACGAACATCGGCAGCCTGCCCACCTCTCGCACCTCTGTGCTTTCGAGAGTTGTACACAGGCGTTTTTGTTGTATATAGTGCAATAATTTTTTGTTCGTTTTTGACTATGCACTGTATGTGACCCCTGTTATTTTCCATTACTCGTGTTGTGTTTATTACGCAGTTTTTTGGCGATATGAGGCCAACCAGGGTGTCTGTTCGATGTGGTATTTTTTACGCAAAAATATTGCCAAAAATCGTTGACACAAGCGGTTTTCTCCCATATCATAAGGGTAGCTTCTGAATAAAAAAATTATGCAGAGGCCAAAAATAAACAACATACGAAAACTCCACATCCAAAAACAACCACTACTCGCAGGTGGTTGTTTTTTTGGTGAGAGAGCTTGGCTAGCGCGGAGTCCTTGGCGATACTTCGCAGCAGTGTTTGTGATTTGTACGTATGCAGCCCCCTGGATTGTGGCACAATAAAAAATCGCCCACGCTTGGTGAGCAATCATCTTCTCTATGGTGGAGCTGCCGGGTACTGCCCCCGGGTCCGCTTGGTGCCCTCGTATTCGTCTACGAACGTAGGTTTGTTTGCGTGTTTGACAACGCGAGGCCGATCAGAAACAAACCAAAAATACAGCCTATCGTTGCGCGGTATATGTCCTCTCCTCGTGCCGCTGCCACCAGGAGAGCAAGCAACATAGCTATGACACTACGAGATGCCCTGTTGCCATGCACCTCATAGCGATCGCCAGACTAAGCGGCGAGTGCAGCCGCGGTATTGGGAGCGAAGATCTCCTCAACACTGCGGAATGCTGCTGCAACTTTATTTTTTGCAGTTATATCTATGCGTGTCGTGCATATCCGATTCGCAGAATACAATGACAAAGTCCAAACGTCGAACGCTATATCAGCCCCACGTCTGCACATATTATAGCACGGTTTTGCTCATGTATAACCTCCCGTAGCTTGGATCTTGCAACTATGAGCAACATGAGGTTGGCTTTCTTGGAGAGGTTTAAGTCCCAGATTATCTCACGGCGCCAAAGTGCCCTCATCTCCATCGCAGCGCTCTTTTTCTCATCTCTGTATACAAAATCGTATTCTCACAGATTTGTAAGCTCATACAAACTCATACCAAAACAATTTGCACAGTCATCACCAATATGCTTAACTATAAACAGCATGAACAAAGTCGCAAAAATCAGGTCGGTTGCGCCCGTAGGGTTCGCTGGCCATATGATTGACGTCGAGAGCGACATGGCTAAGGGCCTGCCCGCCCTGCAGATCGTTGGCCTGGGCAACAAAGCCATCGACGAAGCACGCGAACGAGTGCGTAGTGCTATCACCAACTCCCTGCTGGAATATCCAGCCCAGCGCATCACCATCAATCTCGCACCGGCCGAGCTACCCAAGGATGGCACACACTACGACTTGCCGATTGCCCTTGCCCTCCTCACCAGCAGTGGCCAGCTCCGGCCCGAGCAAGTGGCTGGGGCGGTCTTTGCTGGTGAGTTGGCGCTTGACGGCACACTCCGCCCGATCAAAGGTGCCATTACCATTGCCGAAGTAGCTCGTGATAATAATTACAACACTGTCTATTTGCCCACAGAAAATCTCACCCAAGCTTCCCTCGTATCAGGGGTCACGCTCTATGGTGTGCCAGATCTTACAACACTCTTTCTCCATCTCAAGGGCGAAAAACCACTGCCAATCTACCAGCCATCACCTACTGATGATAAACCGACAACACCTGCGTCATCACCCCTGCTCGACGATATCTACGGCCAGGCCCAAGCCAAGCGCGCCCTCACCATCGCCGCAGCGGGCCACCACAACATCCTCTTTACTGGGCCGCCCGGCACCGGTAAGTCGATGCTTGCCAAGACGTTGCCCAGCCTCTTGCCACCCCTAACTCCAGATGAACAGCTGACCGTAACGAAGCTGCACAGCCTGGCTGGTCTCTCGCTCGACCAGAGTGTCCAAGCGCGGCCATTTCGGGCGCCGCACCACACAGCGAGCCGCGCATCGCTGATTGGCGGCGGGTCGGTGCCGCAGCCTGGCGAGGTGAGCTTGGCCCACCTGGGCGTGCTCTTCCTTGATGAGCTGCCCGAATATCCGCGCACGACGCTTGAGGTATTGCGCCAGCCACTCGAGGACACGACAGTGACGGTCACCCGAGCACGAGGGCGTGCCACCTACCCGGCCGATTTTATGCTGGTAGCCACCATGAACCCCTGCCCCTGTGGCTACTATGGCGACCCAACGCACGCCTGCACCTGCAGCAGTACGCAAATTATCGCCTACCAAAAGCGCCTGTCTGGGCCGCTGATGGATCGGATTGACATGATCATCCCCGTCAATCGCATCCCCACCGAGCAGCTGCTCTCGCACCGCACCACCACCGATCACGAGCAGCGCCATGCGATAGCCGCCATCTCCACCGCCATCCGCGCCCAAGCCGCCCGCTACGGTGGCAGCGCTATGCGCAACAGCCGCCTCAGCTCAGCTCAGGTGCGGCGCTCTATCCCACTCTCATCAGAGGTCAAGCAGTTCCTCGATACTGCCAGCACCAAGCTCGCTCTGAGCCCACGTGGTTACTTCAAAGTCATCAAGGTAGCCCAGACTATTGCCGATCTTGACGAAGCGCCACACATCACCATTGCTCACATCTCCGAGGCGTTGCAATATCGACAACCAGCGCCAACCAAAGCGTTGTAAAAATATCGTTGTATACCTTACATCACATTCTACCTCTGTAATTCGCCATATATCGATGAAATCTGAAACTACGTGTGATTTACAACATTTGACAGAGCCTTCATCAACCCGCCATACTAGAGCCATGCAAGCAAACTACTCCAATCAACCCCTCCACTACCCTACTCCAGGCCAATCAGCGATCTTCCTCGCTGGCCCCACCCCACGCTTCGACGAAGCATCACAGCAGCTCATCTCTGCGTCGTGGCGGCCCGAGGCCGTGCGGATCTTTGCGGCGCTGGGCTACGAGGGGATCGTCTACGCACCAGAGAACCATGATGCTTCGCCTCAGCGCGAGCTCGATCTCCTCAAGCAAGCACGCTGGGAGTGGGAAGCACTCGACGCAGCAACAGTGGTACTCTTTTGGGTGCCACGAGTGATCGACCGGTCGCTACCCACACTGGGTATGCCCGCCTTTACCACCAATGTAGAATTTGGCTTCCATATCGGCAAGAACCCCGCCAAGGTCGTCTACGGCCATCCAGAGGGCGCACCCAAGACACGCTACCTCGATGCGCTCTACACCGAGCACACTGGGCGGCAGCCAGGCACAACACTCGAAGAGACGATCACGCAGGCAATTGCCTGTGCCAAGGCGCTGCAGATGCAGGACAATTAGCCGCCTGTCTGCATCTCGCCCTACCGGTTTCTTACACTTCCTTTGGTGGGGTGTGCAGCTCGTTATTTATAAGCGCACAAAAGAGAAAACACTGTAGACCAAGGGGCTTTCATTCTCATAACCCCACCTATAGCGTCTACCAACGAGCAATCACCGCAAAAAATCACCAAACTACAGCATATTTTATTTGCCTTTTGCTGCGACATCTGGTAAACTTTTGGGGAGTCAATTCGTTTTAAGCTCAAGCAAAGGAGAGCACAATCAAATCAACCACCCGCATCAACGAAGCCATCCGTGCACGAGAGGTGCGCGTCATTGGCGAAAGCGGCGAACAACTTGGCATCATGAGCCGGCAGGCAGCCCTAGATAAGGCGCGGCAAGCTGGCGTAGACTTGGTGGAGTTTTCGCCCAATGCTAACCCACCCGTTGTGAAGATCATCGATTGGGGCAAATATCAGTACCAAAAGATGAAGGAGCAGCAGCGCAACCGGCGAAGCAACAAAGCCAATGAGCTCAAGCAGATGCGTTTTGGTCTAAAGATTGGTGCTAATGATCTGGAGATCAAGCTACGCAAGATTCGCAAATTCCTGGCTGAGGGGCACAAGGTCAAGGTTTTGATCTTTTTCCGCGGCCGCGAGATGGCGCATCGCGAGCTTGGCTACAACCTGATTAGCCAGGTCGTCTCCGCCCTTGAGGACGAAGCGATTGTCGAGCAAAAACCACTGATGGCTGGGCGCAATCTCAGCATCGTAATAAGGAGTAAGTAATGCCAAAACTCAAGACCCACAAGGGCACTGCTAAGCGCATAAAGCTAACCAGTACCGGCAAACTGACCCGTCGGCGCGCCTTCGGGAACCACATGCTCTCCAAGAAGAGCAAATCGCGCAAGCGCAATATCAACACCCCTGCTACCATCACCGGTGGTATGGCCAAAAATGCTAAACGAGCCTTAGGAGTCTAACATATGCGCGTCAAACGAGGAACAACCGCCCACGCTCGCCATGCCAAGATGCTGCGAGCCGCCAAAGGAATGCAACACAATCGCACCCGGAGCTTCCGCCTTGCCAAGCAAGGGGTAATTCGGGCTCTGCAATACGCCTACCGCGACCGCCGCAACCGCAAGCGCGATCTGCGCCAGCTATGGATCACCCGCATTAACGCTGCCGCCCGGCAAAATGGCACCACCTATGGCCGCCTGATTGCCGACATCAAGGCCGCTGGTGTGGCACTCGACCGCAAGGTCCTCGCCGAGCTCGCCGTCAACGAGCCACAGGCTTTTGCAGCTGTCGTGAAGCAGGTCACCCGCAAGTAATTTCTACTACGTTGTGCAAAATACACACCTCCATAACAGGGGTGTGTATTTATTTGTAGATGAGTGGCCACTTGGTGGGGCATGGCATTTCTCCTGTGCTACTTCACTTTCACAACCTCCTCGCCACACCGGCCAGATGAATCACAAAGCCTATCATCCCCACAGTCGTTAGCCTCCAGGTATTTTCTTGTGAGGCGAGGAGGTTGTGAAAATAACAAAGCTCCAAAGTGAGAGCTAACACATCATATCATAAAGCAGCCTATCGATAAGCCGGGTTCTGTCGTGGATGATCATCTATCTAGTTTGCAAATTGCTCTGCAAATCGAGCGGTTAGCGATAGCCACAAGCGGATCACTCATCCGTGGCTATCTCCTTGCAGCCGACAGGGTTTACCTCCGCGGCATGTCACCATGCAGCGCTGTGAGCTCTTACCTCACTCCTTTCACCCTTACCCCGCTACTCGAGCGCTACTGCGCACGAGTATTGGTGTTGCGGAGCGGTATCGTTTCTGTGGCACTTTCCCTAGGGTTGCCCCCGGTCGCCGTTAGCGACTGTCGTATCCTGTGCTGCCCGGACTTTCCTCTTGCTAGGTTGCAAGCGATCATCTAATAGACTGCCTCCTTATTATAGCATAAGGGATTTATGATAAGCAGGTGTCAAAACCTTCATCTTCAGTGCAGGGCACTCTTCATCACCCTCTCCGATGGAACGCTATAGAGGTCGATACTCCCCAAGTATCAGCCATCAAAAAATCCCAAACTCACCCCGGGCGCTTGATATTCCCCTGCATGATGCAAGGTGGGTTTCCTCATCCATACCCACGGGTATGGTGAATGTTGGAATCCCTATCATATGATGTTAGGAAAATCATACACGCCCGATATTCGTCTGGGACACTCTTAGTATACCACAGAATGGTAAGCCGCGTCACGTTTGCAATATCAAGAGCCGTGCACTTTCCTGCTTAGCCTCATACAAGCCGATGTTTGCTAACTATAATCTCTTGTATTAGCGATAGAGCTATCAAACGAATGACAGATACTCTATTCTACTGAAATTGGGTACAGATAAGCTACTACTCAGCTCTCATCAAGCTCGCTTATTTCCGAGCCCCACGTTTTTAAATCAAAAGGCTCCTACTCCTAGCCAAGCGACACGCCAAACACTAGTGAGAAAAGCTGCAAGATACCCCTGATGGCCGCCATCATCACATTGCCAATAGCCGAGCTACCGACCAATACCAGCACAAAGACCAGCATCACGCCATACTGCTCCACCACCTCCATACCGCGGCGCACAAACTCCGGTGCCAAAGCATATAGCACACGCGAACCATCCAGTGGCGGAATCGGCAGCATATTAAAGACAAAGAAACCAAGGTTCACACTCACAGCCGTCGCAAGCAGCAGCTGCATCGCTGGCCCAGCGACCGTCGCATATAGGCCAAAGCAGATGAAGGCAATGACGAAGTTGGTCAGCGGCCCAGCCAGCCCCACCAACGCTGCACCCCATTCGTCGCCACGCACTCGCTCGGGGTTGTACGGCACTGGCTTGGCCCCACCAAACACCGGTAAGCCCAGCAGTGCCAAGCTCAGCGGCAAGAGGATAGTCAAGAATGGATCGATATGGTGCAGTGGATTGAGCGTCAAACGCCCCTGCTCCTTGGCTGTATCATCGCCCAGCCAGTACGCCACAAAGCCATGCATCGCCTCGTGCAGCGTCATCGAGACAAGAATAACGACAAGGACGATAATGAGGTGAGCGATATCAATATGCATTTCTTTATTGTATCACATTGCCTACTCATCTTGACATTGCCTCCTTGGCAGCGTATACTAATACAGATTGTAATAATATAAGTTATAAGTGGAATAAGAATATGGCAGCACGATGTGAACTGACTGGCAAGGGCAAGCAATTCGGCAACAATGTGAGCTTCTCGTTGCGACGCACCAAGCGAGTCTTCAAACCAAACCTTCAGAAAAAGACCTTCGTTGTCGATGGGCAAAAGATTACTATGGTTCTCTCGACCAAGGCGATCCGTACCCTCAAGAAAAAAGGCCTGCTCACCAGCGCCAAGACAAAGGCCAAGGCTGCGGCGTAGCCGCCCTAAGTAAACGACACCTGTAAAAATATCCCCTTTATAGGGGATATTTTAGTGGTTACTTCGCTTTATCTAACTCAGCAATCGTCGCGAGCACACCAGCGAACTGCCGAGCAAACTCCGGCCGCAGCACCAACACGCGCTGGGTGCCAACCGCTTCGCTCGTGACAATGCCCGCTTCGCGCAGGACTTTGCAGTGGTGCGAGACAGTCGAGAGCGAGAGATTATGATCGATCTGGCTGCAGCCCAGCCGCCCCTCCGCAGCCAAGCGGCGGACAATCCGCAGCCGCAGCGGGTCGGACAGGGCGGCAAAGACATGCTCTGGTGCGAGTGCGTCAGTTGGGGTGTTCTGTTGGGATGTCATTTCCTTTGTATTGTCTCATACCTGCTGGTCATTGCCAAGGCAAGCACTACCACACCGGCCGCCACCAGTGGAATTGCCTGAGCTGGCTGGCTACTAATAATCGCACCGCCCAGCATACCACCAAAGCCTTGACCAATGTAAATACTGGATGAATTGAGCGAAAGATTCAGCTGAGCCCGCTCTGGTGCAAGCGCAATGATGCGGTATTGCTGAGCAATCGTGGCAATCCAAGCACTAGCCGTCCATAATAACACACTGCCACCAACGAGCCCAAGCGCACCTGGTATCCCAGCCGCCACACCAAGCAAAGCAAGCGCCAACGCAAAGGCAAGCATTGCCCAGCGGGCCAGCCAAATGTGGGCAAAACGATCGGTTAGCCAGCCGCCTAGCACACCACCCAGGAGTGAGCCCACACCAAAGATGAGCAAAATCCAGCTAAAGCACTCATGCAGGCCCGCCTGCTGCACCACCGCACTCAGATACGAAATCACGCTGGTGCCAGCTACAAATATCACTACCGTTATCAATAACGTCAGTGCAACCTGACGATTCGCCAGGCCCGCCACCAATGCCCGAACGGTTGGCACCTGCTGCGCTGGCTGCGCCTCACGTGCCCGAATGCCCAGCACAATGCCACACAACACCAGTACTGCAGCCACCGCCATTGCCCAAAACAGCGCGTGGTAGCCATAGCGCTCCCCCATAACCGAGCCCAGCGGCACAGCGAGCACCGTTGCCATCGTCATGCCTGTTGTAACGATGGAGATTGCCTTGCCACGATGCTTGGCCGGGGCAAGGCTGGTTGCCAAAGCCATCGCCGTTGGCATCATCATGGCTGAGCCCAAGGCTGCCATCACTCGAGCCACCATCATCCATACAAATGACGACGCGAGCGCTGCCACTCCATTACCAATTGCAAATATCGCCAGTGCTAGCACCAAGGTCGATCGCCGATTGCGCCGCCCCATCAGCATGCCACACAGTGGTGCCGCCAGTGCATACACCCACGCAAACACCGTTACCAAGAGGCCAGTCTGCCCCAGCGACACCCCTAGCTGCTGCGCCACCTGTGGCAATACCGCTGCCAGCATGAAGCCATCCGCCCCAATCACGAAGGCTCCCAGCGCTAGCACCGCAATCTTACCCCACGGCGTGGTTGATTGTTGTTCCATAAAACCGTTCCTTTCTTCGATATAAATCGAAATAATAGTGATATTTCGAAGTGTATCGAATTTAGCGCGCTGTGTCAAATCGACTACGCTATGACAATGATTCCACTATGCATCTCACAAATCCTCATCACTGTCTTGCACTCATTCCTTGAGAAACCTATAGGGACTGGCCCATCTCGCCCATCAACCCACCAACACTCGTGCTGGCTACAACTAATATTCATACCCCACCAGATAAAACAGCGAGGAGAAAAACGGAGTAAAAAGATATATCATAAAAACCAGCCTCTCTATGAGGCTGGTTGCGCTTGTTATATATTAATCCTAGCTTCGAGCCAGCTCAAACACCGTTAGCACTTCAGGCAGGTTACTCGCTGTTTTAATTTTGAGCTTAGGTTTTTGTTCGACTGGCGCACCAAGCTCCTTCTCAAAGACCTCCACTGTGTCTTGCGGTACTTCGTAATGCAACGCACTATCGGCATAGTGGACGGGCACCACCACCCGTGGCTCGATCTTGCGAATAATAGCGGCGGCACTTGTCGCATCCAGCGTGTAACCATAGCCACCCACTGGAATAATGACAATGTCGATCACCCCCAGTGCCTCGAGCTGAGCGTCAGTAAGCTCTGGCGCGATATTACCAATCACCGCAACGCGAATATCGCCACACTCAATGCGATACACCGTCGAGAGTTGCTCACTCTCTGGCGTGTCGATGTGGCGCGTGGCTGCAATGCCGCGAATGGTGTAGTCACCCACTTCATACTCGCCAGGTTGATTGATGATAAGGCGCGCCTCGGGGCTATTCACCGCAAAGCGCTCTTCAGTCGCAAGCTCTACTGCGTCCTTCGTCTTGGCGTCCTTCAGGCCGAGCAGCGATAGCTTGGGGTCAACTGCAAGCGTGGTTTTCTTCGTCGCGATGATGACGGTGTTGCCGCCTTTGTATTCGATATCAAGCATGATTCTCTCCTTCGTCTTCTTTTAATATATTATCAACGTCTACCAATACGGTATGCTTGTTGGTCAGAATGGTAGTGATGAAGCGGTCGCGCACACTCAGCCGGTAATAGAACTCGTCGTAGCTCAGGATGCTATACGTCAGCTCGCGCCCCTCCTGCCGCTCGATAACTGCCACCACACTGCGCACCTTGGCAGCTGAGAGATTACCCACGAGCAGCAGATCGATCGTACTGGCTGATCCTTTCACCAACGCCCCCGCCGCAATCGCTACACGCAAGCGTGGTAGCTGCATAATCGCATCTTGCCAAGCCGGCCGGTAGCCCGACTTGTTCTTGGCCGGAGCGATTTTTTGGTCGGCAAAGATGACGCGCAGTGGTGGATAATATTCGTACTGCTGGTTTACTTCGTAGTACAATTTGTTATCCACGCTGTCACTCGTAATGATCCCCACTTCCAGCATATTGAGCAACTCGCGGCGCACCGAATTAATCTGCTCATTAATCAGCCGCGTAATCTCGCGCACATAAAACGCCTTTCCTGGATTATTCAAGAAAAGGTGGAGCAACTTCACACGAGTTTTTGATCCAAACAGTGCATCTATCATTACGGTCACCAACTAGATTTATGGTATCACATCTGGCGCGCTTGCGCGAGCACCCCACCAAGGTACGCCTCAGCATCCTCCAGGCTACACCATACAATGTCGGGGTTGCGCCGCAGCCAGGTCATTTGCCGCTTGGCCAGGCGCCAGTCTGCCGTGCAAAATGCCGCTTTGGCTTGCTTGAGCGTATACTCGCCCTGTTGTAATTTATGTATAATTGGGTAGATATTTCCTGTCATTGCCTCACTTTCCCACCCATAGTGGGCGGCTAATTCCGTTGCTTCCTGCACAACACCATGCGCAAAAAGCTGCTCTGTCCGCTCAGCAATGCGCCTGCGCAGCACATCACGCGGCGATGCAATACCCACAACATATGTATTTTTATCAACATGTGCTGACCTCTGTAACTGTTGTCCTTCTCGCACTATTGTATTAATGACATGCCTTTTGTTGTATTTATTACTGGGTAATTCTATGTTGTGTACTCGACAATGTTCGTGCAAAGTTTCTATAGAATAGCCCTGTAGCTGCTGCATAAGCTTTTTGTTCACCGTTGGAAATTGAAATTTATACAACACTGCATCGACGTAGAGGCCCGTCCCACCGACGAGAAATGGGATGCGCCCACGCTGGCGAATAGCCGCAATTTGCCGATTAGCATAACGCTGAAAATCCACGACTGTGTAGCGCTCACCTGGCTCTACTAAGTCCAGCCCCCAGTGTGGCACGAGAGCTTGCTCATCCGGCGATGGCTTGGCGGTGCCAATATCCATACCCTTGTAGATGGTGCGCGAATCGGCACAAATAATCTCACCACCGTACTGCCTCGCAAGGCGAATCGCTAAGCTAGTCTTGCCGCTAGCAGTTGGCCCAACGATGGCAATGAGTGGCAGAGTGGCAGGCGCGAGAGGCGGTGCGTTATTTTTTGTGAGCATGCGAGCTACCTTTCAGATTATTATGCTGCGCAGCAAGTGGCCGCCAGCGACGCTGTGCAAAATCGACCACGCGGTACGAATCATCGCACTGAATCCCATCATGCTCGAGCAATTGCCGTTGCACCGCCTGCCCGCCCGGAAAGCCAACCGCAAGGTCTCCCTTGCAATTTACAAGTCTATGCCACGGCAACTCCTCCGGCCCACCGTGGGCAATCTCCCCCACCCGCCGCGCGGCGTATGGGTGGCCAGCAAAAGCCGCCAAGTCGCCATAGGTCGTCACTGTATCATCCGGCAGCTGTGCCATCAGCTCGTAGACGGCATCACGCAGACTCATCGCAGGCAAGTCGCTCAATTGCCACCTCCACGTCGTACCAATTTGTGCAGCGCACCACCCCAGCTGGCAGCGTTGCGGCTTGGTTCCAGGCATAATCGCCAAAGAGCAGCGCGTTGCGGCCATGCGCTGCCACTGCTTGGCAGTGCTTGAGCTGGTCGTCTATCAGCACATCGGCGTTGATTTGCGTCATCAACTCTGCCTTCGTGGCACGGTGCGAATCATTAGTTAACTCATCCCAAATACCCGAGAAATAAACCGCCGTGCTCGCAAAGATACCTGGAAAATGTTCGTCGATCCAAGCTATTGTATCACCCTTTACTTGTAGGCAGCGTGACGTTGCAATCATCAGATGATGGTGTTGCGCCAAATGCTCTAGCACCTCCAGCGCTCCACCAATGTGCCCATAGCCCGCGCTTAGGCTCGTGCTCACAATCTCGGCAGTGCGACGCTCCACCTCGGCATTATCCACCTGCCACATCTTGGCCCAATGCTCATCGTAGTCATCGACCGTCAGGTGCGTCCCCCAGCGCTGGTTGCTAAAGGCGACGATGCCAGCGGCATTCTCCGCCAGCACGTCGTCGACATCCACAGCAATGCGCAGGCGGCGCATTAGCTGAGCCCCTCTAGGTACGCCGCGAGCTCATCCAGTGGCACCGTCGTCTCGCCCTGCTGGGTGCGCACGCTCACTTGGCGATTGGCTTTGTCGCGTGGGCCAACGATAATCTGCACCGGAATTTTTACAACAGTAGCTTCGCGGATCTTTTTGCCAAGCGATTCGTTGCGCATATCTGTTGTGTATCTTACCTCGTTGTATTTTATAGGACGCATCAATACCACTGTTTTGAGCACCGATGTGATTTCATCAACATAGTCTTCTACGGTGTTGTTAATGGTGAGAATGCGGACTTGCTCGGGCGCGATCCAGAAGGGGAACCACCCCGCGGTGTGCTCAATAAAGACGCTCAGGAAGCGCTCAATCGAGCCCAGTAGCGCGCTGTGAATCATCACTGGCCGAGCCATCTCACCCGCTTCATCGGTATATTCGAGGCCAAAGCGCTCAGGCTGGACGAAGTCGAGCTGCACCGTCGCCACCTGGTGCTCGCGGCCAATTGCATCCGTCGCCATGAAGTCGATCTTTGGCCCATAAAAGGCTGCCTCGCCCTCCTGCTCGAAGTAATCCAGTTGCTTGGCCATCACAGCTGCCTTGAGCTGAGCCTGAGCCGATTGCCACAATTCTGGCGCCCCAAGGTAGCCCTCGCCCTCATCGCGATAGCTCAAGCGGACACGCAGCTTCATCCCCACAATGCGGTACAGCTCCTCAGCACAAGCCAGCAAATTACTCATCTCCTGCTCGATCTGATCCGGCCGGCAAAACACATGGCTATCATCCTGCGTCAGCGAGCGCACCCGGCTCAGGCCGCCCAGCTCGCCAGTTTTTTCGTCGCGGTAGTCGGTCGTCGTCTCGAGGTAGCGCACCGGCATATCGCGGTAGCTACGTGGCTGGCTGGCAAAAATCTGCGTGTGGTGCGGGCAGTTCATCGGCTTGAGGGCCATCTTGTCGCTCGTCTCTTGGCTCGTCACGAGAAAGAGTTCATCGCCAAACTTCGCCCAGTGCCCACTCGTCTCATACAAATCTTTCTTGGTAATGTGTGGTGTCCAGACTTTGGCAAAGCCGTATTTCTCACGCAGCTGGTTAGAGAGCTGCGCTGCTTTATCGCGCAGAATTGTGCCACGCGGCGTAAAGAGTGGCAAACCCACCCCCACCAGTGGCGACATTGTGTAGAGGTCGAGTTCTTTGCCAAGCTTGCGATGGTCGCGCTTTTTGGCTTCTTCGCGCATCTGTAGGTAGCTATCAAGCTCCGCTTGCGTTGCAAAAGCCACGCCATAGAGCCGCTGCATCTGCGGCCGGGTCTCGTCGCCTCGCCAGTACGCACCAGCCACGCGCAGCAACTTGAAGGCTCCCACCTTACCTGTACTCTCTACGTGCCCACCACGGCACAGATCGGTGTAATCGCCCTGAGAGTAGAGTGATACCGTCTCTACCTTGCTCTCGCCTTCTGCGGCGCTACCAAGGGCCTCTCCAGCCAATTCTTTGGCAATGGTCGTCCCCGAGCGCTTCAGGTCATTGAGCAGCTCGATCTTGTACGGCTGATCTGCCTCCGTCGCCCAAGCAATCGCCTCATCCACCGGCACATCGCGGTGTGTAAAGGGCAAATCGCGGGCAATAATGCGCCGCATCTCCTTCTCGATTGTGCCAAAGTCCGCCTCAGATATCGTCACATCACCAAGGTCAATATCATAATAAAACCCCTGCTCGATGGCTGGCCCCACGCCAAACTTCGCCTGTGGCCACAAATGCTGGACGGCTTGCGCCATGATGTGCGCCAGGCTGTGGCGCATTGCTTGTTGCTCGTTGTTCATTGCTTTGTTTGCTCATCACCTTCTCTCCTGCGCACTGGCAGCTAGAAGCCGATTCGCTCCTCCTTGGATATAAATTATGTTGATAAAAATAAAAACATGCGCCCTGGCACGGATGTACGCCATCCGACCAATCTCGCATGTCTCGGGCCGCTTGCACGCAAACGGCGGTTCCACCGGACTTCTTGGCGCTTACCGCCAAGCACTCATGACGCAACGTTCTCGCACATCACGACAGCCCACGAAGCTCGGGAGGCTGGTGAGGCCCCGTCAGCACTTACCATCTATTGTATAACGAGAGTGGGGGTGGGTGCAAATATCACTAAGCATAAATCATGTAGCATTTTCGCGTTCACTCTCCCCACGCTCCCTCCGATGGAACACTATAAGGGTCGATACTTCCCAAGTATCGACCTCTTGCGCTGGGCTGAAAACTCGTTATTACAACGAGTTTTCACACTCC
>CALBWN010000027.1 GCA_937974295.1 uncultured Candidatus Saccharibacteria bacterium
GGCAGAGGATGTGTCAATTGCCCAGTGGTTCGCTATTATGCAGGAGTGGCGCGCCCGATGATCCGGGCTGATCAGCCTACCTGCTTCCCGTCAGAACTTCTCGTTAGCGTGTCGTCGAGCAGTGATGGCACAATGCTCGACCGCACGCTAGGTGAGATACACCATCCGCGGGTGGTAGCACACCGACAAGCCTTCTGCCAGGCGAGTGGGGCTGCGTATGCAGACGTGGTGTATCAGCGGGTTGTCTATGGCGCAGGCCGCAGCTATGACCAGCTCTGCGAGGTCGATAGCGCTGCGACGACTCGCCACACTGCGGAGATGGTAGCGGACGGCCTCGTGACGCGCTCGCCTGGAGTGGGGTTGCTGTTGCCAGTAGCCGATTGCGTGGCGACGGTGCTATATGACCCAGTGCAGCGGGTGCTCGCGCTATTGCACCTGGGGCGGCATTCGACGCTCTCACCACTGCTTGTTCGGACAATTGATCGCCTCGTCCACGAAGGCTCTCGGGCAGAGGATGTCATTGTCTGGATGAGCCCGAGCGCGCAGCGGCAGAGCTATGTGATGCAGTATTTTGACCAAGCAACTGACCCAGCCTGGCAGCCCTTTTGCTCGCACGACGCTGATGGTATCCATCTTGACTTGCAGGGCTTTAATGCTGCTGCGTGCCAGCGCGCGGGCATTGCGCCGCGCAATATCCACATCTCGCCTGTCGATACAGTAATAAACCCCGACTACTTCTCGCACGCAGCGGGTGACACTGGTGGGCGGTTTGCGGTGCTGGCAATGATGCGGGGGAATTAATAGCAATCCGCAGATAAACGAACGTCAAACTCCTCCGCGGTATGGCTGCGTTCATACCTTGCAATATATAATTACATCAGCTATTCTGTGATAAGAAAAGTTTTGTCCATCGATTGGCTGTGGTGGATGCAAGAGAAGGAGTGCAACTATGGGATGGTTCAAAAATTCGTTTGGCATTGGAGCTGGCGTAACGCTGGGGGATATGGCAGCTCAGACCGGTGTTGCTATGGCAGTTGATATTATTGATGGATCGACCAAGAAGCTACAGGACGACTATCGCATAGAGCATTTTGACCCAATTGTCCGTGACGATATTTCGCACATTATTGCGCGAAGCGCACTGAGTGAGATGTCATATCCCTTTCCTACTGAGCTCGATTCCAATGCGAAGGCCGCGCAGCAGTCAGGGGAGAGAAACAGCTTCGTGAAGCGGCATAAGATCGCCGTTGGTATAACTGGTGCGCTTGTGCTGGTGACAATATACAACCCCAAGCAAAGCGCCATCGTATTGCTTATTGGGCTGTGGCTGTTGATTGTTGCCGTCGGTATCACCATATTCAAAAAAGCTGGGCGCACTGCCTCGGGCATGATGGTTGGTGCGCTCAGTGCACCAAAGCAGCAGCTCATCAAAGATGGCCAGCAGTATTGGCATATTCGCGAATATGTGCGCCAAGCCCTGGCTGCATCTGAGCTCAGCCCACAAGATGCTGTGCTAAAACTTAGTCGCACCCAACTTGGGCAGCAATTCCCAGACACAGTGGAAGAGATCGAGGCAAACGCCTTTTACTACAAGCAAAAACTGCAGCAATAAGTAAATAGAAGGAGTAACCCATGCGCATTATCAAACGTCCAGCAACCACCATCCTTAAAGAATCCGCCCACGGTGGCAGTGGGGCGCGCAAAGTCTATGTGTCGGCTGAGCACGCCACGAGCCCATATTGCGAGGCGATCACCCATGGTTGGCTGCCTGCTGGCGCGACCTTTGACTGGCATGACCACCCCGGTGTCGAAGAGACAATGATCGTCCTCAAGGGCAGTGGTGAGGTGTCTGACGCAGATGGTACATATACCTACAATCCAGGCGATGTCTTTATCTTTCCACCCGATACGCAGCACAAGATCCACAACCCAGGGCCAGACGAACATGAGATGATATTTGTGCGTATCACAGGGAGGTAGTTACTTATACCACATAAGTTAGTGATGCCCCGGCTGATTTCTTAACTGCTTTAATATTGCATATAAATCCAGCAGTGTTGGTGTATGAGAGAGGGCTGTTGGTTCTTCTGGGATATTTCTGGGTTGCATTTGTGTCGCGCTGAGTCGTACAGTCATACTAGCTATTATTGTAGCATTTTTAATCTTTATGCGTGAGGTCTTCGCCCAGCTTATCACGCAGCTTTGCTAACACAGAATAGCCTTTCTCTTGAAGCTTGGCGAGGATGCGTACCTGCTGCTCAGGTGAATAATATACGGTTGGGCGTCGACCTTGCTCTTTACGCGTTGTGCCAGTCAGACTATCCTCGTCTTCGGATTTTTCCTGATTAAGGGCGGCAATGGCTCGTCGCACTGTCATGTCGTGTACACCAAGTGCTCTGGCGAGTTGCGGGCAGGTCATTTCTTCTTCCTGTGGAGGGAGGAGCGTATGGGTATCAGCGTTGTGGGGGCGAAGATGCTCTTGGAGGCTCAGAAGTTGTTTGGGTGTGATGAATGGGCGCATCGAATTGCCGCGTGGAGCGACAACGATCTCGCCAATCCTCTGGATAACTTGAGGATTCCTCAACGCTTTCTCGACCGCATGCGGTGTTATATCAAGGTGGCGAGAAGCCTGGCCAACAGATATAAGTGGCTCTGGGCGATGATGATAGACGCCATGGAGCCGGTTGTTGTTAGTCTGGTCAGCAACGATACGCTGATGCACATCAGTAAGTGGGCTCGTGAGTGCATCATACATATACCAGGCAAAATGATGATCGGTCGATAGGGCAACACCACAGGCCTCATCTTGCGCGAGCTCAGCAAGATCGTGTTTTCTATACTCATGCAATGGTTGATAGCTATCGCCCTGAGTCTGCGTGGCTTGTTCTACAGCTGGAGTATCAAAAACAAAAGCAACATCTGGATAGGTGATAACGGTGCGAGCAGGCTGGGTGTTGTGTGGTTGGATGGTTGCAATAAAGCGAAGGAGTTGCTGCGATGCAGATGTTTCTTGAATATGTTGTGATATATATGCCTGCGCCGGGTCGTGAGTAGAAAGGCCGAGATCATTCTCAAGCAAAAAGCGTAGAAGTTTGTGCAAGTCGTTGAGCTTTTCTACTTGAGCAGTATGACTGTCAAATGTCTCGGGTAATTGTGCTGGTTGCTGGGGGTTTTTCCATGCGTATTACCATACTACAGCATAGGCAGTGGTGGCAAGTATCGAGCCTAAATGCCTAGCAAACCGTTGTATGAAGCGATCGCCCCAGGTATGCTGCCACTTGCTCGGCTTGCCGAGGTGAGAGGTGGTAGCCTCGCTTGTGAGATGGCTGGCCATTTTGACGTCGTACGCGGTATTGTTCGGGTGTTATACTAAGGGCTTTAATAGCGTGATTGATCGTCGCGTATGTAGCATGGAGTTTCTCAGCAACAGTCGTGCGGAGCAGATACCCCGCCAGCGCAGGAGTAAAGAGCCCTTCTTCGCGTGCCTGGTTCTTGATTTTCCACTGGTCGGCGAGCGAGTAGTGCTCGGGAGAGTAGGGTGATGGGCGATGTTCCATAGCAGAGTAGTATACCATATTATATGGTATAGATTGCAATATTGTCAACAATATGACTGAACGCTAGTATGTCATACCAAAACGTGGTACGATACAAACACGTTAACGCTAAAGAGAAATCTATAAAGAAAATATGAGGTACTATGAACGCAGACCAATCATCGACTCAGCCAGCTGAAGCGCCGAAGCCTATCAATGGTGCACAGCTCGTCTCACTTATTAATGCACTACGTAAGTTCCCTTGGCCAATGACGTATGAGGTGTATGATAGCCTTATCCAAGAATTTGGCTGGCAACCCATTAGGCAGCCCGATGCACCGCAGTCACAGAATAATAGCCAGCAATATATGCATTACGATGGCGGCGTGCCACTGCTTGCAACAGTGGAGGATGGCTTCGTTGAGTCGGTTGGTGGCAGTGTAGTAGTTGACATGATTCATGAGTTATCTACCAAGCAATGCCGTGAGCTATACGATGAGTACTGTGCAGCAGGTACCACTGCGTGGGGCTGGCCAACCGATGTGCGGCGCAAAGACAACCTCGCCGGTACGATATGGAAAGGCTTTGCACCACAAACGCCAGCTTCGTGGGAGTATGTCAGTATTAACATCAACGAGATGGATAAGACGATCATGTTTGTTGTTGCTAGTAGGCAAACTGGTGCGCCGCACGATAACGCACGTCGGCCGCGTACGATCCAGCCCTATCCTGGCCCTGATCCATTGCCGCGCCTGGAGAGTGAGCTGCATGAGGAGACATACTTCTCTCCAGAGCAATTCACCGCCTGGATCGATCGCATCCTGCACCAGCCATGGCCCCTGTCTTTGCAGCAGTTTGATACCACAATGCAGAGCCAAGGTTGGCAGCTGATGAAGCAAGAGGAGAATACCTACTGGTATTATGATGGGCCGCTGCGCGTCATGGTGTCGAGCGAAGGCAGTGCTGTATCGATGGTCGTCGTATGGTTTGCTAATGGTTCACCCACGGCAGAATGCCTCGACCTCTACCGCCAATATGTGCAGGCTGGGCAAACAGCCTGGGGTGAGCCAGACGACGAAGTGGACGAAGCTGAGCATGCTGCAGAAGGTCTGGCTATCTCGACCATCTGGACAACCAACCAAGATAGTACCATCACCCTTATGCAGAGTACAGATAAGCTCTATACACTCATCGATGTTGCCAAGCAGTAACCCCAGCCCAAGACGTCTCACGCCGCCCCATGCTATAATACCCCTATGACCAAACAACACGCCTACATCACCACTGCTATTCCTTATGTCAACGGTAAGCCGCATATTGGCAATGCGCTCGACTATCTCCTAGCCGATATCTGGGCGCGCTATCAGAGGCAAAATGGCCACGAGGTGCGCTTCCAAGTTGGTACGGATGAGCATGGCAACAAGATTGCTGCCAAGGCTCAGGCGAATGGCCTCGACCCGCAGAGCTATGTGGACAGCATGTATGGCAACTTCAAAGTCTTGATGGAGGCAGTTGGCGCAGAATACACTGACTTTATCCGCACGACTGACCCGCATCACGTTGCAGCAGTGCAGTACATCTGGCAGCGGCTTGCTCAGGCGGGGCTCATCTACAAGCACACCTATGAGGGCTGGTACTGCGTGGGGCATGAGGCATTCTTTACTGATAAGGAAGTCCATGAGACGGGTGGTATCTGCCCCGATCACCAAACGCCGTATGAGCGCGTCTCAGAGGAGAACTACTACCTCAAAGCGAGTGCCTTTACTGAGCAGATTCGCCAAGCCATTACTGAAGGCCGGATGAAGATCGTGCCCGAGTTCCGCAAAAATGAGTTCCTCGAGCTTATCAAAAATGGCGTCCAGGATGTCTCAATTAGCCGCCCACGTAAGACACTGAGCTGGGGCGTGCCAGTACCAGGCGATGACAGCCAGGTGATGTACGTCTGGCTCGATGCCTTGGCCAACTACATTACAGTGCTGGGCTATCCGGATAGGGCCGAGTGGCAGGCGTATTGGCCAGCCGATGTGCAGGTGATTGGCAAGGATATCTTGCGCTTCCACGCAGGGATCTGGCCGGCGATGCTGCTGGGGCTCGACCTCCCACTACCGAAGACACTGCTCGTCCACGGCTTTGTCCACGTTGGTGGTAGCAAGATGAGCAAGACAGTCGGCAATGTGGTCGACCCAATGGAAATTATCCAGAGCTATGGGGCTGATGCCTTCCGTTACTTCTTTGCCCGCCATATTCCTACTCAAGACGATGGAGACTTTACCTGGGAAAAATTTGAGAAGGCGTACAACGGCGAGCTTGGTAACGACCTCGGCAACCTTGTGCAGCGGGTGGCAGCCATGCTGACGCGCTACCAAGCAGGAGTGATTGGCGATGCGCCACAAGCCGAGCACGATATGACCATCTACCGCGACATGATGCAGCGGCTAGAATTTGACAAAGCACTCGATGAAGTATGGAGCTCCGTCCGTAGCCTCAACCAATACCTTGAGCGGGTCAAGCCATGGGAGATCGCCAAGCGCCGCGCGACCGACCACGATGCCGAGTCGCACCTGAGCGAAGTCTTAGCCTATGCGGCCAGTACGTTGCTGCAGATTGCCGATGAGCTTGTGCCATTCATGCCTGCTACTGCTCAGGCCATCCACACTATCTTTGGCACTGGCGTCGTGCCAGCCGACGTCCCACCACTGTTCCCGAAGCGCTACATTCATACCCCCGACCCACGAGCTCGCACAGCCTCATAAACAAAGGAGTAAGCTATGACAAGTGATACGACACATACTCTTGGCAGCACGCCACCCATGCCGCGCCTTATCGACTCGCACTGCCACCTGCACGATAGCGAGTTCTACGACGATGCAGCACGCGAGGCAGCCTACCAGCAGGCTGTCCAGGCTGGCATTGCCATGATCTGCGTCGGGACGGATGTGCGCAGCTCGCGCCAGGCGGTGCAGTTTGCCATGGCGCGCGATCACTGTTATGCGGCGGTGGGTATTCATCCCCATGATGCCGAAGCAGCGGGCGAAGCGGGTATTACAGCCATTCGTGAGCTCCTCGCTGAAAAGCCACTACGGCAGGGTCGGCCCGTCATTGTCGGGGTGGGGGAGATTGGTCTAGATTATTTTTATGACAATAGCGCTCGCCCAGCGCAGCAGCAGTGCCTCCAGGCGCAGCTGCAGCTTGCGGCGGAGTTTCAGCTGCCCGTTAGCTTCCACGTGCGTGACGAAAAACAAGCACGCGGCGTAGTGTGGCAGGACTTTTGGCCTATCTACGATGCTCAGCCAGTGCGCGGCGTTCTGCACAGCTTTACCGATACTCAGGCGCAGCTTGAGCAGGGCCGTGCTCGCGGCTTATTTATTGGCGTCAATGGCATCAGCACCTTTACAAAAGACAGTGTTCAGCAGCAGCTCTATACCGATCTCCCACTCGATGCAATACTGCTTGAGACCGACGCTCCCTTCTTGACTCCGGTGCCCTTCCGTGGTAGAATCAACCTACCGGCTTATGTGGAGGAGGTAGCCCGTGACCAAGCAGCCAAGAAAGGTTTGCCTATCGCACGCGTCGCCGCCACCACAACGGCAAATGTACAGAGGTTATTTGATATATGAATGAACTCCAAATAAATCACACGAAGAAAAACGTAACCCCCGCTCCTGAGGGTAATTTTGGTGGCGAGACAGCGACAAAAGATTCATACGGTCAGCCAGGAATGCTTACGCTCGAGCAACTTCGCGAGCAAGAGCGGCTTGCTCGTGTGAAAGAGGAACTCATGCGGGTTGCGAAGGTGTATGATGGTGACCCAGATGACCTAACAGGTGAGAAAAAAGTTTCTCCCAAGGAAGCTTATTATCAGAATATCGAGTATGCAAAAGGTGTTACGAGCCTTGTGTTGAAGATGCGAGAGTATCTGCTTAAGAAGTATGGTAGCCAAGATGCGAGCAAGCTACTTGAAGAGAATAGTGGAATGACTGGTGTGGACAGCGTTCTCAAGAAATCTTCTTTCGCTGTTGGCGATGAGATTAATCTCAATCCTGATTTTTGGAACAAAAATCCTGACGACAAGAAAACTGACCAAGAAAATAGGAACAACGATGGCAATAACCCAGTAGTAGATATGTCGTCATATGCAGCCAGACGAGCACGTCGTGAAGCACCTGCACCTACTAACAGTTCTAGTAGCTATTACTACCCCGAGGAGCACGCTGCCTAGTGAGAAAGCCAAGCTCACTCCTTGGTAAAGCCTATGCGCTGCTGGCGGGTGATACCAGCATTGGCAAGTCGAAGAAGCGGCCCTTTAAGCGCTATACCGAGCGCGAGCTCATCACGCTGGAGAGTGAGATTGGGGCGGAGCTGTTTGGCCCGGTAGAGAAGGGTCGGCATCGAGAGTTCTTTTGCCTGGATACAAAGACGTGGATCTGGCACGAAGAATGGACAGACGAGAAGCGCCACATCCAGACCAATACTATCCGCTACGAGATTAATGACCAAGGTATTCTCAAAGTGCAAGAAGGGGCGCGCTATAGTTACTTAGTTGGCGATGAGCTGCGCAACTTCGTCATGGCGACGCGCCTCTATTATGAGCGGGTGGCGCGCGAGATATACCGCGTTGACCCCAATACTGGCCAGCGTTTCGCTGATCCGGACTAGAGTGCTATACTAATTGGAGTGAAACCAGAGATGATATATTGCGACCACGCAGCGGCCACACCGATGGATGACCGTGTTTTGGCAGCGATGCAGCCCTACTTTGCGGAGCAGTTTTTTAACCCATCCAGCCCCTATGCGCCAGCAGTGGCAGTGCGGCAAGCTTATCACCAGGCAAAGCACCGCCTTGCGGTGGCGCTTGGTGGCAAGCCAGATGAGATTATTATGACGGCGGGTGCGACGGAGTCGATTAACCTCATGTTTGCTGGCGTACCCGGCCATGTGGTAACGGCAAATATAGAGCACCACGCCGTCCTGGCAGCAGCGCGCCAGCATGATGTGACAGTGGTAGCGGCTAACCCAAAGGGTGTGGTGACGCCCGATGCGATTGCCCAGGTGATTCGCCCAGAGACGGTACTCGTCAGTATTGCTCTGGCCAACAATGAGCTAGGAACGATCCAACCACTGCGGGCAATTGCCGCAGTGGTAGCCCGTGAGCGCCAGCGACGACTCGAAGCGGGTGAATCAACGCCACTCTACCTCCACAGTGATGCCTCGCAGGGGGCAGGTCAGCTCGATATTAATGTGGCGCGCCTTGGCGTGGATGCACTGACGCTCAATGCGGGCAAGATATACGGTCCTAAGCAAGTTGGCCTCTTGTGGCTGGCTAGCCAGGTGCGGCTTGATCCACTCATTGTTGGTGGCGGGCAAGAGCGTGGCCTGCGCAGCGGGACGGAGAATGTGGCCGGTACGGTCGGCTTTGCAACGGCACTTGAGCTTGCCCAGGCACATCGCAAATCCGAGGCGCAGCGCCTTGAGCGGCTGCGTAACAGTATGCAGCGCACGCTATGTGAGTACATCCCCACAGCAGTTGTCTCGGGTGATGTGAAGCATCGTTTGGCGGGCCATTTGCACATCTCGTTCCCCGGGGTGGATGCCGAGCGGCTCATTTTCTTACTTGAGCGCGATGGCGTGCTTGTGGCGACTGGTAGCGCCTGTGCGGCCAATAAAGGGCTGCGTAGCCATGTCCTTACCGCGATTGGCCTGCCACCAGAGGTAGCCGACGGAAGTCTACGCATCAGCCTGGGGCGGCTCTCGACCGAGGAGAACTGCCAGCGTGCGGCGCAGTGCATTATTGCAGCGGTGCAGCACGAGCAGCAGCGGATGAAAGGGGTGCGGCGATGAAGTTATTACGCTGGCTTGCCGGGATATTTATCGCCCTGATGCTCCTTGTGTGGCTTGGTGGGCGCTGGCTGACGCGCGACGACCTTGCCACCTGCCAAGCAGCCCCGAGCAGTGCTGAGCAGTGCCAGGCTGCTGATGCTATTGTGGCAGTGAGTGGTGGCGATACCCAGGCCCGCACCGCCGAAGCGATTCGCCTCTACCAAAATGGCTGGGCACGCTTCATCGTCTTCTCAGGTGCTGCCGCCGATAAGACTGGCCCTAGCAATGCCGAGGCAATGCGCCGCCAAGCTGTGGCAGCTGGTGTGCCCGACCGTGCTATCCTCACCGAGGAACTAAGCGAAACCACCCGCCAAAATGCCAAAAAAACTGGCCAGCTCCTCCGCCAAAAGAATATCGACTCGATTATCCTCGTTACTAGCGCCTACCACTCGCGCCGTGTTGCACTGGAGTTTGGCCAGTATGTGCCGCATATCGCTATGCGCAGCCACCCTGTAACCACCGACAAACAGTGGTCAGACACCTGGTGGCTCACGCCAAGTGGCTGGCAGCTGACGATCGAAGAGTTGGTGAAGATTGGCTGGTTTAAGGCGGTGCAACCATGACACAGCGCGTCTTTGTCGGGATGAGTGGTGGGGTGGACAGCAGCCTCACCGCAGCGCTGCTGGTTGAGCAGGGCTACGACGTGACCGGCGTGTATATGAAAAACTGGAGCCAAGACCTACCTGGTATGCAGTGCCCCTGGGCGGAAGACTTGGCCGATGCTAAGCGGGTCGCAGTGCAGCTGGGTATCGACTTTATCGTTTTTGATTTTGAGCACGACTACAAGCACAAGGTGGTAGACTACATGCTAGCCGAGTATCAAGCTGGGCGCACCCCCAACCCCGATATTATGTGCAATCAAGAGATTAAGTTTCGGCTCTTTCTCGATACGGCGCGCGAGCGTGGGGCTGACCTCATTGCTACGGGCCATTATGCGCAGACCGGTGGCGTATATGCAGAAGATGACAGCGTGGCGACTAGTCAAGAATATTCATTCCAGTCTGATCGCCTCTACCGCGCCACCGATGCAGCCAAAGACCAGACCTACTTCCTCTATCGCGTGACGAGTGATGCACTCCAGCATACACTCTTTCCGCTTGGTGGCTATACGAAGCAGCAGGTGCGGCACATGGCCAGTGAGCGTGGCCTCTGGACGGCGCGCAAGCAGGAGTCGATGGGAGTGTGCTTTGTTGGTAATGTCGGCATGCGAGACTTCCTCAGCCAGTATGTATCCACTCGCCCGGGCGATATTATCGACAAGCAAACAGGGGTGGTGCTGGGGCGGCACTATGGCGCGATCTTTTACACCCTGGGCCAGCGCCATGGGCTGGATGTCGGCGGCGGCTTGCCCTATTACGTCGTCGGTAAGGACATGACAGCAAATGTGGTATACGTGAGCCGCAATATGAATGACGAAGCGATGTGGCGCCATGATGTGCTGGTGGGCGATTTGCACTGGATTCATGGCGCACCAGCGGCGAGCGACCAGCTGACCGTCCGTCTGCGCCACCGTGGCCAGCTGAGGCCATGCACGTTGCAGTATGACCCAGCTCAGGCCCAAGCCACCCTCCACCTCAGTGACCCTGAGCGGGCCGTGGCAGCTGGCCAGTCAGCCGTGATCTACCGCGGGACAGAGTGTCTTGGCGGAGGGATTGTCGTCGATTCTGTGGCTTTATAGCTACTTTATTACCTCAACAATGAGTGAAAACAGAGAGGCTATTCTGCAAGGCATGTATTTTCCCTTTAAGTATCAGGAAATATGTCGCACGACCATTCAGAAGTTAACTCTGTTGACAACCCAAACGGCAGTTTCGTATACTGACACTTATAGACAACCATAAGGGGGATTATTATGAGGGTAAAACACACTCACTCTCGGATGAGAGTTATTGCCGCGGCTGCAGTCGTCGTTGGTGGCATTGGGCTTGTGGGGCCGCAGCTTGTGGCGCATCAGGCGTATGCTGATGCTGACACTACCGCACCAGTCTTTACGCCAGCCAAGCCAGAGAAGCTCGTGGCGCGAGCGGGTCGCTCAATTGCCGATGCTGTGCGTACTGTAGCAGCGAATGATGGGGCAGACGGAACTGGTGTTAATAGCGATGGTGTGGTTATCGACGCAAAAAACCTTGACCTTGCAAACCCAAAACCAGGCACATATACAATCACTTACCGTGCGGTCGATAATGCCAACAATAAAGCAGAGGTGACACGTGAGGTAGAAATCACCACCACCGAAAAGCTCGAAGCCAAGCTAGCCGAGCCATTGGTGCTGGATGGCTACAGCTCGCACACTAGGGCCGAGGCAACGTCTAAGCAGGTGATTGCGCGTGCCGTGGTGGCTGATGAGACGTCTTCTCAGGCTGCGATCGACAAAGCATTGCAAGAGCTTCAGCAAGCAATTGACGACCTGCGCGTCGACCACACCGACTACGACAAAGCCAAGCAAGAGCTTGCTGCAGCGCCAGCCTACGTCGCAGCAGACAAGGACGTTGCTGCAGCAGCGACAGAGGCAGATCGCCTCGCAAATCTCAAAGCAACCACAACGCCAGAGCTTACCAAAGCGACGAAGGCGCTCACCACTGCTATAGCCACAGCTATCCAGGAGGAACAAGCACGCCAAAAGACAGCCACGCAAGCTGTTGATGCACTCGAAGCTAAGCCGGATCTTGCATTGCTTACAACAACCCAAGCAGTGATCGATACTGTCAAAGATAATGCAGTCAAGGCGGCACTGCAGCGACGGGTTGATGCAATCCGCACTGCGCTGCAACCACAACAACCACAGCAAGCTGCCGCCGCACCCAAGACGGCAGCCCACACACCCGAGCAGACACACCCTGTAGCAGCTGCGCTTGCCGACACGGGTGCCAACCTCTGGCTCCTCGGCGGGGCAGGGACTGCTCTCATTGGTGGGGCAATTGGCCTGTGGCACCGTCGCAACAAGCTTTTCAAACGTGAGAAATAAGTACGATCGCGCAAAAATCGGCTCGGATGAGTCGATTTTTGTATAGTAGTGTTTCAAGTGGCAGTACACTTCGTTATGGAGAGCTTTTATAATCACACCACCAAAGATGCACGAGGTAGTGTGTCCGTGCTATAATACCCCCTATGAATGCTCAAGATATCCGCAACAAATACCTCGAATTTTATGCCAAGCAGCAGCACGCCATTATTAAGCGGGCCCCGCTCATCCTAACCGACGACCCGACGACACTCTTTACTGGTGCGGGCATGCAGCCGATAATCCCATATCTGCTGGGTGAGACACACCCACAGGGCAAGCGCATCGCCGACTCGCAGACATGCTTGCGTGCTCAAGACATCGACGATATTGGTGACAACCGCCATACCACCTTCTTCGAAATGCTCGGTAACTGGAGCCTAGGCGACTACTTTAAGAAAGAGCAAATTACCTGGATGTGGACATTCCTCACCGAGGAAGTAGGGCTCGACCCAAATCGCCTGTATGTGACGTGTTTCATTGGTGCGCCTGAGTACAATATTGCCAAAGACACCGAAGCAGCCGAGCTGTGGCGGCAGAAATTTGCCGAAAAAGGGATTGAAGCCAAGAGTGCCGACATCGGCAGCGAAGAGCGCGGCGCGGCCCGTGGCATCCAGCCAGGTGAGCGTATCTTCTACTACGACGGCAGCAAAAACTGGTGGAGCCGCAACGGCGGGCCCGAGACGACACCAGTTGGTGATCCGTGCGGGCCAGACAGCGAGATGTTTTATGAGTTTGATTTCATTGAGCACGACCCGAAGTTTGGTGAGCACTGCCACCCTAACTGTGACTGCGGGCGCTTTATGGAGATCGGCAACAACGTCTTTATGGCATACAAGAAGGTAGCCGAGGGGCAGTTTGTCCCGCTGGATAAGCCGAATATCGACCACGGCTCTGGCCTGGAGCGCATTGCTGCGGCGGCCAATAACGACCCCGATGTCTTTAAGATTAGCCTGATGTGGCCTATTATCAGCAAGCTTGAGCAGCTTAGTGGCAAGAGCTATGCCTCGCACACTGAGAGTATGCGGGTAATTGCCGACCACCTGCGAGCGGCTAGCTTCATGGCGGTCGATGGCTGCGTGCCAAGCAACAAGGAGCAAGGCTATGTGATGCGCCGCCTCTTGCGCCGGGCTATCCGCTACAGCTTCGACCTTGGCATTGAGCAGAACTTCCTCGAGGCAGTGGTGCCGGTGATTGCCGACCTATACGAGTCAGACTTCCCAGAGGTCAAAGCCGCGCGCGAACAGATTATCGCCGTGCTCGCCAAGGAAGAAAAAGCCTTCCGGCAGACGCTACGCAAGGGGCTTAAGCAGATGCAGCAGTATGTGGCGGATGGCCTGACTGGCGCGGAGTTGTTTACGCTGTATGATACCTTTGGCTTCCCAGTAGAGCTTAGTACGGAGGAGGCATACAAGCAAGGGATTGAGCTCTCCGAGGACTGGCGAGCAGAATTTGATGCCAAGATGGCCGAGCAACGCCAGCGCTCCAAGACGGCGCGCAAAGGGCAATTTAGCGGTGGACTGGAAGGTCACGACCCAATTCATCTCAAATACCACACAGCGACACACCTGCTGGGTGCAGCGCTGCGCACGGTATTGAAAGCACCAGATTTGCAGCAGCATGGCAGCAACATCACTACTCAGCGCCTGCGCTTCGACTTCAACCATGACAAGCTCACCCCAGAGGAAAAACAAGCAGTGGAAGACCAAGTCAATGCCTGGATCGAGGCAGACTTGCCGGTGAGCTTTGCCGTGTATCCAACCGATGAAGCACTGAAGCTCGGTGCAATCGGTGCCTTTGGCGAACGCTACGGCGACACCGTCAAGGTCTATTCCATCGGCGAAGGTGATGAGCGCGTAAGCTTCGAAGTGTGCGGGGGCCCACACGTCGAGCACACTGGCGTCTTGGCCGAAGATGGTATGCGCTTCAAGATTACCAAGGAAGAGTCGAGCTCAGCCGGTATCCGTCGGATCAAAGCAGTTTTGCGGTAGTGCTAGCAGATAACCAGGAATAAACAATACAACACCAGTAACATATTTACTGGTGTTGTATTGTTGACATCAATAGCACCTACAAGGACACGGAAGAGGGGGCGTGACCCTATTGGAGAGCGCAGCGCTCAGCAATCATACTCCCCGTTAGCTGGGCAATAGCGTTGCTTAGCTCTGCGATGTCTGGCTCAACATATGTACGGCGGCGCTGCGAGGTTGTTTCGCTATGATCATAGAAGCAAGTGAGTATGGTATATTCCAAATCGTCACTGGCGATGCGGCACGTTACTGGTGTGTTGAGCTCATCACAGCTGTAGGGTATTTCTAGGCTTGCTGTAGCGCCCATAGCAAGCTTGCCAAGCCGACGTATCGTCAGTGCAAGACGCACGCCAGACCACTGTTCATCTTTGAGAATAATATCATTATAGCAGTAGGTTACATCGCGACGGACTTGCTCAGGATTGGCCATAGGAAGAACTGTTGTATCGAGGAGAGCCTGGAGGTCGGCAGCGGTTGTGCCGTGGTGCGTTGCATACCATCTAAATAGTTCCGAATCGTCATGATCAAGCGGCCGCGAGCGGTCGAGCAGGCGTGCCGCGTGGTTGTGGGTGATAGGCATCGTGTGGCTAGGGTCAGTGCGACTGTACCAGCAGTGCCGATTATCCGCCAGTGTTAGTGCGAAAGAATGATGCTTATCAGGGTCGGCAAAGGCGAGCTGGCCAGTGGTTAGGCCAGTGGCATCAGCTGTGAGGTCAACGGCTAATGTACCACCTTCGTTATAGCGCCCAAAGGGAGCTTGGTAGGCTATTGTGGTTTCGTCGGGCGTGGCACGGCATGCTTCAAGCGTTGTGACCGCCTCGTATAGGTGGCGGCCAAGCAGGGTGAGCTCGGTTGGCTCGTAGTTCCCAAGTGGAAAGATGCCGATAGGTACGGCATCGACTGGTTCGCGGTTGGTCATGGTGAGCGTATTGTACAGTGGTTACCTCTGTTTTGTCAAGGGTTGCTACCACTGTATGATTTTTCTGAATCTTTCTCTATAGAGTATGAGCATCTATTGCGATAAATATTTCACTGCCTTTCAATCCAAGCCGTGGTTATTGCGCAATAACCACGGTTGCTGTGCTCGGTACAAAATGAATCATTTCATCATAAATTCGCCAATAATCACCGTTTAGGGCTAGCAGGCAGGCGTGTATATGGTATATAATAGAGACGATTATGGTTTTCGATCGATTTCTTACCCGAGCAGATAACAGCGCTAGCGAATGCCTCGTTGGCCTCGATATTGGGACAGAGTACGTCAAGGCGCTGCTTGCCCGGGTGAATGGTGAGGAGATTGAGATCATTGGTGTGGGG
>CALBWN010000028.1 GCA_937974295.1 uncultured Candidatus Saccharibacteria bacterium
GAGTTTTTTGACGATCTCCCGGCCCAAGCCTGGCGCCTCCGAACGATGGCACATCACACTCAGCGCATCGACCATCTCACCTGCCACGTAGAAATCGACACGCACCAAATCCTCTGCTTGGTAGCCCCGTAGTTCATAATTAAACGACCCATAGCCACTGGTCACCGACTTCAATTGATCATAAAAATCCGTCAGGAGATTTGCCAGTGGTGCCGCAAAGGAGATGAGGGCACGCTCGTCGATGTAACTGAGGTTCTTTTGCCGCCCACGCTTGCTAACGATGAGCTGAATCACTGCGCCGATGTAATCTTGGGGCACAACGATCTCACCATCAATCCACGGCTCGCGAATCTCCTTGATCTGGGCTGGGTCAGGCAATTCGCTGGCAGACTTGATATCCAGCTCATCACCATTGGTTAAGCTCACTTGGTAGTCGGTGCTCGGATTGGTGACGATCAGATCTAGATTGTACTCGCGCTCGAGCCGCTCACGAATGATATCCATATGCAAGAGACCAAGGAAGCCAATCCGCACACCATAACCCAACACCGGCGAATTCTCTGGCTCGAACTGCAGCGCACTATCGCTCAGGCTCAGCCGCTCAATCGCCTCCTTCAGGTCATTGTAATCTTCGTTGGACACTGGAAAGAACCCTGCGTAGACGAAGGGCTTGACTTCTTTGTAGCCAGGGAGAGGCTGGACGGTTATCGCTGTCATGTTTGATATTATAGCAAGTTTTGCAGCAGAGGAGAATTACCCTTCTTGCGAGAAACCCTTATGCTCTGCAGATGGATTAAGATGCTTTTCGCGGTAGTGCTGAATATGCGAGAACTGCTCGGGTGAGAGGCAAAACATTGGCCTATAGCCATCGATCGCTCTATACTTCTTCATCGCAATTCCAAGCTTTTTTGCAGTATACTGCACACTATACATTCAGCCACTTCTTAAATTGTGCGACTAATCGTAGTATTCTGTCACATGGAAGTTCAGGAAGTATTCTTGTGAGTGAAGATGAGAGTATTAGCGAAGGAGATGACTTTTACTTGAAACGTCATATGTGTTGAAGAATGTTTCATCGCGAGGTACCGATACTTTCGGCAATGTCGGCTGCTGAGCACGAATATAGCCATAAAGCGTTGGTCTATTTGTCGTTGATCCGCCACTATGGTCATCAATAACAATGGCAGGTTTTGCACCAGCTGCTTCGGCTGTCTTTGATACGTAATCTACAATAGCATTATAAAACTCACCAACGTCTATTTTGTGAATATAGTTTTCTGTCGGGTTGAGCCCACGCACCAATAGCACATTATCGCCTGTTTGGCTATCACGCGTTTCGATAAGCATTGCTGCACCAACGATCCGCTCATTCTTCTTACCAGGTCGCGCTTTAATCATAAGAGAAGTAAAGTTCGGAAAATCTTCTGCTAATGAATCGTATTTATCAGCCCAGCATGCATCGGCAATTTGTCCCGACATCTCCATCAGTATGCCTCTTGTTGGAGTAAACTGTAGAGTAGTTGTGCCGAGTCGTTCGGCTTTTTGCTGGTGCAGATTCATTGCCTCTTCAAGAGCACGGGTACTGTTCATCTGTTTAAACTTATTTGCTTGCTTCTTATCACTAAAATACTGGCCATATACTTCTTGATTAACAATATGCTCTATAAACTCGCGCATACTTGCCAGTGATTCAATTGATGGCTGAACGCTCAAACCGGCCATCTCACGACGTTGATTTGGCTGTTTGCGCATTGCCCAGGCGTAAACCAGTCGACGCATTGACTGATGCAAGCTCTTATACGGTTGTAGCTCTTGAAACCCACGTGTAAAGTCAGCCGGGGAATCCATTACAAAGCGGGTAGTATCAGCAAAATCTCCTTATTGAACTTGCTCGACATACTTCTGGAGAGCATCCTTGCGACGCTTAAGATTACTGACCTTGATATTTGCTTTTGGATCATTATTGTCAGTAGTATCAATACGATATTGTAAATCTTCTAGTTCAACAAAGATATCAGCGCGCAACTCATCGATTGCTTGACGCATACCGCCACCTTGAGTACCCGTTAGGGCGCGAGCGTGCATAATATCATTTCGTAATACATCATAGCGTTCAATAACATCTGGGGTCCAGCCTATACGTTCTTTCTTACCAGCAACAGTTGCTATGCTGTAAACATCACTTGACCGATAGAATTCCTTCATGGCAGCAATGCGACCGTCTTCGGCTGCTTGGTTATGATAACGAATTTTTTCCTGTAACCCTGCATCACTATTGCCACCCCAACGAGAACCTTTATAGCCCGTTAATGTCATGAGAACATCACGCAAAACTGGCGATTCCTCAAGCTGTTTTGTATAAACCTCATCAAGCTCTGCCGCCTGAAAAGCTTGTCGAAATTTTTCAATCACACTCCGTAACTCAGTAATACCAGCCTCGCCTGCTGTTGTAACACCAAGCTGACACACTGTATCCGGGACATTACCGTCAAGCATCTCTTGAAGTAGTTTCACCCGCGAAACTGTTGCTGAGCCAAAGAATTCTTCTGCTCGCACCATAGAATCAGGACGCTTGTCTCCCATAAGTTCGCCACATCGAGCAAATGTCTCATCAGAAACATCTGATTCGAGAAGTACTTCATAGCGATCAGTCAACCCGGCAGCAAATCTCTGTTGATCAACAGCCATGCTATCAAGCATTGTAAAGACCATATCAGCTGAACCATGGTCAATAAGTGCAAGCGAGACGGTTGTGCGATCAATACTAGGGTTGTTCTTTATAATACGCTCAAGATCATCCTCATTTAGCCCTTTATGCCGAGCTATATAACTTACCACTTTTGTAATATCAATGCTATTACATCTATCTTCCCGCGGGCTATTTATTGCCATAAGTACGTCATCAACATCGCCATAATCTATCAAATGGCACAACACACTATCTACATCAGTAATCTGCACCTCTTCTCTACGTAAAGCTAAGCCTCCCTCCCCTGCTTCAACCATTCGATGCGCTAATTCATCGTTTAATTCTGTAAAGTTTTCCAGGCCAACTTGAGACACCCATTTGTGACCTGCCCGTGTCATGCGCTTTGTGATATCATCATAATCAACGCCGGGGAATTGCTTGAGCCGAAAAGGCACTGCAATTGAACCAATATCACATATCTGCTGCGCAATAGTGGGGTCGAGTTGACCAAAATACTTAAGGCCAACCAACAGCGTCACCTCATCTCCAGAGTCAAGCAATTTTTGTGCATCCTCCGTAGTCAAGTCAAGATGCGCAGTCGGCTTAGAATAATCTCGACGGCTGATATAATCCCGAATCTCTTCAACTGTATGGCTCTTTTGTGCAGATAGCTCAGTCGCGTCAATACTACATTTTGCTAGCACCGCCGCAATTGGAGGTGCGTCTTTTCGTGTATTACCTTCTTTGTTTGTATCGGCAGGCGTATTTGACTCGTCCAATAGCGTGCGTTTTCTTACTGTCTCTCTATTTGGCATGTGACAATAATAGGATAATTGTAAACCAATGTCAATCAGCTGTATATGAACCATTTTATTGTTCCATAGACACAGCTACTTACCTTAGCGATTAAAGATATGAGACGCTCCGCACAAAAGCCGCCTTACCTGCCGTATATGCCTCTCTGTTGTGTCGATACTGCTGTGCCAGCTCGTGTTTGAGTTTAGTATACTTCTCACGCAAGACACGGCTACTCCGCAGGCGATCACGAAAGATAATCTTCGGCGATGGCATCGCCTCTACCTGCTCGACATGGAGATGGTACTTCTGGCGTAGCGGATCCTCCACGTCATAGCCTTTGCCAAACTCCATCGTCAGCTCCGTCTCAGTATTAGTCATATTTTCGTAGCCAAGCGGGCGAAGCTGCTCTATCAACCGCTGCTTCGCCCGACTGTCGAGCTTTTTCACAAGGAGTAGGCTATCTATGATTGGTTTGGCTGCCAATCCCGGCACCGCTGTGCTACCAATATGCTCGATGGTACACACCTCATCACCCAGCACACCACTTACCCGCGCTGCCTCAGCCATGAATAACTGTGGCCATCGTTCATCATATGGCACTACCTCTATCGGAAAGAGCTGGCCAATTTCTTCTGGTGTCATGGCGTCGAATTTGCTCATCGTGGTTATCTCTCTATGTGAATATATTCCCCTTCATGTAGTCGCACTGTTGGCACCGCAGGAAACGCCGCTGCAAGCGCATCGGCACTTGCAACAGTACGTCGCTCTGCAGGATTATCGGCATTATAGTGGACAACAACATTCATTGGTAAGATAGCCGAACCAGCATCAACTCCTCGATGACTCAAAAAATGCTGTGCAAGATAATTTGCTCCAGCTGATGAGCCAATATAAACTTTGCCACGCAGTAGTCGTTCTACCTCTGAGAAGTCATGAAGTTCTTGCAAGAGTCGGGTTGTCCTACCACCGTGAACGTAGATAATATGAGCGCGTCGAACTTGCTCAGCAAAACAGCTTTTGCTTGCCAATTCTCGTTTCGCCACAGGGAGATATTGATTATACCAGCCCGCCCAATCATCAAACTTCTGTCGCCATTCTTCATGCGGGCTAGCAAAGAACACATCAAGAATCCTAAGCTCATCTTTTCGTCCTGCAAAGAAATCTTGCAAATAGCTACCAAAATTACCCACCCAACGCTCTGCGCCACCACAGAGGATATATGTTGTCAGGAGTCTTTCTTGTGTCATACCGATCCTCTATTAGGCAGAGTATTACCGTTCCTCTATCATCTGCACCACACCCGTCTCACTATACCTCTGGTAGGCAGTGAGAATCTGGCGTGTGGCGTCGTTGGTATTGAGCTGCAATGCTTCGTCTAGCGAGAACCACTGACCTGTCGCTACTTCCTCAGTATCAGTGTGCGGTGCCTCGCTTTGCCATTGCTTGAGGCAAAACACTATAGTAAAGGCTTGTGTGTCACCATCGGGATAATGATACACTCGTCCTGGGCCAGACTGCGTCGCAAAGAGCTCAAGGTCGCTGGCGCGCGCAGTGATTCCTGCTTCTTCACGTAGCTCATGTAGTGCCGCGCTGGCGTAACTATCGCCTTCCT
>CALBWN010000029.1 GCA_937974295.1 uncultured Candidatus Saccharibacteria bacterium
AAGACCGCGAGAAGGGCATCTACGCCGACCCCGCCAAGGTGCACCCGATTCAGCACAAGGGCAAGTACTTCAGCGTGCCTGGTGCGGGTCTGACCGAGCCCAGCCCCCAACGCACCCCCGTGATTTTCCAGGCTGGTGCATCCAGCCGCGGTCAGAAGTTCTCCGGTAAGCACGCTGAGGCTGTGTTCATTAGCGCCCTGCGCCCGGACCTGACCCGCGTTGTGACCGACCGTATTCGTGCCGCTGCCGAGGAGCAGGGCCGTAGCCGCGACGACGTGAAGATCCTCGCAATGCTCTCGGTGATCGTGGACGAGACCGAGGAGAAGGCAAAGGCAAAGTACGAGGAGTACAAGAAGTACATCAACCTCGAATCTGCACAGGCTATCATCGGCGGCTGGTCCGGCGTTGACCTGTCCCAGTTCGACGAGGACGAGGTCCTGAACTACGTGCAGACCGAGTCGATTCAGTCCTTCCTGACCCCCTTCACCCTGCAGGCGAAGGATAAGAAGTGGACCCGCAAGGCTATCGCCGAGCACACCACCATCGGTGGCATGGGCGAGGTCATCGTCGGTGACCCGGTTCAGGTTGCTGACGAGCTGGAGCGTTGGATTGACGAGGGCGGCCTGGACGGCATCAACCTCGCCTACCACGTCTCCCCGGGCTCCTTCGAGGACTTCATCGAGTACGTTGTTCCCGAGCTGCAGAAGCGCGGCCGCTACCGCACCGAGTACGAGGGCAACACCCTGCGTGAGAACATCTTCGGCAAGGGCCACACCAAGGCACGAATGGGTGAGGATGGTCTGCCAGCTGAACAATCACTGATCGATCTTGTGTATAGCAGCAAAAAGCCACACGCTGGTGCTGCCTTTTACCGGGTGCGGGCAACACTCGACCAGCTGGCGCGTGATAGCGGTCTAACTCTCGTGTATACGCCAGTCGCAGCAGCTCAAGATGATCCAGTATATGCACCTTTTGACATCAATCGCTCGGCTCGCATCTGGGTGGAAAGTAGCGAGACGGCTGGCCAGCCCGAACGGCAGCTCATCGGGGTGGTTGGTGAACTACGCCCTGCGGTAGCAAAGCACTTCAAGCTACCTGAGTATACTGCAGCGTCATCACTGCGCCTTGATGTGATGGAGCAGGTGTGGTGCGATACAGCGGTGCACTACCAGCCAATTAGTCGCTATCCTACCACCGCGCGCGATATCTCGATCCAAACAAGTATAGCGGTTACCTATGATGAGCTCATGCACGCAGTCGCAAGTGCCATTGCTCGAACCAGCGAAACATACCCAGATGTGACGATCCGCGATCTCACGCCGCTGAGTATTTACAAAGCAACCCCTGATGCGTCACATCAAACCACGACATTTCGCCTAACGCTATCGAGTAGCCAGGCAACATTGAGTGCCGAGCGCGTCCGCTCAATTATCCGGACGGTGTTTGCGCCCGAGCAGCATGCGCTGTTTCAGGGTGTGGACTTTGGTGAATGAGGCTGATGCAGGCGACGCTGCGGTAGGCGATTGCGCAGGCGGAGGAAGCTTCGCCGCGTGGGTCGGCCAATCAGTACGCCAAATGACGCACCAGCCGCAATGGCAATAGCAATGAGGACGGCGCGCACCAGCAGACCTGCCTCGCTCGAGCCAGTTGTGACGACGCCCATGAGCCCATTGTAGAGCGTGACGCCTGGCACAAGTGGAACGATTCCGGCGTTGACAATGGCAAGGCTGGGCATATGCCACAGGCGCGAGGCGGTCGTTGCAATAAAGCCAATTACCAAACCTGCTGCCGCACTGGCCGCAATAGCAGACATGCTCCAGCCAGTAATGGCGAGGTATATATCATAGCCAAGCATGCCAGTTGCACCAGCTAGGATGATACCGACTGGCTGAGTGTGATTACCCAGAGCAAAGGTGGCAGCAATGGCGGCTGCCCCAATATACTGATACATCGTGCCGGTCAGCTGCAACTGGTCGGGCGTGGCAACAAATTCAATCCCAAAACGCCGCGCCGTATACAGGCCAATCATCACACCGATCACTACGCCCATCGTCATCATCGCCACCTTAAGGAGCCGACCTGTCGCCGTCACGTAATATTCGTCGATTGCGTCCTGGAAGGCGCCAACGATCATCATCCCTGCCACCAAGAGCACGATACCGCTGACGGTGATGATGGTTGGGTTGATGATGCCAAGAACATCGAGATAATGATTGGTGGCAAGCCACGTGATGATGGTTGCAACCAATGTAATAACGCTCGCCGCGATGATCTGAGTAAAGAACACAGGAAGAGCAATGCGATTCAAACGAGCCAGCAGCCACATAATCGCCACACCCATCACAAAGGTAGCGAAAATCACTGGTAGCGACGCTGTATAGAGCAAGGCTGAGCCAGCGCTGAGTCCGCCGCCTGCCAGATAAATCACCCAAGGTGGGTAGCGCCGTGGCTTGGCAAGGATAGCATCGAGCTCGCGCTCGGCAGCATCGAGAGTGAGCGCTCCCTCGGCAATAGTCGCAGCAAGGGTCTGGAGGCATTGCATGTGTTGGTAGTTGATCTCGCGCGGTGGGATGGTGCGTAGGAGTGTCAGTGGTTCGTAATCGTTACCTCGATCTTGCGATAGAATAAGCTGTGACGAAATCACGTCGATGTGCACTTTGCGGGTACAGTAGGTGTCCGTAATACTGAGCGCCATATGGACGACATTTTGGGCTGGTGTACCCATGGAAATGAGCTGGTCGGCAATGCTCATTGCCAGGCGCAGGGCGCGCATATTGGGCGTGAGAGCACCATCGAGCTTCTCGACTGACGTTGGCTGCAAGGTGGCGGTACCGCCAATAGCGAGGCGGGCAAGCAGAGGTGAAAATAAGGTGTGGAGACGGTTCATCGCTTTTTAGTATACTGAGAAAAATCGCCATTGCAAGGGGTGTGTCGGCTGATGGTTGTTCGCGTGGTGTTTCTGCGCAGCACAAGGTGATAGTGAGTAATAGTTTTGGCAAAATAGTTACAGTGCAAGCTAACCAGCATTTATCGATGTGACCTCTGTTATCTAGCAGTCATACCGGCAAGTGTGCTATACTGGGCAAGATAGATTAGTCGATGAAACAAGAGGAGTTATGGCAACAACCAAGACACAACGCTGGATTATTATTGTTATTTTGGTCGCGACGGTTGTCGGGACGCTGGGGTCATTTGCGGCAATGATTCTTGCCTCAGAGAATTACAAAAATGACCAAGCCAAAGCGCAAAAGGCGCAGGAAAAATACCAGAAACTCATGAAGGACTACCAAGCTAAGACAGCTGCTCAAGCCCAAGAACTGTCAAACAAATATTACCCGACCTTTAGCCAATATACGAGCCGAGTTGGTGAGTTTGATCGGGATAGCGTGAAGGAGCTCTCTAGCGAAGATCTGGTGGTTGGCGATGGTGAGGAGATCAAGGACAATACGGCATTTGCGGCCTACTACATTGGCTGGAACCCAAAAGGCAAGGTATTTGACCAATCTATCAAAGACGGTAAGCTTGATGCACCATTTGCCGTTGAGAGTGGGCTCAAGAGTGCGGGTGTTATTACTGGTTGGAAAGAAGGCATCAAGGGGATGCGCCTTGGTGGAGTGCGTGAGCTAACCATCCCCTCCGACAAAGCATACGGCGAGAAAGGCCAAGGCAACGACATTCCCGCCAATACACCACTGAAGTTCATTGTGATGGCAGTGCCAAAGCCGGCTACGATCGATACTTCAGAGCTACTAAAGGCATACCAAGAAGGCCAAGGAGGGGGCAACTATGGACAACACTACCAATAACAATAAACCAACCCAGACACCAGTCTACGACGTTGTCATGATTGGCGCGGGGCCAAGCGCTCTGGCTGCCGCGGTATATACGACGCGTGAGAACCTGCAGACGGTATTGTATGAAAAAGCAGTGATTGGTGGCCTCGCAGCGATTACCGATAAAATCGATAACTACCCAGGTTTTGCTGACGGCGTAGCAGGCCTCGACCTCGCCGAGCAGCTCCAGCGCCAGGCAGAGCGCTTTGGGGCGCAGATTGAGCTGGGTGAGGTGTCGAGCCTCCGCAAAGATGGCAATGATACGATTGTGACAGTTGATGGGCAGGATGTGCGTGCCCATGCGGTGTTGATTGCCACTGGTAGTGCATATAACAAGCTTGGTATCCCTGGCGAAGATGCATTGTATGGTCGCGGCGTACACTACTGTGCCACCTGCGACGGTGCGTTTTATAAAGGCAAGCGATTGGTGGTGATCGGTGGCGGCAACTCTGGCTTGCAAGAGGCGATGTTCTTGACTCGCTTTGCAGAGCATATTGACCTCCTGGTGCGGAGCACAATCAAAGCGAGTGAGATCCTCCAGACCGACTTGCAGCCCTTTATCGAGCGCGGGCAAATCAGCGTCCATCTCCACACCGAATCAACCGAAATTATCGCCGAGGATGGCAAAGTGACTGGTGTTGCAGCCATCAGTAATGGCCAGCCAACTACCTTTGCCTGTGATGGGGTGTTTGTCTTTGTCGGTCTCAAGCCAAACACGGGCTTTTTGCAGGGTACGCCCGTCCAGCTCGATGAGCGGGGGCTGATTATTACCAATGAGCACCTCGAGACGACGATGCCTGGCGTCTTTGCCAGTGGCGATGTGCGTAGTGGCGCAACGATGCAGATTGCGACAGCGGTGGGCGAAGGCGCAACGGCTGCTTTGAGCATCCGTGAGTATATTCAGCAGCACAAAGCATAGAATAGACAGCACTAGTGTGGGATAGCTAAGAGCCTAAATATCAAAACTTAGCTCTTGAGTAGCATCTCCTTTCTATCTAACAAAGTAAAAAATCAGTCGTAATGGCTGATTTTTTACTGGTATGAGGATGAAGCCGATATACCTAGAGAGGTTGCTTGTCAACTGCACTAAAGAGCTACCGTCTGCTCTTTTTGGTTGCTTTTTCGATAAATTCTCTAGGCGCTTACCCAATTATTGTTCCTTTGTATCAAAGTGGATAGTGGTAATATTCGTCCACAGAAAGGAACGGAGAAGTCTCGCATCACCCAAGTGAGGCATTAGTTGGATTCAGACAATATTCCTAATCTCGCACGACAGGCGTACTGTGTTTTATCAGATAACTTCATATGTTATTAACTAAAGCGCTGTAGCTCAGCAAGAAACTTATCTGGATAGTTGGTAACGACGCCGTCGATGCCGCGCTCGGCAAGCTGCTGCAGGGCACCTGGGCGATTGACCGTATAGACGTAGGTAAAGAGATTCGACTGGCGCGCAATCTCTATCGCCAGTGGATGTGCATACAAGCGATGAAACCCCACCGCGGTGAAGTCGAGCTTTCGCTGATAGGCCAAGAATGCAAAGGGATTATTGCGGTGAAGTAGAGCAAGATTGGCCTGAGGCGCAAGCTGCCGAAATTGCCGAAGCTCGCGTACGGAGAATGACGAGAGTAGTACATTGTCCCAATCATCTGGCGATGTGGTGGAGCGGGTGAGGAGCTGATATGTCGGCTTGGCGCTACCGTGCCCTTTGAGCTCAATATTGAGTAGCACAACGCCAAAAAAACGGTCTAACACTGCTGCGAGTGATGGGACAGGCTGCTCACTGGTGAGGGCCTGCAACTCGGGGTATGTCAGGTGGCTGATTGATTCATTTCGGTGGTGGGTACGTAGCAGGCGATTATCATGTGCAACCACAGGAACACCGTCGCGCGTCAATCGCACATCTAGCTCAAGCATATCAGCGCCTGCCGCGACACCCGCTGCCATAGCGTCGATAGTGTTCTCTGGTGCGAGTCCAGCCGCACCGCGATGACCAATGATTAACATGCTAGCAGTATTATACCATCAAATGGGTTGGTGATGAGAATAATGTGTTTGCAGAGCAAGGCTGCACCACTGGCGCATCTTCTTTTGCTATTACCGAGCAGATTTTGCTAAAATAAAACAGATAGCAACAGAAAGGAGCTAATATAAATGGCAGATTTTAATAAAGTACTGACGCCCGGCGACGTTGACGCTGGCATTGTCAATGTGGTGGTGGAGATTCCGCAGGGGAGCTACCACAAAATCGAATGGGATCGCGACCTAGCAGTGATGAAGCTCGACCGGGTCGAGCCAGCAATCTTTGCCAAGCCAACCAACTATGGCTTCATTCCACAAACCCTAGATGAGGATGGCGACGAGCTTGATGCACTCATTATCACCGATCAGCCACTAACGACCGGTGTCGTTTTGGAAGGCAAGGTGATTGGTGTGCTGGAGTTTGTCGATGATAGCGAGGTGGATGACAAGGTGATTGTCGTGCCAGCAGACGACCGCAACACAGGCGACGCAATCAACTCGCTCGAAGATCTCCCTGCTGCAACGCTTAAGCAAATCGAGCACCACTTTAACCATTACAAAGATCTCAAGAAGCCTGGCACTACTGTTGTGAAGGGCTTTGGTGACGCAGCGCGCGCTAAGCAGATTATTCATGAATCTATTGCGCGTTGGAATGAGCGCTAGATAGCATGCTCAAGCAAATACAAAATACCCCAGCGGGGTATTTTGTATTTATAGCAGTTATTTATTCTTTGACTTTTTCGAAGCAGCGTCAGGCTTACCGATTGGCATAATTTTATCCGTCAGATTGATGGCACCATTAACAGCTTGAACGCGGATTTTGTTGAGCTGGAGGCGGAGCTTGTCGCGCGCGTGGCTGGTGGTAACAAGCTGCGCCCAACCCGGCTTGGGGTAGGAGAGCTTGCGGGTGAGGACTTCGATGACATCGCCATTCTCAAGCGGCCGCTCGAATGACTCCATCTTGCCATTGATTCGGAAGCCATAGGCATGCTTGGCAATATCGGAGTGGATGGCGTAGGCGAAGTCTAGCGGCAAAGCGCCCTCGGGGAGGTTATAAATATCACCTTTGGGGGAAAAGACGAAGATGCGATTGCCAAAGAGGTCGATTGATAGCTGCTCGCGAGGGATATCCTCGCCAGCGCGCAGGCGAGCGGCGATTTCTTGCAATTGCGTAATCCACTGCAGCTGAGCCGGTAGGTTCGACACGCCGCGCTTGGAGTCGCCTTTGAGGTACTCCTTGCTGTCTTTTTGTTGCTGGTAGTGGAAGCTGGCGGCAAGGCCGCGCTCGGCATACTCGTGCATGTCACGGGTGCGGATCTGGAACTCGACGATCTGCTTGTTGGGCGTAATGACCGTTGTATGGAGGCTCTGGTAGCCGTTTGGCTTGGGGATGGAAATATAGTCTTTGATACGAGCAATCATCGGTTGATAGAGCGAGTGGAGAATGCCCAGCACTAAGTAGCACTCTTCCTTAGTGTGGACAATGATGCGTAGTGCCATCAGGTCATAAATATTGTCGAGACTACCGCGCTTTTGGAGTTTGCGGTGCAGGCTATAGAGGCTCTTGACCCGCCCATTAATCTCAAACTCAAGCTTCTCATCCTTGAGTGCCCGCTCGACCTCGAGGCGGACGACGCCAAGCTTGCGGGTGCTTTTGCCCAGGCGCTGCTTCATGACCTTCTCGAGCCGCTTGTATTCTTTGGGGTCGAGGTAGCTAAAGGCGAGTTCTTCTAGCTCCATCCGCACACGCCCCATACCGAGTTGGTCAGCCATGGGAGCGAAGACCTCGAGTGTTTCGCGGGCGATCTTTTGTTGCTTTTCGGGCGACTTGAATTGTAGCGTCTGCATATTGTGCAGCCGGTCGGCCAGCTTGATGATAATGACACGCACGTCCTGTCCCACAGCAATAAGCAGCTTGGTAAGGTTGTCTTTTGTCTGGGGGAGATAGTGGTCGAGGTCGCGCATGCCAGCTCGGGCTTGACTCACCTTCGTCACGCCATCAACGAGGAAGGACACATCATGTCCAAAAAGTGACTCAATATCGTCTAGTGACGTCTCGGTATCCTCAACGGTGTCGTGGAGAATACCCGCGATGATGGTGTCGCTGTCCATTCCCCAGTCGATCAAGATAATTGCAACGCTCAGTGGATGGGTAATGTAGGGTTCACCGCTTTTGCGCTTTTGCCCATGGTGTGCCTGGGTGGCGAAGTCGATCGCATGGTCGATTTCATACAGCTGGTCTTCGCTATAGAGGCCGCGCGCTTTCGTCAGGACGTCTTGTTTGGTCACCATATGCCTAGTATATACTGCTAAGGAAAAAAGCGCTATTGCCCTGGGCTATTCCACCTGCTATAGTGATGCTTAAATATGCTTATGCTAATGGAGGGAGAAATATAATGAGGCAAAGTAGGGCGGTATGGTGGATACAGCGGAGCCAGAAGGGCTTCACGCTCATGGAACTGATGATTGTCATTGCGATCCTGGGCTTACTCGTAACGCTGTCTATGACGGCGTATTCAGGCTATCGGCGGCGCTCAGTCGATGTCGCAACGCGTGCGGCAGCCACCAGTGCACTTGAGGCGATCAAGACGCATCACGCCAATGCCAGCACTAGCGGTGCAAGCTATAGTACTAACCTTGAGCAAGTTGGTTACCGTCCGCCAAGCGACACAGCTGTGCAGGTTACGCTGAGCACCGATGCTACCAAATTCTGTGTCCAAGCCACCGACCGCCATCTCACCGACATTCGCTACTACGCCACTACTGGCATGGCACGGCCGCAGGCAGGCAGCTGCCCAGCAAATATTTGAGAATATGATATAATGTAGTTATGTACTTAACCCAGTTGATACGAGACTATGCTAATAAAAACCCTTACCTAACAAGAGCTGACCGAGCAGAAGTGACGCTATATAATGATGCAGGTGAATGGGCTGTGGCTGTCGAATATATTTGTGCAAGATTGACCGATTATTTAGCAGAAGAACGCAGTGCACTATCTCAGCAAGAATTGGATGAGTTAGAGTCGTTAGTTGATGCAACGAAAAGTTTGGAAAAGTTTGATGACGATTTCTTGAATGATGTTAAGGAAGTGTCAAATATTCACTCTTCGCGCACGTCAGTCTAACACTCCCTCCTTAGAAACGTGAAAGAACGCCGTCGCCGTCTTTACAACACACGTCAGACGCCGTATAATGTCTTGCATGGCTGTCATGGCACCAATTATTTTGAGTACAAAAACTGATGAATACAAGGCTGCGGTAGAACATTTTATGCCGTTTGCCAAGCGGGTTCATATTGATATTTCTGATGGCGTATTTGCGCCTCGTCAAACGGTAGGGATCGGCCAACTGTGGTGGCCTCAGTCGTGGACGGTTGACATTCACGCTATGGTGGCGCGCCCTAGCGTGTACGTTGAGAAACTGATCAAGCTGCGGCCCAGCACAATTATTTTTCATGCCGAAGTCAAAGAGGATTTGATCCCTGTCTTGCAGCAGATCAAGCAAGCTGGTATTCATGCTGGTGTGGCCCTGCAGCGTACCACAGTGCCCGAGACGGTGGCATCGTATATCGAGACGGCTGACTATGTATCGATCGTTAGCGGTAAGCTGGGTGAGTTTGGTGGCAAGGCGCGGATGATGCAGTTGGAGAAGATTCGGCTGGTGCGAGCCATCCACCCTCGGGTCGAGATTGGCTGGGATGGTGGCGTGACGGTAGATAATGTCTTTCATATTGCCCAGGGTGGTGCTGACGTGATTAGCGTTGGTGGGGCGATCAATCACGCCAAAGACCCGCAAGCGACGTACAACAAACTCCTTGCTGAGATGAATCGCCAGAGTGTGATTTAAGGCCCACGCTATGTTACACTAAGGAGCGTGACGCACATACCATTTCAGCTTCGTTCTGCCTATCAACCGACCGGTGATCAGCCACAGGCGATCGCCCAGTTACTTGGTGGCCTGGAGGCGGGCCAGCGCGAGCAGACATTGCTCGGTGCAACCGGTAGTGGCAAGACCTTTACGATGGCAAATATTATCGCTCAGCGTGGTGTACCGACGCTGGTTTTGGCACACAACAAGACGCTCGCGGCGCAGCTCTTTAGTGAGTTCAAACAGTTTTTTCCAGACAATGAAGTACACTACTTCGTTAGTTATTTTGATTATTATCAGCCAGAAGCATATATTGCCAGCAGTGATACGTATATCGAGAAGGATTCAGCCATCAATGAGGAAATCGACCGCCTCCGCCATGCAGCGACTGATGCATTACTCACGCGCCGCGATGTGATTATTATCGCCAGTGTGAGCTGTATCTATGGCCTGGGTTCGCCAGCCGATTATTATGAGCTATCCGTCACAGTGCGTCAGGGTGAGCGGCGCGTTCAGGATAAATTTTTGCGCCAGCTGATGGATATCCAATATCATCGCAATGATATCGATTTTGCACGCGGTGCCTTTCGCGTCAAGGGCGATGTGGTCGATGTCTTTCCGGCAGGGCAAGAGACAGCCTATCGGGTGGAATTTTTTGGAGATGAGGTAGATCGGATTACGCACATCAACCCGCTCACTGGCGAGATCCTCGATGAGCCAGCGGAGTTTACCATCTTTCCGAGTAGCCACTATGCAACGCCTAAGGAGAAAATTAAGCAGGCGATTGACCGGATTCGACAGGAGTACGAGGAGCGTGAACAGTGGTTTGAGACGCACGGCAAGCTGCTTGAGGCGCAGCGCTTGAGCCAGCGTACTAAGTACGACCTGGAAATGCTCGAGCAGACTGGCTTCGTGAAGGGGATCGAGAACTATAGTCGCTATCTCACCAACCGCGAAGCGGGTGAGCAGCCAGCTACCTTGCTCGATTACTTTCCTGACGATTTCTTGATGCTAATCGACGAGAGTCACGTAACCGTCCCCCAAGTGCGCGCGATGTATAATGGTGACCGCGCTCGCAAAGAAGTGCTGGTGGAGCATGGCTTTCGCCTGCCGAGCGCGCTAGACAATCGTCCACTGCGCTTTGATGAATTTGATAAACATATCAACCAAGTGATTTACGTCTCTGCTACCCCTGGTGATTATGAGCTCGAGCGCAGCCCCGCACCCGCTCAACAGGTGATTCGCCCCACTGGCTTGCTCGACCCAGAAATCATTGTTCGCCCAACTGAAGGACAGGTAGACGACCTCATTGCAGAAATTCGCGAGCGCACCAGCCAGCAGCAGCGCGTGCTCGTGACAACACTCACTAAGCGGATGGCTGAGGATCTCTCTACCTATCTGACCGACCTCGGTATCAAGACAGCTTATATCCACAGTGAGATAGACACGCTCGAGCGCGGTGACATTCTGCGCGATCTGCGCATGGGCTTGTATGATGTCCTAGTGGGGATCAACCTCTTGCGTGAGGGGATTGATTTGCCAGAAGTGAGCTTGGTGGCGATTATGGATGCCGACAAAGAAGGCTTCCTCCGTAGCGAGCGTAGCCTCATCCAGACAATTGGCCGGGCAGCTCGCCACGTTGAGGGCAGGGTAATCATGTATGGTGATAGTATCACCGATAGCATGCGCCGAGCGATTGACGAAACCAAACGCCGACGCGAAATTCAGCAGGCATACAATCGCGAACATGGCATTACACCGCGTGGTATTAATAAAGCGATCGACGAAGGCCTACGCTCCATCATCCCGCAGAAAGAGGATGACGCGCCCAAACTTGACCTGCGTAAAATTCCCAAGGACGAATATAAGAGCCTTATAAAAGACCTGACTAGCCAAATGAATCTCGCTAGTGCCAATCTTGAGTTTGAGCGAGCAGCCGAACTGCGAGATCTGATCGCTGAGGTGAAGAGTAAGTTGTAGCAGTAGCTGAGTAAACCTACGATCGACACATGCATAGAGTGTATAATGTGATGTAGTATGCCTATACGTGATACTCACGCCCTGCCAGAACAGGTGATATATTTCTTGGCAACGATTGATCGTCGACCGAAGTTTATCCGGTGGTCGATTCTTATTGGACTTGCTATCTGCAACGTTATACTGCTCTGCCTGCCAGTGACATTCTTTATCGTTTGTTATTGCATCGTGTTTTGGAGGACGCGTGATTATTACAAAACAGTCGAGTTTCAAAGTGTCAAACAGAGGCTTGCCAAGCAAATACAAGAATATAACGACTTCAATGCCTTTTTACCCGAAACCAAGCGTTTTATCCGTCAGCAGCAGTCGAGGCTTTCGCATGCGCATGTGAAAAATAGCACACTCACGGTGTATAAAAACGCTCAGCTTGACCCATACCGCTATATCGTCAAATATTTTTTTGCACGGCGCACAATAAACGAAGAGACAGTGCAGATACTCGAGCAAATCCTCCAGAAATACGACACAATCAAAAAGACTGAGGAAATACTGCGGAGCGAATACAACGAGATTATGGACTTCATTGATGCCAAAATGTACGTTGGAGCCTATATTTTCAAGAAAATGACGATGAAGCAGCTTGGATCGAATACATTACCTAAGTTTGAAAAGAATTATTTTCTCGTATATTCATTTAAGTACAGTTCGCCCGCCAAGCGCAATAACTACTCGTTTGATGTCACTCTTACAGAGAAAAAGCTCCAAAAATTGGCAGAATATCTCAGCCAACAGATAACATATCGCAAATCTGCGCGGTTTCAGCGTCAGCTTATGACGCCAAAGCTCAGACGGTTTATCTTGCGCAGAGACAACTACGAATGCCAGAAGTGCCATGTCTCGCGCCGGGATGAAAAACACCTTTTGCTCGAAGTTGACCATATTGTGCCAGTGTCGAAAGGTGGTATCACGACCGAGCAAAATTTGCGAGCACTCTGTTGGCGCTGCAATCGGGCTAAGGGTGATAAGTTGGAAGTAGATTAGCATTAGCATTGTACCCTGTGCTGTCTATACTTCTTACTGACGCATTACTCGTTGCTCATTGTGATATATAGCGATTCCACGCACCGAATGTGGTACAATATATCCATAATGAGTAGTATTACCACTGAAGATGTGCAGCACCTTGCGCAATTAAGTTCGATTAGTCTTGGCGATTCAGCCGACGTTGCCGCGCTCCGCCAAAACCTTGAGGATATTCTGCACTACATCGAGCAGTTATCCACCCTCGACACGACTGGTGTCGAGCCAACCTACCAAGTAACTGGCCTGACTAATGTATGGCGGCCCGACACAATAGATGCTAGCGACGTATCGCGCGAGCAGCTATTGGGGCTAGCAGCTGAGCAGGCAGATAATTGTGTAAAAGTACCGAAGGTGTTGTGATATGAATATTACCGAGAGAGTTGCTCAGATCAAACAAGGTCAGACATCG
>CALBWN010000030.1 GCA_937974295.1 uncultured Candidatus Saccharibacteria bacterium
AGGCAGCTAACTGTCTCAAATAATTCACATAATGAATATTATTATATTCGTTGTTCTTGTGTCAACTTTTCAATATTCCAAATAATTCAATTTATCTTATTTTTCTTTTTCCGTCTCTTTCTTTCTCTCTACTGCATCTTTTTGCGTCCTCGTGGCCCAATACTGTGCCTCATACTGGTTGGGCGAGAGAAGGCCACAATGTTGGCGGAGGCGGGTAGTATTGTAGAAGTCGTCAATGTAGACATAAACAGCCTGCTCGGCGTCTGCTTGACTCGCCAGAACCCGCCCCCGTAAGCCACTCCCGCTTGAGGCAGGCATAGAAGGTTTCAATGCAGGCATTATCCCGTGCCGCACCGGGTGCGCGGTGGCGTAGTCGAGCATCTCTTGGAGTGCGCGTCGTTGGGCGGTCTTGGCGGACTCGCTGGGCTCGATGAACTCCTTGATGATGACTGCGCCGAGCTGTTCGGCCTTGCGCTGCGCGGCTTCGCGCTGGGCTGGGGTCGTCGTAGTGGTCGTCGGGTTCGGAGACGTGAGTGCTGATGATCGGTGCCTCGGTTACATGCCGAGGCTGTCGGCGGTCTGCTGGTGCTGGGGCAGATCGAAGGCCTGACCAGCCGCTTGGCGTTCGAGTGCTTGGCGGGGTGTGAGGTCGACGTCGTAGCGGGTGCGGGCGTAGGCCCAGCCGTCGGCCAGGGTTCGGTGGGAGCGCTCGATCTTGCCGCTGGTCTGGGGCCGATACGGCCTTGTGCGCTTGTGCTTGACGCCCAGCTCGTGGCAGGTGTCTCTCCACAGGTGTGAGCGGTAGGCGCCGCCGTTGTCGGACAGGACTCGCTCGACGGCGACCCGCGATGGTTGAACCACTCGACGGCCCGGACGAGGACGGCGGCGGCTGTGAGGGCGGCTTCGTCGTCGTGGATCTCTGCGTAGGCGACGCGGGAGTGGTCGTCAATGACGGTGTGGACGTAGGCCTTGCCCATCAACGGGTCGTGCCACTTGCTCTTCGGCTGATCAGCCAGCCCTTCTTGACGGCCAAGCGCGCGACGACCAGTCGGTGTCGCGGTGTAAGGGCCGCGTTGGGATGTACGCCTACGCCTTGGAGCTCATGCGCTGTCGGACAACCTGGCAGAGCAGCGCGAGCGCGGCCACGGCCGCGGCGGAACCACACAGCACAGCCGGCGCCGCGTGTGCGGCGACCAGCAGCGAGCCGATGGCGGCACCCAGCGCCGAGCCCAGATAGTTGGCCGAAGCATTCGCAGCCACAGCCGTGGCGCCGTCAGCCGGGTTCGCCTGTAGCAGGACATGCTGCTGGGGCGCGAGGGACGCCCAGCCACACATCCCCCAGACGAACAGGCTTGCCACCGTGACCCCCGCAGCATGGCCCTGGGGCATGCCGAACAGCGCGCACACGAGGCCAGTGAGGATGACAGCGCTCAGGCGCAGCGGATCAAATCGGTCGACGAGCGGCCCGATGCCCAGCGCTCCCACCGCCCCGCCGAGTCCCCAGAACCAAATCGCCATGCTCTGATGCGACGCAAGGCTTCCCGCGGACAGCACGACAGTCAGGTAGGTGTACAGGCCCAGAGAAGCGACGCCGGTCAGCAGGGTCACGGTGACCGTGAGCAGATTCTTGGGACGCGCGATC
>CALBWN010000031.1 GCA_937974295.1 uncultured Candidatus Saccharibacteria bacterium
CTTGCCGATTTCAAACAGCATAAATTCGCTGTGCCCTGCCTTGATATTGGCGTGGACTTTATCCAGCAAACTCGGCAGCACGCTCAGGCGGTAGTACTGAAGGTCGGGGCTGAGGGCATTCGACAGCCGGAAGGCCTGGGCTGGGTCTTGGCCTGCACCCTTGAGCACACGCTCATGCACAAAGCTGTAGCTCAGCACTTCGTTAGCGCCGGCCTGGGCCAATGCCTCGCGCACAACGCGCCTCAGCTCACGGCGGGGATTCTTGCGTGCTGGCTGAATACGGCGCATGGGCAGCTGGCGCGGCACTGTATCAAAGCCATGCAGCCGGCCAATTTCCTCAACGATATCCTCTTTCGTTTCCAGGTCTGTCCGCCAGAAAGGCACCTGCAGGCAGATGTAACCAAGCTCGTTCTCTGGGCCATGGCTGTGGATTTCGACGTTATTAAGCAGCGTGCAGATATCATTCTCAGCCAGGCTCGTCCCCAGGCGCTCATTAATAAATCTACTCGTTATATTTATGGTTGCGGGCTCGTATTTCCCTGCAAAATACTCATCAAGAATCCCACCATGTTCACTCGTAAACGGCTTAATATCCACTACTTGGCTGGCCTGCTCGCCACCCACCATACCAATCAGCCGATTCAGCACAGCCGCATTTTGCAGGGGTGACTGACCTTTATTAAAGCGGGCCAGCGCATCAGTAAACACGCCGTGGCGCATAGCCATTTTGCGCACTGCGTACATGTCGAAGGTAGCGCACTCCAGCACAATCGTCGTCGTTGTGGCCGATACCTCGGTGCGGCTGCCACCCATAATACCGCCTAGGGCCACCGGGCCTTGCCCGTCGGCAATCACTATATCATCTGGTGTTAGCTCAATCGTCTTGCCACTCAGTAGCGCCAGCATTTCGCCCTGCCGCGCCATACGCACGCCAAGCTGCCCACCGCGAAGTGTATCGTAATCATAAGCATGGGTTGGCTGAGCCGTCATTAGCATCACATAATTGGTTGCGTCCACAATGTTATTAATGGGCTTTGCTCCCATCGCCACCAGTTGGCACTGCAGCCAAAACGGGCTCGGCGCTACCTGCACGCCGCGGATCACCACCGCCATAAAGCGTGGCACAAGCTGCGGAATATCGTTCGAAACCGCAAGTGACACACTATCACCATCGCCAAATACCTGCTCCAGGTTATACCAGGTAGGGCTCGTAAATGGTTGGTGGAGAATGCCAGCAATCTCGCGCGCCACGCCCAGCTGGCCAAAGCAATCTGGCCGGTGGGTAAACATTTTGTTCTCGATATCAAGCACATAGTCATCCAGGCCAAACAGCGCAGCAAAGTCAGCCCCTGGTTGCAAGGCCTTACCTGCTGGTAGGTCGCGCGGCGTCAGCGCTACAATCCCCTCGTGGTCCGTACCAATTGCCAGCTCATCAGCCGCAGCCAGCATACCCTGGCTGAGCACCCCACGGAGCTTGCGCGCATCGAGCGTAAAGGGCTCGCCCTCGAGGATGCTAGCTGGCACCGTACTTGTCGGCGGCAGCCACACGGCCCACATACCAGCCTGCACATTGGGCGCGCCGCACACCACCTGCACCAGGCCGTTTTCATCGCGCGGCACATCGGGCACTGCCATGCCGTCATCAATTTTCGTCACGCTCAGGCGGTCGGCATTAGGATGCTTAGCACACTCCACCACGCGCACCACGCGTGCGCCGCGGTAACGCTCAGCCAGGTTCTCTACCCGGTCTACCTTACCAAGCTGCTGATTAATACGCTGTATCAGCTCGTCCACCGGCGGCAATTCAAAGTTAATAAGTTGTTTTATAACATTAAGGCTGACTTTCATACTGGGTTATAGTATACCATCTCGAGGTAAAGCTGCGCTACAAACCGTATTCTCTTTCGTCGTATGTCAACACTACTCCATATAAAAGATACGAAACTATCTACCGTCTTATCTCTCAAATATCCAAATGCTCCACTGGCTGCTCCAGGCTCTGTTGCAAATTTTGCACAGCGCGCTCTGGGATATATGCCGCGAGCTCATCGATCGTATCAACAACCTCCATTCGCCCCCATTGTTTGACTGTCGCTGGATTATCGTTGGCCTGCGTGCTACGCTGCGTGTCTGTAGGCCAATAGTTCCAGTCGGCGTGATTGCGCTCATAGTACACATAGCGGCCCTTTTGCGTAAGATACACTCGCTGTTCGCGAAGAGCTGCTTTGTCCTTTGCTATTGTCCTGTATATCTTACGACCCATAAAAATCTTATGCTGATACACGCCATCCTTGCCAACGCGCAGCTGTACTTCATGAAAGCCATCGTGTGTTGCTTGCTGCCGCTCAACTAATAAACGATAACCCGCCATCAGTGCTGCAGATAGACTCATACTAAGGCCAGGCAAAGTCCCTTCAATATAGCGTTCGTCGTTGTGCGAAAAATAGATTGTTTTATTGGCCATCATACTCCTCCTTATATGTATAGTTATACGTATATAGTATCTATCTTCTATTGATATTGTCAAGGTTGTTCGGGAGTGTAGTGCATTACCTCTGTTGTATTGACATAAAATAGCTATACTATCCAGAATATGCTACATTATTCGCCTGCTTATGCTACAATTACACAGGCATACAAGAACATAATCTGGAGGTTTATATGCATACCGGTATTCGACGAATGGGTCAGCGTAACTGTATTTATAGCGCGCTCCGCCAAGAATTAATGGACACGATGTTTCAAGACAAGGTTGGGTCATACGACTCTTCTCGCTACGAGGTCGATCTCAATAAGCAACACTTCGCCATGGTATCAGACACAGGCAAAGTAACGGCTAAGGCACACCTGCTTGCATCCATCGCCGTCGAGCCACCAACCCTCATGTGGGGCTACGCGGACGAGCTTGCACAGTTTGGCAAAGCGGTCGAGCTTGCCCACAAGGTACGCGAGTATGGCTTAGAACACAAAGAGAATGATCTCGTTAGCCCAGAAGTTGAATATACCTTCCCATCCGATATAGACCAGCAGCTTGTGATCGCCAGTGTCGCGCACGATATCGGCTTTGCTGCCATCACTATCTTTGGTACGGATTACTACTACTACAGCTCACCAATTCGTGGTGGTCGCCGTGTAGTGCTTTTGCTTGAGGATATCTCCGAACCCGTGCCACCCATTACGCTCGACTACTTCTACTCACGCTTGCCACGCTATCTGCAGCAGGTGGATGACATTGCATGGTCACTGGAGGGCTTTGTGGGGCTGATGCCAGGCTGGAGCA
>CALBWN010000032.1 GCA_937974295.1 uncultured Candidatus Saccharibacteria bacterium
AAACACTGGAACGTAAATTCCCAAATGTCTATCTCCTTCTGTAGGCAATTGCCTCGTATTACCTCATTAGATAAAGCGATGACATCACTACTAATTCCAACAAGTATGTCATGACAGTGTAATAACTCTCTCGTGCAATGCCAACTTATAGAAATCTGAAAAAGGAAGAGTAAGAAGCTCAAAAAATCTTAATACTCAGGCTCGTGTATCCCTACGGATAATTTACACCAGGCGTAGTCTTGCCCAGTAGCGCCTGCACGGTGACGAAGCGATAGCCTTGCTGCTTGAGCGTGCTGAGGATGCAGGGCACGGCATTGACAGAGGTGGGGTGGATGTCGTGCATAAGGATGATGGCGCCTGGCCTCGCACCAGCGACGGCACGATTGCAGACGATGGTGCTATTGCGATCGGCCCAGTCGCGCGTATCGACTGACCACAAGATGGAGGCCATACCACGCTGACGTAGCTGCTCGAGGACGACGCTATTCACTGCGCCATATGGTGGACGCATGATAGTGGGCGCGGTGCCTGTTGCTTGAGTAATAGCACTGTTGGTGCGGTCGAGCTCGCTGCCGATTGCTTCTGCACTATACTGCGGCAGCACCGGATGGCTCCACGAGTGATTACCGAGCTGGTGGCCACTGGTGTGGATGCGGCGCGCGACGTCAGCACGGGCTGCAACTTTGCTGCCAATCATGAAGAATGTGCCTTTTGCACCATACTGGTCTAGGGTGTCAAGCAGCTCATTGGTATATGGCCCAGGTCCATCGTCGAAGGTGAGGGCGATGCAGGCTTGAGCGCAGGACGCAGAGGGCGCTGGTGCGGCTGGTGCAGGGGTAGCAATTGGTTTGGGCTGCGGCTTGGGCAGGGCAGGAATGGTGGCAATTTGCCGTGCCTGGGTGGTTTGCAGTGCGGCGAGGATACTCGTGAAGGGGAGAAAGATCGTCATTGTGCCATACGATGACGGCACGAGTGCAGCTTGGCTAAAGGGCCAGGCAAGCGTATTGTCATTAGTGATAACGAAGTTGGTGAGTGCGTCTTCTGTGACCATTTCGCCAAGATCGACGGCTGGCTGCTGGCGCTCGGCAATTGTTGCCGCAACGGAGCGCTGCGCAGCATCAATGACGGTGCGGAGATATGCGGTGTTGCCACCAACGAGGTCGCGCAGGGTGATAGCTGTGCCGGTCTGCTTGTTGAATGTCCAAAATCGGGTGAAGCTGGCGGGGTGGGCGCCGTGTGTGTCTTGGTTGGCTTGGACTACAACAGATAGCGCAGCATTGGTGTTGTGAGTAATTTGGTAGCTGATTGCCTCGGTCATTGGTCGATGGAAGGTGTGGCCGGCCGCGACGCTTTGGCGAAACTCATGATCGAGCTGGTCGATGGCGCTCGCGATAGTAGTGTCGATCGTGTTATTGCCTGTCAGTGGATATTCAAGCGAAACCTTTTCTTTAGTAGAAGTGCGGCTGACCAGCTTCGAGCGGATACCTTGGTAGTGCGAATCGACGAAGGAGTATTTCTCGTCTGTTTTGTCGGTTGCGCGTGCGGCTGGTGGGGAAGGCTGCGGTGCAGCAGGGCGCACCACGTGAACGATAATAAGGGTGACAACGAGGCCACATAATGCACAGGCAAGTAGTGCAAGCAAGATAACCATGCGCCGCCGCGCTTGCGTGCAGCGCTGTTGGTGTCGCTGCAAACGCGATGCTGGTGAGGGAGATTCATGCTCCATAACGCTAGTATAGCAAAATAATGAGCATAAGCGCCATAGATATGATGATTATGCTCACATCTATTGCACCAGCGCAGCCTATGGTATAATTTAGGCAGAATATGGGACCACAACAGCCGCGATTCAATAGTTTTCCTGAGCAGCCTCGGGTAAACAACCAGAATATCTACCGTTCGCCAGCGCCTCAGGCGCACGAGCGGCTTCCTGCGCTCATGCCCGAGCGTCGGAGCGAGCAACAGCCCGCTGACACGCATGAAATGATGCCGATGGTCTCGCAGAGCCTCACACTGCCAGCTCTGCCTACCACAGTTATTGCTGCGCCACAGCCCGACCCGGATACAACTGTCACGGCTGCTCCTGCAACTGCTGCAGACGAAGATCTGATCGAGAAAGATTGGGTTATTAAGCTCAAGCAGATCATTAAGGACACTCAAGACGACCCCTACCAGCGCGAGCAGCAGGTCAGTGCTCTGCAGCGCGACTATATCTACAAACGCTATGGGCGCAAAATTGGCGCAACGGAGAACTAGATGAATACCGTCACCACATTCATTATTGTTTTTGGCTCGGCTGGCCTTATTCTTATCATCTTGTTTGTTGCTTTCATCGTCTATCGCAATAGCATGCGCGAGGCCAAGAATTACGAGCGAGGTCTCAAGATGGTGCCGATTCTTATCCATTTGCCGCCCGCTAGCGACGATATCGACGGCGGTGGGCGCGACAAGCGTGACCTCACAGAGGAAGTGCTGTCGCAGGCCCAAGTAATGTACAACATCATTGCGAGTACTAGCACTAAGGGTTTTATGAGCCGGATTTATGGGCAGCGTCATGTGTCGTTTGAGATTGTGGCGCGTGAGGGGCTGGTGTATTACTATGCAGTGGTGCCAACAGTGCTGACGGACACAGTGCGCCAGGCAATTGCTGCAGCTTACCCCTCGGCACGGCTCGAGGAGGTGTCGGAGCACTCAGTGTTTAGTAAGGTGGGCAAGGCGAGTGGAACGATTGGTGGTGAGTTTACCCTGCGCAAAGAATTTATTTATCCGATTTCCACCTATATGGAGTCTAAGCGCGATGCGTCGCGGGCGCTGCTTAATGCAGTGTCTTCGGCTGGGCGCGAGGATGGGGTAGGGATTCAATTTTTGATCCGCCCAGCGTATGAGAAATGGACAAAGCGCTCTATCTCGGCTGCTGAGCAGATCGTCAAGAACAAGGGTGAGAAAAAGAGTAGTGGTGGCAGTGGCCTCTCGGCGCGCGATGTCATGCAGGCGCTGTGGAAGCCACCTGAGGCAAGTGACAAGAAGGAATTCCAAGCCGAGAAGCCGCTCAGCGCGGTGGAGCAGGCTAAGGTTGATGCCATCCAAGAGAAGATTCGCTACCCCGGCTATGAGGTGATGATCCGTGTGGTGGTGTCGTCCAACACGGCGGCGCGCTCACAGGTGCTGCTCAAGAATATTGTGGCGGCGTTTGCATTGTTTGATTCGCCGAGCTTTAATGGCTTTAAGTTTAACCTTACTAAGAACGTCGATGAGCTCGCGACGGCCTTTATTTTTCGATTTTTCCCGCAGGCAAATAACCGCGATATTCTCAACTCAGTCGAGCTTGCGACTCTCTTTCATTTGCCAGACCAAAATAGCATTCCTACCTCGCAAGTCAAGCGCCAGATGAGCAAGCAAGTCGACGGCCCAACAGAGGTGATGGAGACGGGGTTGTTGCTCGGCTACAATGAGTTCCGTGGCGTGCGCAAGCCGATTCGCCTGGCAGATAAAGACCGTCGGCGTCACATCCATATCATTGGTCAGACAGGTGTGGGTAAGTCGGTCTTGCAAGAGAACTTAGCCTACCAGGATATGCTGGCGGGGCGGGGTTTTGCCTTGGTCGATCCGCACGGTGACTTAGCTGAGGCATTGCTCGCCAAGGTACCACGTGATCGGGTGGAGGATATTGTCTACTTCGACCCGGGCGATATGAGCAACCCGATTGGTCTTAATATGTTTGAGTTCGACCACCCCGACCAGAAGGACTTCTTGGTGCAGGAGGCGATTAACATGCTCTATGGCTTGTACGACCCAGGCCACACCGGTATCGTTGGGCCACGCCTCGAACACATCTTCCGTAACTGTGCGTTGCTACTGATGGCTGACCCTGCAGGTGGAACGTTCGTCGATGTACCAAAGCTGCTGGTGGATGAGCAATTTCGTAATGCTAAGCTCAAGTACGTGACGGACCGGCAGGTGCTCGACTTTTGGACCAAAGAGTTCCCAGCCTCGCAGCGCTCTAATGAAGCTGGTGATTTGATTAGCTGGGTGATCTCCAAGTTTGGTCCATTTATTAGCAACGATGCAATGCGCAACATCATTGGCCAGACCAAGAGTGGCTTCAACTTCCCCGAGATTATGAATAACAACAAGATCTTGCTCGTCAACCTCTCCAAAGGTAAGATGGGTGATCTCAACTCGAAGCTGCTTGGTATTATCTTTGTTATGAAGTTCCAGGCGGCCGCGATGGCTCGGGCCAACATCCCTGAGCACGAGCGCAAGGACTTTACACTCTACGTTGACGAGTTTCAGAACTTCGCCACCGATAGCTTCGAGACGATCCTCAGTGAGGCGCGTAAGTATCGCTTGAGTTTGGTCTTGGCCAACCAGTTTATGACACAGCTCAAGGAAGAACTGCGCGAGGCGATCCTTGGTAACGTTGGTACAACCATTACCGGCCGAATTGGTACGACTGATGCAGAGATCATGGTCAAGCGCTACACGCCTGTCTTTACTGCTGAGGACTTGACCAAACTGCCAAACTTCGAGTCCGTCTGTGTGGCGCAGATTAATGGCACACCATCGGCACCATTTAGCATGGCGTGGATTCCGCCAATGGGCGAGCCAAACCAGCAATTGAGCGGTGCTCTCAAGAAACTCTCGGCCGCGAAGTATGGCCGGCCGCGCGACCAAGTTGAGCGCGATATAGCTGCCCGCATTAGTGTGCAGCAGCCCAGCCAGTCAGCAGCCGGAGCAGGGCGCCCAGGGGGTGGAGCTGGAGCTGGCGGTGGGTCGTCCTTCCTCGATGAATGGCTTGCCAAGCGTAAACAGATGAATGCAAAGAAGCCGCAATCGGCGGCAGCACCATCAAGCGCGCAGGCCTCACGGCCCGGTAGTCCAGCCACTCAACCACCACGGCCACAAACTACACCAGCTTCCTCGGCCTCGGCTCAGCCATTGCGTGCCCAGCCAGCCATGCCGCCAGCTTCTTCATCCTCTCAAGCACCACGACCACAGCCAGCTGGCGCTCCTCGCACTATGCCAAATCCAAGCGCGTCATCTCCATCGTCGGCTGCTCGGCCTGCTCCACCACCGTCACCAGCGGTGCAAGATGCGCTTGATAGAGCGCGCCATGCTGCGCGGCCCAATATCCTTGGTGGCCAGCAGACCGAGGCGCGTGCTCAGTCTGCTCCACCGGTCGCACCATCGCCCGCCCCCGAGCCAGCCGTGCCATCGCCAGAAGAACTAGAGCGCGAAGCTTTGCGTCGCCAAGGTACTCTCAATACTCATGGCGACCTGAGCGGCGAGCCACAGGAAGTATCGATTAAGCTGCATTGATAAACGCTTAATACAGGTGATAGAGAACACAAGCGGCAAGTACGATATTTTTCGACGTTCGTTACCATGTGTATTATACTAAGTCTATGAAAACGCACTACACTTTACTGGAACTAAGCCAAGGTTGGCGGTATGTCGGCGACGATTGGGAACTGGATT
>CALBWN010000033.1 GCA_937974295.1 uncultured Candidatus Saccharibacteria bacterium
TAGGCTGATCCACCTGCATTGTCTGACATAACATACATTCCTTTCTGGGGGGTTAGTTCACTGTAATAATTCTAAAAAATACAATACTATAAGAAACCCGTTAATGCAAGCGTATCGCACCAACTACTCAGCACGAGACACCACCACAAAGCGCCGGCCCACACGCCGAGCCCACCACCATTGCAGTATGGTTACTGGAATAATAATGGTGATGCTAGGCCAGAGGAGGAGCAGATTTGGTGGGGTGAAATCGAAGAACTCACGGAGCGGGCCGACGCCAAAACTCACCACTGTCACAAGCAACACCGCAAGCATATACAGCGTGCGCGCAAGATGAGCCCGCTTATCGAGCTGAATGCCAAGCATGCGGCCAGCCAAAAATACCAGATACACGCCGTAGAAGGTCGCTACCAGCACTGTCATCGTTGCTACCTCGCCAAGGCGATCTGGGTAGAGTGTGCGGCCAAGCCAATACACACTAGCTACTGCCACCCCTGTGAGTAACGCAATTGGTGCCACCGCCAGCAGGGTGTCGTGCCAAAAGCGCCGCGGGTCAATCCGGTGCCGCGGTGAGGGCGGGAAGAGTGTCCACATAATCGTCGGCATCGTCACGAGGAAGATATTCATAAAGGTAAGATGGCGCGGCGCATATGGGTACATAATGCCGAGGGTGAGGGTAATGGCCAGTAGCACGACACCATAGATAATCTTATGGAAGAAGAGCACACCGATGAGCTCGATGGCTTGCATGATGCGATTGCCGAGCTGCATCCCCAGTGGCAATGACGTGAAGGAATTGTTGAGCAGGATGATATCGGCAACGCGCCGGCTGGCTGGTGCACCAGCATACATCGCCACGCCAAGGTCGGCTCGCTTGAGCGCCAAGGCATCATTAACGCCATCGCCCACCATGCCAGTGAATCGCCCTTGGTCTGAGAAGTGGGCGATGAGCCGCTCCTTTTGCTCGGGCAAGACGCGGGCAAAGATGGTATGTGTATCGGCCGCCTGAGCAAAGGCCGCATCATCCAGCTGGGCAAGTTCTGCCCCGGTGATGGCCGCCTCGGGCTGGTGAATCCCCGCTGCCTTGGCAATGTAGCTAACCGTCCGTGGGTTATCTCCACTAATAACGCGAATCGTCACTCCTTGGCCCTGCAAAAACTGCACGGTATCGACCACGCCATGGCGCAGACTGTTGCGCAGGACAATTGCCCCCAGCGGCTGACCCGAGCCAGCGGTGAGCTGCTTGAGTGGCACGGTACTATCGGCAAAGCGAGCCAGCAAGAGGACGCGCAGGCCGTCATTTGCCCAGGTGTCGATCTGAGCTTGCTGGGCAGGCGAGAGCGGGGCAAGCCGCGCCACAAACTCTGGTGCGCCTAGCATCAGCGTCTGCACTGCGCCATCGATCTCGGCCCGCACACCCGCCATTTTCCGGCTCGATGAGAACGCCATCACCTCCTGAATGTGTGCTGCAGGAGCATTATGCGCGGCGAGAATTGCCTGGCCGGTGGCATTGCCACCACTGGTTTCGTGTGCAACCAGGGCAGCGTAGTGGGCGACCATCTCATCATTAGCTGATAAATCGAACGATACAGCCTGCTCAAATGTCACATCATCGCTCGTCAAAGTGCCCGTCTTGTCCACACAGAGCACGCCAAGCAACGCCATTGCCTCAATGGCCGAGAGCTTCTGCGGCAGGACCTTAGCCTGAGCCAGGCGCAGTGAGCCAAAGGCAAGCAGGAGCGAGCTCGCCAGGAGCAGCCCTTCTGGCACGACTGTGATCGCCGCGGTGATAATCGTCTTGAGGATACTAACGGCCTGCAACCCCGCAATATGGTAGCGCGCGAAGATAAGCAACGCCAGCACGACTGCACCATAGGTTAGGACGGTAATGGCGCGCTGGATAGCGCGCTGGAGTGGGGTGGGCTGCGGCGCGTATTGCTTGAGCACGGTGCTGATCGCACCAGCCTTGGTGGCGCTACCAACCGCGGTGACGCGAGCGTGGGCTGTGCCCGCTACCACTGTTGTGGCGGCGTAGATGGTATCACCGGGTGCTTTGTCTACCGCGGCAGACTCGCCCGTGAGCATGCTCTCATTTACTTCGAGGCCCTTTGCGTCAAGCACTGTGCCATCGGCGGGTAACTCATCACCAGTGTGCAGGGCAAGGGTATCGCCAACCTGCAGTGCATCGTAGAGCACCTCAGCGACCGTACCATCGGCCTGGACGACGCGGGTGCGCGGTGCACTCATTAGCTCGAGCTTGCGCAGGGCACGCTTGGCCCGAATCTCTTGCACCGCACCGATCAGGGAATTGACCATAATGACGAATGATATAAACCAGGCATCGCGATACTCCCGCACATAGACCAGCGCTATTGCAAGAAGCAAAATCGCCAGCACGATGGGCGAGGCAAAGTTGCGCCGGATGATTGCTAGATAGTCCTTCATATCGTTATTTTACCTCTCCTCGATGATATTGACACTTGGCGGCAACGCGCCAGCCACTGCGCGCATCGCTGTCTGCTTGATAAATGTGGCCGTCCTTCACTTCATCAACGAGGATGAGAGCTGGGTTGTATGGTGCAAGGGTGCGATAGTACATGATGTCGCGATCGGTGATGCGCCCAAATCCGGGAAATATTTCGCGAAATTTCTGCCGGCCAAATTCGTCAAAATACTCTGGCTGGCCCCGTGGCGGAAAGAATGTCTCGGCGCGCAGACCGATCCGCACCGCGATCTTCTTGACATCGCCGAGCAAGAGGCGCGATGGCCCATAGACCAAGCAATAGAGCTGGCCGTCTGTCGCAAAAAACACCGATGCCTTGGCGGCAAGCCCCGCGGCAATATTGCGCGCCACCACGCGATCGATCACCAGCTGCACCCCAAAGCGCGCGGCGAGAGCCTTTTGCACATATGCAACGTCCATATGATTACCAAAGTCCATGACAATTATTATACCGGAATCTTGGCCAAGCCGCTAGAGCCGAGGCGGCGAGTGTGCGATAATGGAGACATGTCTCAACACGAATTTTCGACTCGATACACACACCTCAATAGCCAGCAGCGTGCCGCCGTCGATACGATCGATGGGCCACTGCTCGTTGTGGCTGGCCCCGGTACTGGCAAGACGGAGCTGCTCAGCATGCGTGCCGCCAACATCCTGCGCCAGACGGACGTGTTGCCTGAGAATATCCTCTGCCTCACCTTTACCGACAGCGGGGCAGCCGCGATGCGCCAGCGCCTGCGCAGCATCATTGGAGCAGATGCCTACCGCGTTGCCATCCATACCTTCCATAGCTTTGGTAGTGAGGCGATTAATCACCACCGCGAGTATTTTTACCACGGTGCATCGCTGAAGCCCACCGATGAGCTTGGCAGCTACGAGATTTTGCGCGGTATCCTGAGCCGGCTCGATCATCATAACCCCTTGAGTAGTAAGCAGAATGGTGAGTTTACCTACCTGCAAGACATCAGCCGGAGCATTAGCCAGCTCAAGCAGGCCGGTCTCAGTAGCGCAGAGCTTCGGCAGGTCATCGATGCGGACGAGGCGCTCATAGCAGCCGTCGAGCCACGTCTCAGCGAGGTCTTTTCTGCTGGGCGGATAAGCAAACCGATGGCCGGCAAGCTCGCCCCGCTAGCGGGCGAAGCAGCTCAGCTACCACTGCCGCCGTTGCCGCCCACCATCCCACCGCTGGCCGATAGCTTCTCGCTGAGCCTCGCTCGGGTGATCGACGAGACGCTTGACAGCGGCAAGACCACACCGCTCACCGCCTGGCGCAACCACTGGTGCGAGAAGGATGCTACTGGGAATTATGTCCTGAGAGATCGCAAGCGCCTGGGTAAGCTGCGCGCCCTGGCAGAAGTCTACGACGCGTATCTTACAGAGCTTAGTTCGGCTGGTCTCTATGACTACGATGATATGATTCTCCAGCTCGCTCAGGCGCTCGATGCCCAGCCTGAGCTGCGCGCCAACCTAGAGGAGCAGTACCAATACATCATGGTGGATGAATTCCAAGACACCAACCTCGCGCAGCTGCGCATCCTCTTTTCGCTGACGAGTAGTCTGATCCACGAGGGTCGCCCCAATATTATGGCAGTGGGGGATGACGACCAAGCAATCTACAGCTTCCAGGGGGCAGATGTGAGCAATATTCATCGCTTCCGCAGCCATTACCGTGATGTGCAGCTGATCGTCTTGACGGATAACTACCGCTCGAGTCGCGCCATTCTCACACCAGCCCGGGCTGTTATTACTCAGGGGAGCGACCGGTTAGAGGCGGTGCTTCCCGAGCTCGATAAGACGCTCACGGCCCATCACCAGCCAGCCCAGACTGCCGTCAGTCTGGCCGAGCTGCCCACCAGCCTGGCCGAGCGCCAATGGCTAGCACAGCAGATCCGCCAGCAGATCGACAGTGGCACACCGCCTGAAGAGATTGCCGTCTTGGCTCGGCGCCACCGCGAGCTAGTAGCACTGGTGCCGCACCTCCAGGCCGCAGGCATTGCCATCAACTACGAGCGGCGCGATAACATTCTCGACAACCCCGTTATCCAAGCACTTGAGCTACTCGCGCGGGTCATCGACGCCATAGCAGCAGGGGAGTTTCCCACTGCCGATAGCCTGCTGCCAGAGCTGATGGCGCACCCAGCCTTTGGCTTTGCCAGCCAGGATATTTGGCAGCTCAGCCTCCAGGCGTGGCGCAACCACCAAACGTGGGGCGAGACAATGATGGCCAGCCCAACCTTCCAACCCCTGATGGTGTGGCTCATCCATATGGCGTGGCATGCGCAGCATCAGCCACTTGAGCTGGTGCTGGATGATCTGCTTGGCATCCCGCAGCCAGCCGCTGGCGAAAAAACTCAAGCCGTCGTAGCTAGTGTCATCACCGAATATATGGCGCAGCAGATGGCCCAATTCGACCAACCCATCAGCCTCTCCACCGAAGCAACTCCTGCAATGCCCACCATAAGCTACCGCTCACCACTGTACGACTATTACTTCTCGCGTGAGAAGCTTGCCGAGCAGCCCGACGCATACCTCGCCTGCCTCGAGGCTTTGCGCACCCTGCGCAGCCGCACGCAGGAGCATCGTGGTGATGACGAGACACTCCGGCTCGTCGATATGCTCGACCTCCTCAGCTTGCACCGGCAGTTCAAGACACCTATCACCACCATTCGCCAGCGCACCGAGGCGCATACTGGCCGCATTAACCTCATGACGGCGCACAAAGCCAAGGGGTTAGAGTTTGGCCATGTCTATATCATAGGCGCTATTGATAGCACCTGGGGGCGGCGCGTGCGCTCACCCGTGTCGCTCATCACGTATCCAGATAACCTCGCTATTGCCCCCGCCGGCAATACATACGACGAGCGCCTCCGCCTCTTTTTCGTCGCCATGACGCGAGCGCGCGACCGCCTCACCATCAGCTACAGCACCCAAGATGATGCTGGCAAAGCAACGCTGCCAGCCAGCTTCCTCGACGGCGTCGACCTCACTGCAACTACTGTCGATATACCCAACGACATACCAAGCCTCACCGCCCAGCTCACTGCCGATTGGCAGCGCCGCCTTGCGCCAGTTGGCACGCCCGAGCCCGATCTGCAGCAACTCCTTCAGCCTATGCTCGAGCAGTATAAGCTCTCTAGTACCCACCTTACCGCCTTCTTAGATGTCTCGCGGGGTGGGCCGGCAGCCTTTCTTACTGGCTACCTACTGCGCTTCCCGCAAGCACCCAGCCCTTATGCAATCTACGGCAATGCCATCCACCACGTGCTGCAGCGTGCACACACCCATCTTACTGCCACGGGCAAAGTGCGACCGGCCGAGGATATCCTGGGCGACTTCGAGCAAGAGCTCGGCCGCCAGCCACTAAGACCAGAGGACTTCGCGTACTTTAGCCGCAAGGGGCTGGATTCGCTTGGTGCTTTCTTGCGGGCAGAGGCGCAGACCTTCCGCCCTGAGCAAAAGACCGAGCTGAGCTTTGCTGGCCAAGGAGTCGTGCTGGGCGATGCTCGCCTTACTGGTACGCTCGACCTTGTCGATATCGACCACACTGCCAATACCATCGCCGTTACAGACTACAAGACGGGCAAGCCCGCCCGCAGCTGGCAGGGCCGCACCGATGCCGAGAAGATTAAGCTGCACAAATACCGCCAGCAGCTGATGTTCTACGAGCTCCTTGTGCGCCACTCGCGCGACTATGCTCGCTACGACTTTGCCGGGGCTACGCTGCAGTTTGTCGAGCCAGATAAGGATACGGGCGATATCCACCAGCTCAGCACCAGCTTTTCCCAAGCCGAGCTGGATGAATTTGCCCAGCTCATCGCCGCTGTGTGGCACTGCATTACTCAGCTCCAGCTGCCTGATACTAGCCACTACCCAGCCACCTACAAAGGCATCCTCGCCTTTGAGGAGGATCTGCTGCGGCGTATAGAAGAGCAAGAATAGCCGCTCGGGCGAGTGCTTGTGATGCAATAGACAACGTATTCGCTATACACCTGTGCTGCAACGCACTACAGGAGAGAGTGGAGTGGCTAATGGCTAAGCACATGGGCAAGCTTTTTTGCTACCCTGTCCGGAATATTTTGGTGTAGTATATGCGGTATTCTCTCTTGCGCTGGTGGGTGAGTTTTCTAGAGGCAATTATCTCTGCTTATTTTTATCTGATCCTTACAGCGGGAGCATAAAACTGTCTGAGTGCAATAAATCTACGTCGTCTGTCATTTGTTGCGAATAGTACATAGAATGAAACAGAACGTAAGAACAAAACGAGAATCTCTGCAGGACATGCGCATATTGATTGACAGGCTCGCTGTATATTGGTATATATAGTAACAGCTCGAAACTGAGTGGACCCCGTTTTGGCATCAGATATGCCAAAAACTCGAGACGCTCAGCACGAGAGCGTCCTTGAAAAAGGGTTCACCGACAATTTCTGCCGAGACTTCGGCGGAGAGGAGGTGATTCTCCATGTCCTGGACACCCCAGGAACACCAAGCCGCCCTTCAGGCGGCCCGTACCGGCACAGCCGACCGACGCCAGCAGGAAAAGCTGGCTGAAGCGACAAAACAAGCCGGTGCTCGCGGGCGGGAAGCCGCTCGCGCACTACAGGGTAAGAAGTAGTCTTCTTACCCTGTAAAGACGGTCAGCCTCACGTGCGAGGCTGAGAGAGTAGGTGTAAATCACGACAGAACAAGGTCGTGCACCTATCCGTCACTGGAGATAAGGAGTAGCCAGGCTCCTAACAATGGTGTTGCAGGTTCGATTCCTGCTATCTCCGCTATATGGCAAATGCTCCGCTTTCTTGCGTAGAGCATCACCATAGCAACCGCCGCAGGTTACCCTTTATCGGCATCAAGGGGGTAGGCGGTATCGTTGCCACTTGGAAGGCAACGATCGAGAAGTCTCATGCTGCGCGTTTATTGCCGCGCACCGTGCACCTGCCACGGAGGCTTCTTTAAAACACATGAGACTCGCGAGATTCACTCGCGCCCTGGCCACCCGCCAGAACGAGCAGAACCGCTTGTAGTCTCTCCCAGCTCCTGCATCCGCATCATGCGTTGAGGCAGGAGCTTCTTCCTTTTTTAGTACATAACCGTGGTATAGCTATAAAATTCAGGCGCTCACTACTTGACAATCCTCACTAGGTAGATTACAATTATCTCTACCCTTACAAAAATTCGCCGGCACTGCTCCGGCTTGAGTTTTTGTAAGGAGTAGTCGGTCAATGGAGACCGACCTGGGATGCCCCGTTTGGTTGAGGCGTACGAGAGGCTTGTTTGTCGATGGAGACAAGCATACGAGGGCTCTCGTAGCAGGTTCGACTCCTGCCATCCCAGCTGTGTGAGTGCCCTCCAAGGAAATGCCTTGGAGGAGCCAACCCCAGAAAGGGGGTGATCTATAAATAGATCAGCATGCTCACACCCATCCCCCACGCTCGCCTAGCTACGCATGCGGGTGTGGGGGCTCTCCCCTGATCAATTGTGTTATAATAGCTTGATATGACGTCGTTTTGGAATGATTTGCCGCAGCCATTTTTTGTTTTGGCACCGATGGAGGCGGTGACGGATGTGGTATTTCGCCACGTGGTGGAGCGGGCTGGTGCGCCCGATGTGTTTTTTACTGAGTTTGCTAATGCGACGGGCTGGGTACACGCTGGTGACAGGGCAATTGCTGGGCGGCTCGTCAAGACAGATGATGAGCATCCCTTGGTGGCGCAGATCTGGGGTGGCGAGCCAGGCGATATGGAGCAGTTTACCCAGCACTGTGCACGCCTGGGTTTTGCAGGGATCGATATTAACATGGGTTGCCCTGCTAAGAGTGCTATCAAGAGTGGGGGAGCGGCGCTGATTCGCAATCCAGACGTTGCAGTAGCCGCTATTGCCGCGGCCAAGACGGCTGGCTTACCAGTCAGCGTTAAGACCCGCCTTGGCTACAGCACTGTGGATGAGTGGCGGGCATGGCTCACGACGCTGCTTCAGCAAGATATCGTCAACCTCACTATCCACTTGCGTACCAAGAAGGAGATGAGCAAGGTAGCGGCGCACTATGAGCTGATTGATGATATCGTGGCGCTGCGCGATGCGATTGCGCCGCAGACGCTGCTCACTATCAATGGTGATATTCGCGATCGGGCGCATGGCATGTCGCTAGTGGCAGCCCACCCAGGCGTTAATGGTGTGATGATTGGCCGCGGGGTGTTTGCCGATCCATTTTGCTTTGCGCCGCGTGTCGATAGTGTCGCGCAGGGTAGTGGCTCTCTGGCGCAGCGCAACTTCGCACTCCTTCGCTACCACCTCGATCTCTTCGACCACTGGCAGCCACAGCTAGGACGGCCATACGAGACGCTCAAACGCTTCTACAAGATCTACATTCGCGACTTTGACGGCGCTAAGGAGCTGCGCGACCAGCTGATGCACACCACCAGCACAGATGACGCGCGGCGGATTATCCATCAGTGGCACGAAGCAATGTCTGCATCTGAGTAGCTGGCATTCTTGCTCTGCTTACTCCTTCCTCATCATTGTATTGCATGAGGGCCACCTAGAGTGATAGTTCTCCATCGGTATGAGTAGGGTAGTGATGCTTGCGATGTCTTTATCTGCGAAGAAAGAAACGCTTATTATAATTACTGTTGCCGCGCAAGAAAAAGAGGTACTAAGAAGAGGCCTCTTAACTAACCCAAGGGGTTGGTTTAATTTACTTGTTATTTACTTTTGTGCGCTCCTTTAGAGGCTATGCAAGCACGGTCACCGTCATGCGTGGACCACACAGCGCCATGATGGCAGCAAGGTTGTAGTAGAGCATGGCAGTGGTAGCATACTGCTGGGCGGTTGGATCGCCCGGGTAGAGCGCCTCGGCTGAGGGTGCAAAGGCCCACGTGTCGATATTGAAGGCCTGGCGATGCTCGTCTGGTGCGCGGTCGAATTCCTGTGCCAAAGCCTGGCGGTCGAGCGTCGTCCCAGCGCGCTGATTCATCACCACCACCGCCTCATGGTGGCTACCGTGCAACATATCGGTATGAGCACCAGTGGGCTCAGCACTCTTTGCTAGCTGCGCGTCGACCATTGCCACAAGATCGTTGCCACTAGCCATAACAAGCTTGGACTCATCTGCTGCATGACGAATGATCTGCTGGTGGGCTTCGTCGCTACTATCGCTACCAAGGCCAAGCTCGGTGGCGAGGACACGCAACTGCTCGCCACGCTGAGCAATGACGGTGAAGATAGCACTCACTTTGTCGGCCGCAGCGCAGCCGGCTTGTTCGCCATGAGCATGGTCATCCCGATGGACGTGCACTGTCGCGGGTATCTGGCCAATCCGCCCCAGAACGCGCGCATTCGCTTCATTAATAGCATCACTATTACCACGCACCAGTCGATCCGTCACTAGGTAGAGCAAGCCACCGCCTGCACCATTTGGCACTGCTTCCGCTGTGCTGCCGGGCCGACCATCCATACACGCGCCAATGATGTTCTGTACTGCTGGCACATAGTATTCACCAAGTTCCTGAATAAATTCTGCCGCATGGGGACACTCTGGCGTATTAAGCTTGCCAAGGCCATACTCGTTACCTAATTGGTAAGATACAACAGGCTGCTCATAGCAATCACTTGTAGTCTTCTCATCATTACCTCGATAACTCTGTGCTTCATCTGATGATGAGGCTTGTGAATAAAATTCTGCCATTATATACTGCCTCTCTGCGCTTGTCTCTGTCATCAATGTGTTTTATACGCGGTGCTTGTTGTGGCGCCGGCGCAGGCCAGCTACCTTGAGGCGCACGGCATGGCGGTCGACCAGTTGGTGAGCCTTCTCGAGCTCTACCTGGGTGCTGGCGTTGTCGCGCTGCTTGAGGGCACGCTCGAGGGCGGCTTTGCTCTCGGCCTCAATGATATCGTCGCCATGCTCGGCTTCGTCCACCAAGATGCGTACCTTTATCTGGCTAATCTCGACCACTCCACCAGAGATGGCAAAGTACTCCAGCTGGTCGTCACTGTCGTCCTTGGCGCGACGCACCGCTACGACACCTGGCACTGCCAGAGTTACTAGTGGTTCGTGCCCCGGAAAGACCGCAATCTGCCCCTCCGGCGTCGGTAGCATCACCTCATACACAGTCTCGTGCAGCTTGCTACCAGTCAGTGTCACAAGTTCTAAATCCATAGCCTTACTATAGCAGAGTAGCAGAGAAAAAGCGAGGTAGAAGGCAGAGTGATTTTTACTTCAAGCGAGAGAAAAGGGCGGGGAGCAGCAAGCCACATGGCGCTGCTCAACCCGCCCTTAGCGGTAGGGGTAACCTAGGAAGGTTAGAGCACTAACCCCCAGGCAAAGAGGGAGATAAAAATCCCCCCAATAGCGGCTACTGCAATGAGCAGCAACCCCGAGGCCTTTGGCAGGCGCTGGCCTGCCACGATGGCTCCTCCGAAGAGGAGCCACATGAGATACATCACGAGCCAGGGCAGCTCGTGAACCCCAAATGCCGTCCCACCGAAGTGAAACAGCATGAGGTAACTGCCAAGCGGTACACCCGCCCAGGAGAACACCTTGATTAGCCAGAAGGGCGCAACGTTACGCGCCTTTCTGGCTTCGCGGCGCATGGAACGATCGTCCCATGCGTTTTTCCTGTTGTGCATGAGAGTTCTCCTTCCATGCGTATCCTTGAGGCGCTGGTCGCCCCACCACTCTCAAGTGTGCCATATTTGATCGGGTAAGTCAAAGTGTGTCTATCTGAGGCTGAGCGCTTTACTGCTTTCTCATACTGTTCGCAGTAGATACTACTGTAATAAGCATGTTTCTATACATACC
>CALBWN010000034.1 GCA_937974295.1 uncultured Candidatus Saccharibacteria bacterium
CCATGGCAAAAGCTCGACTTTGGCAAGCTCCAGCAGCCACAAAAGCAGTTTCGGCCTCGGTATATCAGTGTTGCAGGCCTGGCCAGCCTTAGTAGTGGGGAGATTTGGAAATGATTAATCTATTGCCACCAGCCTATAAAAAGCAGCTCGCTGCGAGCCGCACCAACACCTTACTGCGCCGCTATGTTGTGCTACTCTTTGTCTTGGTCTTTGTCGTTTTGGCTGAAATCGGCGGTGTGTACTTTTTCATCGCAACCGAGCGGGGCCGCAACGAAGCCGCCGTAGAGCGCAACCACAACAAAACTGCCGAATACGCCACCGTCAAGCGTGAAGCCACTGAATTCAAGGCCAACCTCACCACTGCCAAGGCCATCCTCGACCAACAGGTCTCGTACACCCGCCTCATCAAGCTTATTGCCGACCGCCTTCCGCCCAACGTTATCATCGAGCAACTTAATATCGACCCAACCACCTTTGGCACCCCCACCACGCTGAGTATCCGCGCCAAAGGCTACAACGATGCTATTGCTCTGCGCAACCGCCTCAATGACTCCGCCATCTTCTCCAGCGTCAGCTTCCAATCCATCACGCTGCAAGACAAAGACGCTGGTAGTTATCCCTACACCTCAACCTACAGTGTCACATTCAAGAAAGGAATAGGCCAACAATGAGTAAAAAATTCACCCTAACGGCGACAAATCTCCGGATTATCCTTGCCGTGTCGCTGGTAGCCATTACTGCAATTGGAGCTGGTGGCTTTGCGCTGGCCTATAACTGGCTTGATAGCTTTGCGGCCGATGCCAGCACTGTTGCCTCGCAAGCTGCCGCCAGTGAGTCTGAGTTGCAAGAGCTTTCCCAGACCGAAAAGATGCTCAAAACGCAGCATCATGCCGTCGAGCGCGCCTCCAAGATCGCTGCCGAGAGCAAAAGCTACCAATATCAGGATCAGATCATCAACGACCTCAATGACTTTGCCCGCAAGGCTGGCATTACTATTTCAGACATCACCTTTGCTGATGACAACGCCAAGGGCGGCTCATCAAGCAGTTCGTCAAGTAGCTCATCAAGTAGTAGCAAGACAGGCACATCCCTGCCTGCTATTGCGGGTCTCAAAGCGACTACCGCCTCTGTTACCGTCAAGAACCCCGTCGAGTATCGGAAGCTTCTTACCTTCATGTATCTCGTCGAGCAAAGTCTGACAAAGATGCGCATCGCCAATGTCGACCTCTCGCGCAGCACCGCTCAGGGCCAGCCACCCGATAGTATTACTAGCAACACATTAACCATCGAGGTATATCTCCGATCATGAACAGCGATCTCTCACTCGCCGCGCTTGGGCGCGCCAGTAGCAAATTTCTCCACCGCTACCACATCATTCTCTTTGTTATTATTGCCTTCGGCGGCCTAGCCGTTATTACCTTCTTGCTTAATGCCACCATCTCCAAGGCGTCAGAGGCTGCTCCACCCCAACCCACTAATGGTATCGACCAAGCGACCATCAAAAAAATCGAGCAACTCAAAACCGCCAGCGAGTCCGACCAAAGCGCCAGCCAGCTACCAATTAGCTCGCGTAACCCATTTGTTGAGTAACATTTTGCGCAGCCGCTAGTGGAGCTTTTTGCGGCGCAATGATATACTACACATATGATACTGCTTGGATCTGCACTCGCCAACTATCCTGTCATGAGCTTACAAATGGGTGGCAAAGTTGGCAGCCTCACCCAACCACTTGTCGATCCAGCAACTTTAGCCATCGTTGCCTACACCGTGAATGGCTCATTTGCTAACGACACAACCATGCTGCTCCGCCTCGCTGATGTGCGTGAGATGAGTGAACTCGGCATGATTATCGACTCTGTCGACGAGCTCATCACCCCCACCGACGTCATCAAGATCCAGCGCCTCTACGAGCTCAAATTTCACCTTTTGGGCATGCCTGTCCAAGACAAGCGCGGGCGACGCCTCGGTAAGATTAGCGACTATACGATCGAGACGGGTAATTTTGTCATCCAGCAGCTCATTGTCCGGCGCTCGTGGCTCCACCGCCTCAATGATGCTGAGCTGGTTATTCATCGGTCACAGATTATCGAGATCAATAATGACGCCATCATCGTCCAGTCGCAGGCTGAGACCAAAAAGCCCGAACAAAAGGCCACCCAACCAGCCATGAGTAGTGGTGAATACGTCAACCCTTTCCGCAAGCCATCGCAGGCCCGAGAATCAATCAAGACAGACGAGCGTCGCTAACACATCAGTACTCATCACCCGCCAAAGCGGCTCGGATGTCATCATAGGCAAAGCCTTGGCGCAAGAGATAGGCGATGAGCTTTTGCTCGTCTGGGTAGCGGGGGCGTTTTTTGGCAATCACCTTAGCTAGCTCGTCTTCATCAGTCCGTGTAGAGTGCGCTAATGCTTGGTTTATCACCTCCGGTGCAACACCCTTGGCACGGAGCTCTGCCTCCAGCTTGCGGCGCGACGCACCCTTACTCTGGTGGCGATTCTCCACCCACCACTGGGCAAATGTGCCGTCATCGATATACCCACGCTCCTCAAGGCGCGCAAACACCCGCTGCGCCACGGCGGGCGAAGCACCAGGCTTCTCAACCAGCGTGCCAGTTTTGCGTTGTTTATACTTGCGTGGCAGTGTTTTGCGCTGGAGATAGTCGCGGATTTCGCGTGCACTGTGCGGCCGCATCAGGGTGTACTCAAGCGCCCGCGCGTAGAGCTTACCAAACTCCCCCTCGCGGCGCAGCTCAGCTAGCTCGGCTTCAGTCAGTACCCGCCCTACCTTCACGCCACAATCCACTACCTGCGCCACATCAAGGCTAAAATCGTATTTACCATCGATGAATACATTCACCCGATCGGCACTCCGCACCTGTGCAGTGAGCGCAGTGATGGTGTAGGTTTTTTCTGTCGGCATGTATGTATTATATGCAAATTTTTTAGTCATGTCACCCAGCTCTCCTCTCTAGAAATGAGCTGTGTCAACACCACTACTGAAATGTTTTGAGATAAATGTTATATGCTTCATCAATGAAGACAGCTTTATTGGTACGAAAAGCTGATTGATCGCTATTTATTTCCTCAACTCTCTCGCCATCAGAAACAAGCTCTATTTTCTCTACTGGTACCATATGTCCAATCATAACAGTTGGTCGGCGTGTCTGCTCATCTCGAGCGGGAGATACGTCAACAACATAGAACGTATTCTCTTGGTCATACCCCCCATCAGCAAGCAATTTACTAGCATTATCATAGGCAAGAAAAGCTCTCATGCTATGAATATATGGTTCGTATACTGTGTATACACCTGCTTGACTAACCTTTCTTGGTTTAAAATCAGATATATCTTTGTACCAAAAATTCTTGCACTCATCAAAGAACATATAGATGACTTCATCTCGCGTGAACGCCGGGATCTTATCAGAGTTCTCTCGCAGTTTATCATCCCACACTCTCAATCCAAGGCCACTGATTGGGTTATACCACGCATACACACCTTCATCAAGATAACTGGTGATGATGTCACTATTCTCTGTGACAATCACCCCGCCAACCGCATCGCCCAAGCACCCCAGCATGATTCCCTTGCCAGTTCTATCAACAATCTCTGCATTATTACCCATAGATGGCTCCTCATAGTCCATCCGTGGGCAGACCAGCAGCAGCTTATCGCCAATCGGCTGAACGTAGCGAAAATTAATAAAACGCCGGCCAAGGTCAAGGTGTATTATCTGTTTAACCACCTTTTTCTCCCAGTCGATGACCAATTCAAGAACCGAAAAGACACTGTCTACCTTGATTTCTGTAAAACAAGCCCACCCATCTCTCATTGGGATATTACTCGAGAGCAAAACATAGAGATGATTATCATAGCCAAGCTGCATGCTACATATTTCTGTCGTCTTGTGCCCGTACTCTTTGAGTATCTCGCGCAGATTCGCTACGCGCGTTATATCAATCTGCGTCGTGGGAAGTGCATCTAGCACCCTACTTTCGTCTTTCAAGTCATCATTTTCAGTCATTTCTTCTCCTCTCTTAAACAAATTTCTACCAGCTCTGGAAACGCTCGCGTCTGCATTGCACTAAAGGTGAAGTGGCCATGGTCGACAAATCGATGGTAGCGCAGCTGGGGTAGCTCACAGCGGAGCTTTGCCGTGGAGCTTTGCAGGTGTGGGTAGTCGTTGGTAGAGTAGAGCACATCAATGCCGTGCACTGCTTTGCGGTCTATCTGGCGGTCGAGTGCAAAGCGAAAGAAATCTCCTGCCTCTCCCTCAACATCCAGCCACGGTGCCACCAGTACGACCCGGCCAACACGACAGTTTCCCTCACTCAGCCAGCGAAGCAAAAAACCTCCACCACAGCTATGGCCCACTAGCAGCGTACGCTCATCCACTGGCAGATGGGCAAACTCTTGGCACCATGCCTCGTAGCGTGGCTCGTATGGGCGAGGCATCTCGGGTGTTTGCGTTAATATCCCACGTATCAAGAGTTGTTGCTGGAGCCAAGGCAGCCAATGAGAGTTGCTTGTACTATCAACCGTAGGGTTATGATATTTGTTAAAGCTTCGTCGTCCATGGAGGATGATTGCCCGAGTAAACGGAGTGTCGTTTCTGTAGTGGTTTTCGATATCCATGCTTTATTTTTACTCCTCTGGTGTCGACTCTAGACTCGTTGCCTTGGTCTTTGGTCTCTACCCCTATTTCATGACTCGCGCGATATTCGTCCTAGTTCTTCCATTAAGTAGGTTGGGTTGTGTCTATGAACCTAGCAGTTGTTTCTTCGTTTCTATTCAACATTCATAAACATATATACTCGCTGAGCACGGCCCGACTCATCACGCCAAACAATGTTAACGCCGCGTTTAATACGCTGCTGGCCAGATTGATCAAAAATTGACCAACGTAGCAATAGCGCGTCACCACAGACAATGCGCTGATCGTAGACAAATCTTAATTGACTCAAGGCCCCGTATAGCTGATCGACATGAGCAATAATGGCTGCTACACCTTCAATCGTCTGAGCAGGATCAGACACACATAATTGGCCATCGGGTGCCCAGATTTTGCGAATGCATTCATGCCGGGTGGCTTGGTCAGGCTCTACCCATGATTGCAAATATTTGTCTGTAAATTCCTGTGCTCGTCTCTCGTCATCCATCAACTATTCTTCCGCCGCCTTCACTGCCTCACGAACTTTACTATCAATTTCAGCCAAGGTATCGGCATGCTCTTTGAGATACTCTTTGGTTTTGTCGCGGCCTTGGCCAATTGTCTCGCCACCGTATTTGAAGAAAGCGCCAGACTTATCAACAATGCCATGCTGCACTGCTAGGTCGAGAATATCCCCCGTCTTAGAGATACCTTCGTTGTACATGATATCAAACTCAGCAACGCGGAAGGGCGGCGCAATCTTATTCTTCACCACCTTTACCTTCGTGCGGTTACCGCGAATGTCATCACCCACTTTGATTTGCCCAATCCGGCGGATGTCCACCCGCTGCGAGGCATAGAACTTGAGCGCATTACCACCGGTCGTTGTCTCAGGGTTGCCAAACATCACGCCGATCTTCATGCGGATCTGGTTGATGAAAATGACGGTAGCTTTGCTCTTGTTAATAATCCCGGTGAGCTTGCGGAGTGCTTGGCTCATCAAGCGAGCCTGGAGACCCATATGTGAATCACCCATGTCGCCGTCAATCTCAGCTTGGGGCGTCAGCGCTGCCACCGAGTCTACCACAATGAGATCAACGGCGTTCGACCGCACCAGCGTCTCCGTAATCTCCAACGCTTGCTCACCATTATCTGGCTGCGACACCAAAAGGTTGTCTGTATCGACACCAAGCTTTTTGGCATAGCTTGGGTCGAGCGCATGCTCGGCATCAACAAAGGCTGCTGTGCCACCCTGCTTCTGAATCTCTGCAATGGCATGCAACGTGAGTGTCGTCTTACCGCTACTCTCTGGCCCATAAATCTCGATAATGCGCCCCTTAGGATAGCCGCCGCCCAGCGCAAGATCGAGGCTCAGTGAGCCAGACGGAATCACCGCTACATCCGCCTGGTGGAATTCACCAAGCTTCATAATGGCACCATCGCCAAATTGTTTTGTAATCTGATCCATCGCGAGGCCAAGCGCTTTGAGCTTGCCGTCGTCTGTGGTTTGTGTCGTATTCGATTGTTTGGTCATACGTCCCCTCTCCTTCAAGAATTTATTATACCAGAATCTATTGCCGTTGTCCGCGTGGAGATTGATTTACAGTAATAATACCTCGACTATCACCGATTTATTTTTATAATCTCCAACTTCTCACTGACCGATCAATATAGAGTGCTGAGCAGCAACAGACCTATCTAGGGAGATTTTTTCGTGGTAGACATGCTATAATAACACCATGAAGGCACGTAAAGGATTTACCGTTATTGAGCTCATCGTTGTGATCGCTCTGCTTGCAACGGGCAGCTGGCTCTTTTTCAGTGAGAAAATCGCGACCGAAGCGACGCAGCGTGACAATCAGCGCAAAACTGCCATTAACGCGATGTACTATAGCCTAGAAGAAGTATATTTTGAGAAGAATAACCACTACCCCAACACGATTGATAGCAAGACGCTACGTTCAGTTGACCCATCGCTCTTTACCGATCCAAATGGCCACAAGCTTGGCAGCGCCCAGTCTAGCTACCATTACAGCGGCACCGACTGCACCACCGACAACCAGTGCAAAGGCTACAAACTCACCGCCAACTTAGAGCGTGAGGCAGACTACACCAAGACTAATCGCAATAATACCTAAGTCTGTATATTAGGTATATAGGTATACAAAAAACACCGAGCTTTGTCTGCTCGGTGTTTTTATCATCAACGTCTGCTAGTATTAGTCATTTGCCACTGGCCGGCCGTTCTTAAAGTCCTCCACCGCATTATTGAGCGTCGCAATTTCTTGCTTGGGGTTGGCTACAAATGAGAAGCGATAGGTCGTCTCATCGCCCTCCGTACTGAGGCGAATAGAGCCATAATTAAACATCGCTTGGAGGACACCACGCTGGTTGTAGCTGGCATCTTCGATATTCATCAGGCTGACCGTTTGCTCGGTGTGTGAAAAAATACTGGTCTGGATCTCTTGGATAACACTCTCATTTGTTAGATAAAACATATTGCGCGTATAAACCCAGACCGACACATAGCCACCAAGAATAAAGGCCAAGATGAGCGCCATACACAGCAACATAAATGACCCAGAAGCAGAAGTTGGTAGGTGGAGGAGGTCAAAAATATAGTCGTAATTAAACATCAGTGCTAAGACGATGCTTGTCATCAAGGTAGACATAACGATCGCTGGCAGCATACCGATTGGGTGGCGACGCACCACACTAATGATGTATTCTTGCTCACTCAGGTTGAGATTCGGGAAGGCCATGACTGATTCATCATGGCGGCGGCGCACCTCTGATGACATCCGTGGCAGATTCGCTTCTGGGCGCGGCGCATGGTAGTGGGGAGCGCCTTCTTTGCCGCTCACATCGTAGAGTGTGCTGCTCGCGCGTGGTGCTGTGGGCGGCTCGGCGTAGAGTGGGTTGCCATCGACATCATAGGCGACGGGCCGTGGTGGATCATTGCGTTGCAATCGTTGTGAATTCATGGGTATATTGTAGCATATCTTAGGCCCATCACCTCATGCCTCTTACTCCATTGCGCGGCCAAGATGCTGCTGTGCTCGAGGTGTCACCCGTCGGCCTCGCGGCGTCCGCTCAATAAAGCCTATTTGCAAGAGATATGGCTCATAGAAGTCTTCGATCGTCGTTGTCTCATCACCCGTCAGAGCAGCAATTGTCGTCAGGCCAACCGGGCTATCACCATAGGTATCGAGCATCGAGCGCAGCAAATTGCGGTCGGCTGGGTCGAGGCCAAGCTCGTCGACCTCCAGCAGAGTCAGCGCCTGCGTTGTCGTTGCTACATCAATAATACCATCGCCGTTTACATCCGCATAGTCGCGCACCCGCTTGAGCAATCGATTAGCAATCCGTGGTGTGAGGCGCGCCCTCGTAGAAAGTAATTGTGACGCCTCTGGCTTGATGTGCGTCTCGAGGATGGTCGCTGCCCGCGTGATAATCTGCGCAATCTCCTCTGGAGTGTAAAATTCCAAACGATAGATATGCCCAAATCGGTCGCGCAGTGGCGCTGCAAGGCTCCCCGTCCGCGTTGTGGCACCAATCACTGTAAAGCGTGGTAGGTCGAGCCGCACACTGCGTGCCGCTGGCCCTTTGCCAATGACAATATCGAGCTTAAAATCCTCCATCGCCGAGTATAAAATCTCTTCCACGGCCCGCCCCAAGCGGTGGATTTCATCAATAAACAACACATCGCCATCATTGAGGTTAGTCAAGATTGATGCTAAATCGCCCGCTTTCTCAATTGCAGGGCCACTAGTGACCCGCAAGCCAGCCCCCATCTCGTTGGCAATCACCGCCGCCATCGTTGTCTTGCCAAGGCCAGGTGGGCCATAGAGCAAGACATGGTCGATTGGCTCACCACGCTTCTTCGCCGCCGCAATTGCTAACTGCAAATTCTTCTTCAGTCGTTCCTGCCCCACATACTCCGCAAAGCGCTGTGGTCGCAACGTCACTTCAATGCGCTGCTCCTCGCTATCATCCGCGTGGCTACTGGTATCAACAATTCGTTCTATCGCCATAGGTTTATTATAGCATTGGTAGTGGGGATAGATTGCATAGCAACCTCATCATATGGTTTACTATACTCATGCATACTGTCACACTTGTCATCACGACCCTATCATCCATTGCAACGATCATCGCTGCACTTATTGCACTCATCAAGCCTGGTATGATGAGCCGCTCGACTACCATCACTCATGGCGAGCAATTCTACGCAGCAATGTACGCTTCTCGAGCACTGCCACTGGGGTTACTTACGGTAGTTGCTCCATTTACGTTTAATGGTTCTGCACTGCAGCTTGTCTTTGCTGCAGCAAGCTTAGCGCAAATTGGCGATGTTGTTATTGGGTTCAAAAAACAAGAGTGGGGTATGGTAATTGCACCGGCTATATTGGCTGTTATATACCTTGCAGCGGCATGGTTCCTTGCTTAGGGTAAGTTCTCTTGCACCGCAAGGACAATCTTGCAAAACAGCTCCTCACTCACACGGTGCTCGCCACTCTCTAGATGGCGTGGCCACTTTGGGTCAGGAAAATCCTCCCCCGCAAAGTGTGTGCCACCAACGTAGCGCGGGTAGAGGTGCCAGTGCACATGGGTCGACTGCCCAGCCTTGACGGCATTGTTCATCAAGCATTCCCAGTTACACACGTCTGCACCAAACGCCTGGGTCATTGCGCGCTCCATGCTGCGGATCACCTCGTGGAGTTCGCGCCAGTCGGTCTCATCGAGCTCACCAAGCGATGACTTGTGCTCGCGTAGCGTCACAAACCCTTTGCCAAGATATAGTTGGTTGCGATCAAGCACTACATTCCATCGATCAGCCTGCAAGACCCCCGCCGGGTCGTCAGTTGTTTGCTCCGCCACAAGTGGGCAAATATCACAGTTTTTCATTTTTATCACCTCCTTCTCTTGCTTTATTGTAGAGGAGGAGATGATGCTTGTCATTACTGATTATTCTGTCGCTTGGTCCACGGGTTGTCCATTGCCGTAACTTGATCGAGGTGGGATTTAAGTATTTCTAGCCGTTTCTCGATTTCGTCCTCAGCAATGCCAAGTGATTGAAAGTCATTACTCAATGACTCCTTATATTTTGGCAAGAAATCTGCCTCAAACTTCTGGAAGTCCTCCCACGACATGTCCGGGTGTTCCTCGTGATGGAACGCCTCAGCACCGCGCCAGAATGTCTCCCAATCAGCTGTCATATAGGCCATATCAGCGTGATGGAGCAGCTTCGCTTCAGGCGTATCACGCTGGGGTGAGCCAGTCATAATTGTACCCCCAATGGCCCGAATAAGAAAATTAATGTCACCACCAGTCAGATCAATCTTATTATTCTCGAGGTCTTCCAGTATAAGCAGTATCGCATATTCTTCCTTCGTTGGATATGTCTGAGCTGCCTCTTCGTCAAAACCAGCATCATGCCAGGCCGCTGCTAAGACAAGGAGCTCTTCGTGCCATGGATTTATAGCACGCCGATAGCCATCACCAGGCAAAAGCTCCACAAGCTCACTAACTGCCTGCATCACATCTGCCATATGCCCAGGATGATGGTAAGGTAGCTCAGGATAGCGCTTACAGGCACGTTCCACCGACCCTTCAAAGGCTCTTGTATAATGCTCCTTTGACTGGCTAATCGATTCAGGTGCAGAGTTAGGAAATTTATCAAACATAGATGTCCTATTATATGGATAAATCTATCAGTTGTCAACAGAGGTGCCTATGTGCCTCAGCTATGCGCACTATAGTCGGCGAACTTGTTTACCAGTCGGCTTACCAACTCCACGCAGATGCGGTAATGTTGTAACTGCAACAATGCCAGCCGCTATACCGCCTGCGAAGCGCGTCCGCCTTGGATTGCCACGTGCCGTTATAATAGCAAAAGCCGCCGTAGCGATATTAGCGGCTCGTTTGTAGCGCCCACCCTTGGTCACCTCACCAGTTTTTGCCAGGTGGTAGGCATTGGCTGCGCCAGCTGCTGCCTGTCCGAGCGCAACGGCAGCAATCCCCGCTCGCGCCTCAGGGTAGCGCTTGCCTAGCTCATACATCACACGCACCACAGCGGCTGTATCCACCACACCGTCAGTTACACGGCGCAGTGGCGTATCGTCAAGAACTTGCCCATCAGCAACATCAGCTACCATAAAGGCTGCAAGCGCAGAGCCAATCGGCTTACCATCACGTGCTCGCTGTGCAATATATTCTACGCCACCATAGCGCAGGGCCGTCAGCCCCACACTCGCCATTTCTCTTAGGCGAGATATATGCTGCACATCAGGCTTCTCCGAATTTTTCTGCTCAGGATTTTTCACACTACGTGCTAGTATCTCATATTTTTTGCGTTATTCCTAATCAATGATCAAGGTCAGTAATAATTTCATCTACCGAGTCACACAAGCGAATCGAGGGATGGAAATAAAAGATTGTTGCATGCTTGCGTTGACCCAACAGATAAATTCGTGGTGAGCCAGTAGTAGTATTGAGTGCAAGCGCTCCACCTAGCTCAACATACATACCTTTGCCTGCTTTTTCATTATCGGTACAGATGACGTAGACGTCGCTCTCAGTTACACCATTCATGTCATTTGTGGCACGGCGTGCTGACTCTGCTGCTTGATCGAACTTCGTCTGCTGACCAACCAACATCTTACTGCCGCCTTCGTTGCGTGTCCAATCATGAGTAATCTCATGCCCAGCCGCCACCAACGCTGCCTGCACTTGCTGCACTACAGGAATATCACCAATCTGTCCTGACACAAATACTTTTGCCATCCCGTCTCCTCTCTTTATATTGTTACTGTTTCAAAGCCATTGTCACTCGCTGCGCTGTGGGTAAGCTCGTATCAATATGAGCAAGTGCTTTGGTGGCATCTGCCAACGTATAGCCTAGCGCAACCAACGCTTCGAGCGCTTCGTCGTTTGTATCAAGCTCTGCCTGAACAGGCGCGTCGTGAGTAGCATAGTACGTCGGTACACCCACCTTATCTCGCAGGTCTACCACCACACGCTCAGCAGTCTTTTTGCCCACCCCACTGGCTTTTTGGATAAAGGCCGCATCGGCATTAGCTAAGGCATTACGCACCTGCTCAGCCTCGCCAAGACTGAGGATGGCCAGTGCTGCCTTGGGGCCCACACCCTGCACAGTGATGAGCAGCTCAAACAGTTTCTTGGCCGCCCGTGACGAAAAGCCAAACAGCTCCTGAGCTTGCTCCCGGATATGGTGGTATGTATAGAGTTTAACTGTCTCACCAAGCTGTATCGCATCATAATCGTGCGCTGCAACCGCTATTTCGTAGCCAACCCCCTGCACATCAATAATGACACTACCCGCAAACTTCTCATCAACTTGGCCAGCAATATGAGCAATCATCCGCGCCTCCTCGAAGTACTAAAAGTTAGTCCTGAAGAAGTTATTGTTATTGCCACCAGTATTGTTCTGATTATTCTGCCCAGAGCTATCATCGTCGCTCGTACCACCAGTACCAGAATTATCACCACTCGTACCACCAGTATTACCACTGTTGCCGGTATTATTGCGGCGGCGAGTATTACCGTTGATGGTTGAGCTATTATCACTGTCGTCGCCTGTGTTACCAGAGCTTCCACTGCTGCTTGATCGACAGCTCGCGATGTTCTTTGAGTACCGGCTGCTATCAAAGTCCTTCTCATCGATAGCAATGATGCGCTTTCGTTCAACGTCACAGACGCGGATTTGCTGTTTCGTCGTGGAGCAATCTGAGCTGTTCTTCGAGTGTTTCGTGCTGTCGAAGTCGTCTTCGTAGATAGACTCCATTTTCTTATCACTGAGGTTACAGACTTCGATCTTGGTGCGCACAACATTACATTGCTTGGTTGGTAATGCGCCAGTTAGGAAGTATTCTTTGTATGTCCCCTTGGCATTCTCAGTAGTAGCCAGGCCACCGTCGCTCGTACAAACCGAGCGCTGCACGACACCACTTGGCACAGGAAATTGGGTATTCGACTGACCCGCCAAGAGCTTTGCCATTGTGTTGCGCCAGATTGGCCCTGCCATGTCTGAGCCACCATTTTTCATTGGTGTATTATCATTGTTGCCAACCCAAACGCCAACGGCATACTCTGGGTTATAGCCAATCGTCCACGCATCTTTATTATCATTCGTCGTCCCTGTCTTGACGGCCGCAGTGTGGCCAGGCACCGTGAGGGTTGAACCAAACACGCTCGCTCGTGCCGAATTATCGGACAAAATATTTGAGATCAAGTAGGCACCGCCTTCGCTAATTGCCCGCTTACTCGTTGCATTGGGCCAGCTAACTTTCTTGTTGTATTTGTCATTAACCTGCTCGATGAGCCCCAGCTCAAATTGCTGCCCTTGATTACCAAATGCTGCGTAGGCATTAGTCATTTGTGTCAATGATGCCTCACCCGAGCCAAGTGCGAGAGACAAGCCATTCTTCTCACCTGTTGCTTGAGTAATCGACGAGATACCAAGATTGTTAGCCGTTTGAACCGACTTACTAATACCAAACTTCTTCATGATCTCCACACTCGGGATATTCAGCGACCAGCTAATCGCTCGACGCGTTGTCACATTTCCGTGCCAACGTTGGTCGGCATTGAGTGGTCGGTAGCCACCACCAAAGTCCGTTGGCTTGTCTTGGAAGATTGTTGCTGGTGTAATAACCCCCTCAGCCAGCGCCCCAGCATAGTAGATTGGC
>CALBWN010000035.1 GCA_937974295.1 uncultured Candidatus Saccharibacteria bacterium
CGAGGGGGTGGAATATAGCTACCAGAACTTCCTCAATGCACTGTACTTCCCAGTGCAGATCTGCATCCGCTCACAGCGGGTCGATATTGGCCCGTACCTGGATAAGCTCGTCGCCATCCAACGCACCCAAGACAACATGCTGCTCAGCGTGCTGATGGAAGACTATATCAACTTCATCGACGACCTCTCACAAAACGCCAACATCATGGACAAGAGCTTCTACGTCGTCATCCCGTATTACCCAGCAGGGGAGGGGACAATTCTCGACCAGAGTAAAGGGTTCTTCACCAAGCTCTTTACTCCTAAGAATACCAACACCGTAACGAAGATTAGCAAAGAAACCTACGAGCGAGCCCGCGAGGAGATCCGCAACCGGGCTGACACCATCCTCAATGGTTTGATGCAGATTGGTGTGCGGGCAGTGCAGCTCAAGACTAAAGAGCTCGGCACCCTCTATTACAACATGTACAACCCCGACACAGCGGTGCGCGAGCCGCTGGGCGACTTTAATAACGTGACTTCCACCTTCGTCCGCAAGGGTGAGGGAGCCGTCCCAACCTCGACAGCATATCACAAAGGAGAATTTTGATGGCACGACGACCCGATCCAATCGACATTGCTGCCCAGCAGCGCGAGCGCGAGCAAGCAGAGGTAGAAGAAGCCTTTATCAAAGGTATGACGACGCTGCGCGACTTAATCGCTCCCAGCAGTCTCGAGATCCACAGTACGTACTTCCGCATTGGCACCAAGTATGGCCGCACACTCTACATCTACGGTTACCCACGTGAGCTCTATACAGGCTGGCTATCAGGATTGATCAACATCGACCAAGTGCTCGATATTAGCATGTTTATCTACCCCGTCGAGACAGAGATCGTCCTTAATAACCTCCGCAAGAAGGTGACGCAGCTTGAGGCCGATATGGCACTTAACTCTGAAAAAGGCAAGGTGCGTGACCCAGCCCGCGAGGCCGCTCTGGCTGATGCCGAGGAGCTGCGCGACCAGCTGCAGCTTGGGGCTGAGCGCTTCTTCCGTTTTGGGCTCTACGTCACGCTCTATGCCGATAGCCTCGAGGAATTGAGTTTTGTCCAGCACGTCATCGAGACGATCTTTGGCCAAAATATGGTCTACAGCAAGACCGCCAGCAACCAGCAAGAGCAAGGTCTCAACAGCACCATCCCTCAAATGACCGACCAACTGCAAGTCCGCCGCAACATGAACACTGGCGCGGTGAGCACAAGCTTTCCCTTTACCAGTGCCGACCTCAGTGACGGCGAGGGGATTCTCTACGGTGTGAACCAGCACAACCAAGGGCTCGTTATTTTCGACCGCTTTAGCCTTGAGAATGCGAATATGGTCGTCTTTGCGAAGTCTGGTGCTGGTAAATCCTTCACCGTTAAGCTCGAGGCGCTGCGCAGTATGATGCTTGGCACCGACATCCTCGTCATCGACCCTGAGAACGAGTACCAGAAGCTAGCCGATGCAGTCGGCGGGAGCTACATTCGCCTCAGCCTCAGCAGCGATACGCGGATTAACCCCTTCGATCTCCCCCGAGTGATCGACAGCGACGAAGCAACCGACGCCCTGCGCGCCAACCTCATCACCCTGCAGCGGCTCTTCAAGCTCATGTTGGGCGGCACGTTGGTGGGTGGGCAGCAGATTGCCTTGCTCAGCCCAGCCGAGGAGGCCGACCTCGACCAAGCACTCATCGATACCTACGCCCGGGCTGGCATCACTAGTGACCCACTGACGCATAATTCTCAGCCACCAACGATCATCGATCTTTACGATACTCTCCTTCACATGGGTGGGGCAGGGCCATCGCTGGCCCAGCGCCTGCGCAAATACACCACAGGTACCTTTGCTGGTATCTTTAGCCAGCAGAGCAATGTTGATATTAATAACAGCATGGTGGTGTTTAACATCCGCGACCTAGAGGATGACCTGCGGCCAGTGGCAATGTATATTGTGCTAAGCCACATCTGGAACATCGCTCGCACCGTACAGCGCCGACGAATGCTGATCGTTGATGAGGCCTGGCAGCTAATGAAGTATGAGGACTCAGCGGAGTTTCTCCATAGCCTAGCCAAGCGAGCTCGTAAGTACTCTCTGGGCCTGACGACCATCACGCAGGATGTAGAGGACTTTATGGGCAGCGAGAAGGGCCGGGCCATTGTGGCAAACAGCTCACTCCAGCTCTTGCTTAAGCAATCGACCAGTGCGGTGGATGTGCTGGCAGAGGTCTTTAAGCTCACTGAGGAGGAGCGCAAGCGCTTGTCTAACTTCCCTGTGGGCGATGGCCTCTTCTTTGCCGGGCAAAACCACGTCCATATCCGCATCTTTGCCAGCGAGACCGAGACGCAATTCATCACCACCAACCCAGTGGCCAATAACAGCTTATACCAGCAGCCAGTGAGGTCGTAGCCCGTCATGCCTACCCCCATCCCCTCCCAGCAAAAACCCGATCTCGACCGGCATAATCCGGGGAATACGCATTGGAGCAACGACACCTTCGCTGGCCGGAATAATTACGCTGGCAGTGGTGATCATAGCCAGTCCAGCACCGCCCAAGATCTCCAGTCACGCGAGAATAGCGGGAGTGGCTCATCGTCACGCAGCAATGCCAGCGGCACTGGCGCAACTGGCAGCGACTACGCCAACTCCGTCCGAGGCCAGGAAGGCGCGCCAGGAGGAGGGTGGAATACAAATGTCTCGCCTGCAAATACTGCCGCTTCTAGTAAATCAACCTCTCTCTTTGGTAAAGTACGCGGTACAATAACTGGTGCACGAAATAAGCCTTTAATCACTCTCGCCATTATGATGTTTGGTGGGGGTAGTTTCCTTGCTATGACGCCAGCAAATTTTGCCAGTCTTTCTCTTTCGCACTGGTTGCAAAATTCAGTCATCAAGTGGGATTCACAAAGTACCAGCTTTGAAAAGCGTGCTCATAAGATTATGTATCAGCGTATCGAAGGCAAGGCGACTGGTGGTATATGCTCCACACTTCGTGTCTGCCAACGCTATGGTCGTTTGTCAAAGTATATGATTAAACGGTTTGAAAAAAACAGAAGAATCGAAGCTCTCAAAGATGGTAAGGTTATAAAGAGTGAGGATGTTGGCTTATTAGGTGTAAAACCAGACCAATTGCGCATTACACGTAGTGATGGTACAAAAAAAGTTATTGATTCGCCAGACTTTAGAAAAAACTTTTTCCAGGATACGGAAGTCCGCTCTATAATTCACGAAGTTTACGCACCCCGCTGGGTAGTGTTTTCTGATAAAGTAGCTGCCAATCTTAGAAAAAAGTGGAAACTTACAAAAAAAGATCGTCTAGCCGAAGCAAAAAACAAAAAACAAGTCGATGAAGGTATTGATAATGCCGTCAAAGGGAAAGAAGTAAAGGGCAAATACGAAGCGAAGGAATCTGACGAAGAAGGGAAAGAAAAGATAACCGAAGATACTGATATTGGCAACGAAGCGAAAAAGATAGCTGGTGAAGGTGCTGAAGGTGCATCAAAATCAGTCAGTAAAGAGGCTGCTGTCAAGCTCATCAAAGAGGGTGTCGGCAAAAATGGCAATATTGCTGCAATGCTTGCTGGTGGGCTTTGTATGGTACAAGACGGTGCCCAATCTATCAGTAAAACAATTCGAGCTATCCAAATGGAGCAAGTGATCCAATTTGCAACTTTGTTCGCTACTGCTGCCGATCATGCAAGAGCTGGAACAAACAACCCTATACCTATGGCCGAATTAGGAGCTAAATTTATGGCTACAAGGGTCAATAAAGAAGGTAAGATTACAAAACGATCTGCCCCTGAAAGCCATGGTTATAAGCAAATTATGTATAACGATTTAGTTTCGTCAGATACCTCAAACTGGACGCAGTATGTTCCAGGTGGTGGATGGGCGCGTAAAATGAATAGCCTTGCTAACGCACTTGGCGCTAATATTGGTATCCTTAAAACATCATGTACGGGCATCAACAGTAGTGCAGGTCAGCTCCTCCTGAGTGTAGCTGGAGGTTGGACAAGCATTGTTGGCCAGCTTGTATCAGAAATGGCTGCACCTGTCATATCAAGTATTATGGCTCCAATTCTCGGCAAACTTATTAATACCATGGCAGGAACGCTAGTGGATAGTTCTACGATAGGCGAAGATGCTGGCGATGCAATGTCTAGCGGTATATTACATATGTTTTCTGAATCAGCTGCAGCTGGTGGTAATGGTGTATTAACCACGGATCAAACGATCGCATATAAGCGTGAAGCTGCTAAACTTAACTTAGCATATGCTCAAGAATATAGGCTCAATCATAGTCCATTCGATATCTCATCACCTTACACATTCATGGGTAGTATTTACAGCTCATTCATACCTTATATGAGTAGTTTCTCTAGTTTAGGTAATTTCACTAATAGTGTGCTTTCTCTATCAAAAAATATTTTTCCTGCCCTACTTGGCACTCAAGCATATGCGGAAGATGATAAAGTTGCAAAGATTTGGAACTCATGTGACGACCCAAACTTAAAGGGTGTTGGCGCAGAATCATTTTGTAGCGTGTCTCGTGGAGCTCTAGACTTAGATAAAGATCCTTCAGAAGTCGCAGATGCTCTTGCAGGCCAATATAACGAAGAGACAGGTGAGGCAACTGGTGGTACGCTTAAGGAATGGCAGGAGAAGTGTGGCTCAGGTACTGGTGAAAATGGTGTTGATGTTAGTTACTGTAAGTTTGATTCTGAGGAAAAAAAGCTGGCTGCTTTGTTTACTATCGACCAAAGGGTTGTTGACACTATGGACAACCCACCTGTTGATGATGGTGGTAGCAATTCTCAAGGGCAACAGCAATCTCAAGGTGGATCGCTCCCCTCAGGTGATGCTAAATCTCTTGCTCAGCAAATTTTAGACAGCCAAAACATCACTGTCGCAGACTATGGTTGGAATTCTGGCGAAACAACCCCTAAGAGCCAGATTGAAAATACCGCAAAAGGTCAGCCAGCTATACCAGACTCAGTACCAACCCAATATAGTCGTAATGTCGATCCACAGATTCTTCAAGTCATTCTTCTGATCGGCCAAAAACATAAGATCACAGTATCGTCTCTTATGCGTACACAAATGACAGCAGGAGGATATAGCCAGCACCCTCGAGGTAGGGCTGTCGACTTAAGCCCAATCGGCTCTTGTGGTGATGGTGCTGGTGAGGAATGTGCTCAAGCAGTACAGGAGTTGATCAATGCAAATGCGCTACCTCAAGGTGGTGGTATTGGCCAGTCAACCTGTGGAGGAGCACGTGGCGCATTAAACAATGCTATCACTCAAAAGGGATGGCAATCGTTTGATGATTCTTGTAACCACTTACATATCGATCTAGGACAAGGAAATGCAGCATCATAAGAAAACATTTTCCATATTTACGACGGCTAAAAAAAATAGGTTTTTAGCTCTCATCTTTGCTAGTCTTATGGTAATAGTCCAACCATCTTTTGTTTATGCCGAATTATCACCAGCTTCATACCCCATGCAGGCAATTAGGTTTTATAGCATTAAAGGATGCCTCACTGGTGTTGGCGAGGGTGGCGCAGATGCCAGCACCACTCTTGTTGGGAATGATAATATTGAAAAAGTCTTGAGATTCTTTGTCGGAAAAGGTTTATCTCTCAAGCAAGCAGCAGCAATTGCAGGAAATCTAGAACAAGAGTCAAGAATTAACCCAACTATCGAAAATAGTATTGGTGCTTACGGTATCGCACAATGGCTTGGCGGACGCAAAAATAATCTTAAAGCAAAGAGTAATTACAATACCCTTGAAACACAATTAGAGTTTCTCTGGGAAGAGTTAAATGGAGTGGAGAAGGCCGGCTTAGAAGCCATTAAGAACGATTCCGGTTCTGACGTTGGCAAATTAGCTGTCGAATTTGGAGAAAAATTTGAACGATACGGAGCTGGGGAAGAAGGAAAGCGTGCACAGTATGCAAACGAGATATACACCAGTTTTCAATCAAAAATTCCCGACTCTTCCTCGTCAGGTGGTAGCTCATCATCGGGGAGTGGTGGATCTCAATCTTCAGGATCAAATTGTACTGGGATAGGAGGCAGTAATGGTGGGGGATCATATATGGACGATAGCTTTATTGTTCATAACCAATGTGACCAACCATGGGCTAATCTCTCTTATGGCTCCAACACTATTTGCTCAGCAGGATGTGGCCCTTCTGCTATGTCGAACATTATTACAGCAATGACTGGTAAAAAGGTAACACCAGAAGAGACATCAAAGTTTGCTGCAGATAACGGAATGGCCCATGAGTGGGGTAGCTCTTGGGATGTAAGTCCAAAGCTTGCCGAACATTGGGGGCTTAAAGCCAAGAATATTGCAAATGATGTCACTGCAATCAACGAAGCACTCCGTGGTGGTGCACTAGTTAATATGTCTGGGGCTGGTCCTTCACCTTTTATTGCTGGCGGGCACTTTATTGTTATCCGTGGAGTAACAAATGACGGCAAGTGGAAAATTGCTGATTCAAATGGACAAGCTGGGCAAGAGAACAGCAAAAAGGAGTGGGACCCCAATGCAATCCTTCCCTATGCACGGCAGGGTAATGTTTGGGCTATAACAAAATAATGGAGGTTTAAATTAGAGTATGGATAGCTCGGTCAAAAAACAGCTTTTTATACTATCTGCTATTATCGTAGTAATTCTTAGTGTTGTCACTCTTCTTTGGTGGTGGCTCACCCCATCGCAACCAAAAAAAACTGAAGATCAATCAAAAGTAAATTCATATACAGACCCTTACTCGGGTGAAACCGTCTATAACCCGCCAGGTCGCGTGCCCGAACGATATCGTTCTCGCAATGATATTGTTTATCTTGGGCTGTCTGAATTACTAAATCATGGCTTTACTGAACCGCAAGTTGGTCAATATAAAGTATACATCAAAAAATACTCAGATAAGCGTGCTGCCAAAAAAGAGAAAGTAATTTCTGAAGTAACTATCAATTTCGACAGCTACAAACAAATAATAGATAAAAAAACAGGGGAAACTACAGTTACTTTTGACATTATCCTTAATCGTAACCAGCAATTATCATATATAGCTAAAGTAGTCATGCCTAGTGTAAATAAGATCGAGATGTCAATATATTCAAAAGACGATACAAGCCTATCAACACCTTTATTTGATTCAAAAACTGATGGTTTAGCTGACTAATTATAATTAAACGACTCTGCTCACTCACCCCACCGCACTCGTCATCACAATCTGGTTATCGACGAACTCGCTGAGGAGGCGCTGCTGGCGCTGTTGGTCGAGCTCGCCAAAGACATCGTCGAGTAGAATAAGTGGTGCTTGGCCTGTTTGCTGCTGGATGTAGGCCGCCTCAAGGAATTTAAGGGCAAGCACAATGGTGCGAATTTCACCCCGCGATGCAGTCTTGGCGGCCGGATTACCTCGAAACAGTACCGTTATGTCATGCCGGTGCGGCCCAACACTCGTCGCGCCAACCACTGTATCATACGCTGTTTTTTGCTCATACTCGGCAATGAGCTGCTGCGCGGTCACGCTGCGCTCCTCCGAGTAGTGTAGCGCAACGCTATCCGCCACGCCCGCAATACTTTGGTACATAGCACTGCTTTTCGCATTAAGATAACGCAGCACCCGCTGACGCTTCGTAATGATCGATGCACCATACTGACTCAAGATAAGATTCCACGAGAAAAGTGTCGCATCACTCAGAGCAGGGTCTTTGAGCAATTTATTTCGCTGCTGCAGTGCTCGGTGGTAGCGGCTCAGCTCATGGCTATAGTGTGCGTCATATTGCTGGATGAGCGTATCGAGAAAATCACGCCGGCGCTGCGGCGATCCAGTGATAATCCGCAAGGTGTCTGGCTCGAAGAGAACAATTGGATATTTTTTGCCATAAGGAAGACGACCATAGGTCGTGCCATCGACGATAAAACGCTTGCGCTTTTTCTCGTGTCGGCGATCGTACTGGACGCGGTAATGCTGCTCATCCGTCGCAAGATCAATTGTATAACTTTTTTGTTCATGTTGGCAGACTGCTTCATCACTACCGCGAAAGGAAGTGCCACGCAGCGCAATATGGATTGCCTCGATAAGCGATGTCTTGCCAGAGCCATTTGGGCCAGAAATCAGCGTCGTACCTGGCTCAAGGTCAAGCGTCTTGAGCGTATGAATCCGCACATGCTGCACTGCTAGCCGTGTTATCTTCATTGCTAGCTCTTCAGTGGCATAATAATATGAATGTAGTTTGGCTCGGGCTGAGCGACTGTCAAGACGCAGGGCGAGAGCTTACCGCTAAAGCGGAAGGTGATCGTCTCACCATCGAGAACACCTAGTGCATCACTAATGTACCGCGAATTGAGCGTAATCTGCCCATCACTCGACACCTCAGCCTCTGCCTCGGAGGTATTTTCGCCCAGCTCGGACGCAACGGAGTGAATCCGCAATTTCTGCGCCTCATGGTCGGCGGTAAGCGTGACACTACCACCAGACTCACGCGCAAAGAGCCCTGCCACCTTTACTACGCGCGAGAAATCGCCTGCTGCAAGCGTGACATTTGTCTCGGACTGAGTAGGGATGAGCTGCCGATAATTTGGGTAGGTACCATCGATTAAGCGGCTGGTAATCTCCACTTCCTCTAACCGAAAGCGTACCTGCGTCTCATCAAAGAGCACCTCCACCTCTTCCGTGCCGTCACTGAGCGAGCGTAGTG
>CALBWN010000036.1 GCA_937974295.1 uncultured Candidatus Saccharibacteria bacterium
GGAATCGAACCCGGATTGCCAGGATGAAAACCTGGTGTCCTAACCGTTAGACGATGAGGCCGTGCATGTGCACATAGCAGTGCTGTGTGCCATTATACGAAAAAGTCGCTGGTTTGTCCACTACAATACTCCTTCATTGTCCCACCGCCCAAAATCCTGCTCCGGCTGCGGCGATATCTGCTATACTAATGACACGATATTGCGTTATACAACAAAGTTATTATGGATATTTCGCCTGTTCCGACATCTGTGCTGGGAGAGCACCCGCCACAACGCCCTGCCAAACGGCGGCATAGCACACTCATGCTATGGGTGATGCTTGCGGCGGCCATTACTGTGGTGCTCTCAGCCATTGCTGCGGCAGTAACCCTTCTCTCCTCGCCGCAGCGCATGCAGGCCGCGGCGGTATCGGCCACGCCATCGCGCACCGATGTATTTCTGGCTAATAGCTATGGAGCAGGCCAGCGCGCAGTGCGATTTGCGGCGGGGCAGGGTGGCTTGAGCTTCTTGGGTGGCACAGCCGACCACTCGCGGCTTGCCATTGCAGGGCAGGGCGCGCAGGATACCACACCAGTGCTCCGGATCTGGGATACTGGGCGCAAGCAGGCAGTCGCTACTTGGCCAGCCAGCACCTGCAGCAGCGTCACGCCGCGTGGAGTGGTGTATTGCGCCAGCCAGCAGCGGGGGCGCTCAGTCATTACCGCGGTAGAGCTTGCCGCCGCTAAGGTTCTCTATACTACCCCTGTAGCTACCCAGCCGAGCACGCTCACATACTATGGCACAGATAGCCAGCAGCAAGACATTATTGGCGAGAGCGCCACCGCCACCTTCTACGCCGCCACAGGGAACCTGCGCACCATCACCAGTGGTGATTTTCAGAACCCCAACGCCACCTGCACGATAGCGGGCGGGAGCAAGCTCATCTGCCGCCGCAATACCGAGAAAGACCACGGCGCTAAGCCATCCCAGAAGTCACCCAGTAAGCGCGCTACCTCACGTACCACCACCGGTGTCGTCATTACGAATGAGCGCCAGGCGACCACTGCAGACCAATCGACCACTGTCATCACCGTGTATGATATCGCTAACGGCACGCGCGAAGTACAGCGCACAGCTAGCTCCAGCAACGTCACCCTAGCAAGCGATGGCTGGCTGGAGGGCACTGCGGGCAGCAGTACCGTCCAATCAAGCGGGCAAGAGACCTTCGAGAGCTATGGCATTGATGGCAAGCCACGCGGCCGCAGCACTGTCAATAGCGCTTACAAGCTCAGCCCAGCCGCCAGCTCCTTCACCAACCCCGCTGGCACTACTGCGCCAACCTACCCTCGAGAGGCTCTCACCACAGATATGCCACGCGTTGTTGTGAATGGGCAGGGTAGGGAGTTCCTGCGCATTGCCAGCCAAAACACGCAAGACTTCGCCCTCAGCCAGGCCACCTACAGCCGCACCAGCGGTGGCACACTCACTCTAGTCGACGGCGGCAACATTGTCTCCGCCAGCCTGGATGGCTCACTCCTCCTCACCAGCAACCTCCACTCCGCTGGTATCCAAGCCAGCGGCAGCAAAGGCCTCAAGATCGTCAAAGTTGCCGATGGCAGCACCCTCCTCACCATCAAAGCCACCGACATGCGCAGCCTCACCATCCGCAGCAACCTCATCGCTAGCACTGGCAAGGACGGCGCACTTGTGGTGTATGTGCCGGGTAAGTAGCGCTGCACCCTACGCCTCAACACACAACGCGCCCACGTCCTCTGCATAGCCGCAGCTTTATAGCAAAATAACCCGCCAATCGCGAGCGGGTTATTTGTAAGAGTAGCAGAGCAGGATTCTACCGGCTTGCTGCGTGGTTAAGTACATACGCGCTGAGGCAGGCCAGGCCAATGCTAAGCATGACGATGGCGGTGTGCGGATCGATGCTGTGCGAGATACTCAGCACCACTACGATGACGCTGAGCACCAGGCAGGCTGCGATGAGCAGGATGTCGAGCATTTGCTTGGGCGTCTTTTTGCGGGTGGTCGATACTGTCACCTTCGTCTTGGTGGTTGTTGCTGGCGCGGCTGCTTTGGCCGCTGCTTTGGTTGATTTTTTTGCCATATGGCCTCCTTTGTTTTCTGGCACTATTGTAGCACATTGTAGAGAAAAATGGGCGAATAAATTACTCAAGGTCATAAGAAGTGGCGGGCAGCTACCGCGGCTCTCGGCCAGCACTCCATTGCCATCGCCCAGGCAATCCGCTATAATACACACAAAGCATAAGGGGGATAACCAATGGGGGTGCAACAAATCAGCCGGTTTTGGCACCGGCGCTTGTGCGAGGCAAGCATGCTCTATGCCGTCATCATCGTGGCGCTGTGGGCATGGCGGCACTTTGGCGGGGTGGATCAATACAACCTCGTGCTTGGCATGCCACTCATTGCCGTCATCTTGGCCGGTATAGCAGGGGTCGTGGCAGCGGTACTTCACATCTGGCCACCGCAGCAGCGGCTTGGGCAGGCGAGCCTAGTGGTGTATCTCTGCGCCGTTGCCACAACAGGCGCGCTCATCGTTGGCACTGGCGGGCTGAGCTCACCCTTTATTGCAGCCTGGCTCTTGGTAGCAGTCTTTGCAATGTTTTTTGGCTGGGTAGGGCTAGCACTGGTCTTGCTGCTGGTCAATGCCTACCTCAGTTGGGGGGTGCTAGCGGGGCATATTACAAGTACGATGATCCCTAGCGCTATGTTGACGGGCGAGCTGCCCGTCCTAGTGGGGTGCTTGCTCTGGGGGCCGGATGATCGCGCTGCCGAGGCCCGCACCACCTCATACCGCGAGCTTGCCGCCACGCTCAGCCGGGTGGCCGGCAAGTCGGACATCGTGCTCAATGCGATTGGCGATGGCGTGATGGCGCTGGACGCAGACGGGATGATTGAGCTCATCAATCCAGCAGCTCAGCGCCTCGTGGGTTGGGGTGACGAAGATGCTCTGGGCCTCAGCTACCAATCCGTCCTCAAGCTTATCGACGCCAAGAATGACCCCATTACCAATGATACCGACCCGATCGCCGCCGTCCTAGCGGACAACCAGCCCCTCACCACCGACCGCCTACGCCTCGTGACGAGCTCTGGCAAGACACCGATCATCTCACTCGTCATTTCGCCCGTCAGCAGTGAGCCGGGCAGTGGGGTTATCGTCGTCTTTCGTGATGTGACGAAGGAAAAGGCCGAGGAGCGCCAAAAAGCCGAGTTTATCAGCACCGCCAGCCACGAGATGCGCACCCCTGTGGCATCGATCGAGGGCTACCTTGGCCTCACGCTCAACCCCGCCACCGCCACCATCGACCAGCGCGCCCGCGACTTCATCACCAAGGCCCACCGCTCGGCTGAGCACCTTGGTCGGCTCTTCCAAGACCTGCTAGATGTGAGCAAAGCCGACGATGGTCGCCTGCAGAGCAACCCCGAGGCGATTGACCTCATCCCCTTTGTCAGCGACATTGTGGAGGGACTGCGCCACAAGGCCGAGGACAAAAAGCTCCAGCTTATCTTCAAGCCACGCCCTGGCACAACTGGCGGTGAGCATAGCGCTACCTTTACGAGCCGGACGCTTAGTCCTGCCTTTTATGTCTCTGTCGACCCAGACCAACTGCGTGAGGTGCTTGATAATCTGGTGGAGAATGCTATCAAATACACTCCCAGCGGGCGTGTAACGGTGGATGTAACCGGCGGTAGTGGGCGCGTGACGATCGCCATTGCCGACACTGGCATTGGCATACCGGTGGAAGATCAGTCGCACCTCTTCCAAAAGTTCTATCGGGTGGATAATTCGGACACGCGCGAAATTGGCGGCACTGGCCTAGGGCTCTATCTTAGTCGCCGCCTTACAGAGGTAATGGGCGGCCGCTTGTGGGTAGAGAGTGCGTACCGGCAGGGAAGTACCTTCTTTCTCGAGCTCCCACGCCTGAGCGAGCACGACGCCCAAACCGCCCTCGCTGCCAAAGCCAAGGCAGCAGCACAAGCCGCCAAGGCAGCTCCACCTCGCCCAGTGCCAACTTTTGCCACGGCCGCGCTCCAGAGCCAAGGCTTTTTGCCGCAGCCAAGCCCAGCTACTCGCACCCAGCGCCCAGCCCAAAAGAACAGCCGCACAGCCACGCCACCCACAGCAAAAAACGTCCAATCTACCACTGTTACCGTTGCCCAGGCTGCTCCTGCCACTCCCTCAAGCGCCACACCACCATCTACGCCAAGCACGTCGCCCACGGCGCATATCATCGCCACCAGCCAGCCCCGGCGTAGCCCCACTCGCGTCCGCGATGTCCTCACTACGCCGCGCTCTGCTGCGCCACCACGGGCAGTGCGGTAGCTCCTATCTCGCTGACAATAAGCTACAGAGGCCGATATCTCCATGATACCGACCTCTATTGATACTACAACGTGTGCCAGCGCCTCTCCTGCAGCAAAAAGCGAGAAGCGGAGTGAGCCCTACCAAATACTGAGGGTAAAACTCTCGTCCATCACACACTTATGACTGAGCCTTCTTGCGTGAAGATC
>CALBWN010000037.1 GCA_937974295.1 uncultured Candidatus Saccharibacteria bacterium
CTTCACTATGCACCGCTTGGCTGCTACCCTGGCCAGGGGCGCCGGCTTGGGCTGGCGTCACACTACCAAAATCGGCTGGCAGCTCAATGATACCACTGAGCTCCGAGTGCTTTAGCTTCTCGCGCGCTTCCTGCATATCCTTGACGTCCTTTACTTTGAGCGTCGTATCTTTGTTTGCCTTGGCTTGCTCCACAAACTGCTTGGCAAATTCGCTCTGCGAGTGGTTAATAATCGCCACATCAAAGCTGGTGGTTTGGTTATTAAAAATCGCACCAAACACCAGCAAAAAGATGAGCGGGAACAAAAAGGTAAAAAACAGCGACGTGCCATCGCGCATAAAGCGCTTTTGCAGGGCACGCACCTGCCCATATACCCCAATCCAATATGTCTTGATTCGCATCATCTACTCCCGAATGGCCTTGCCGGTTAAATCAATAAATACATCCTCGAGGTTGGCGGGCTCGACCGTTTGCTGCTTGGTAAAGCCACGCGCCAGCAGCTGCTCGATAAGGTGCTGCGGCGTATCAATGGTGATAATTTTGCCCGCATCCATAATCGCCAGGCGGTCGCACAGCAGCTCGGCCTCATCCATATAGTGAGTGGTCAGCACAATGGTAATGCCTTCATCGCGAATCGTTTTGATCAGCTCCCACAGGTTGCGCCGCGCTTGCGGGTCTAGGCCCGTGGTCGGCTCATCCAAAAACAGCACCTTGGGCTGATTCACCAGCGTGGCGGCAATCGCAAAGCGCTGCTTTTGCCCACCACTCAGCTGCTCAACATAGCTGCCGGCCTTGGCGCCGAGCTGCACCTTGGCCAGCAAAGCATCAGCATCAACCCGCCGGCCGTAGAGGCTCGCAAACATACGCAGCTGCTCGCGCAGGGTCAGCTTATCATAAAAGGTGGTCGACTGCAGCTGGATGCCGATGATCTGCTTAATCTGCTTGGGGTGCTTAGCGACATCAATGCCGTCAATGGTCGCCTGGCCAGCGTCAATCGGCCGCAGCGCCTCCAGCATCTCGAGCGTCGTGGTCTTACCAGCGCCATTGGGCCCCAGCAAGCCAAAAATCTCGCCCGCCTTAACCGTGAAAGATATCCCATCCACCACTGGCGTGCCGGCATAGGCTTTGGTCAAGCCATCCACCGTTATGATTGGTTTGGTTTGAGTCATACAACTCCTTTCTTATGCTACGAGCCCCACACCCAAACGGGCCTCTGCTTGAATCACTCCCAGGGCATCATATTGTTATAAGCCAACCAACCATCCGTTAGGCCGAATTATAGCATAGAGAAGAGGAAAGCGAAAGACACAGTGTAGCAGTCTTTCAAAATCACTTTACTAAGAACGTTCCTATAGTACTAATTCAGGCTCTTTATTATTGCAGTACAGTTCTCTATTCTTTTATCTGCTTTTCACACTGAAACGCATCTTCTATCGCAGAGCAAAGATGGGATCGAAGATCTTTGAGTGTCCTGCTAAATTTCGGCTGTAGATGATTTGTTGTGTCCTTCATAATACAATCTTCTAATGCTGTAAGCGCTTTTGGATCAAACATAAAGTGCTCCAGACAGCATGTGATTATATTGTAACTAGCATTCTCCGAGTATTGCCGCCTAAGCCAATCGTTTACTTTGTCTGCATCGTCATACTTCCATAGAGTATAGATACACTGAAGCTGTATAGAATAAGTAAAGACTGGAGGAAGGTATAGATCTGTGTCTGTCGGGCGAAGCGTGCTTCGCAATTCTTCCCAAAAAGCTTGGCAGATAGCAGTACGATCTTTATTGGTGCGCTCACAACATTGCTGTAGCGCTCCAAGAGCGATTCGCACTAAAATCCTTTCGCCAGCTGCTGCTGACCTCTGTACGTATGTAATGTAGCGACGACGTATTTCCTCGTCAAAAATGAGGCGTCTATCATTAAGTTCATTGATAACTATTTTATTTTCGATATCCTCGTCATCCTGTTCTACGTAGGTTATGTCCTCTCTTTCGATAACGTATGCCGCAGCGCGCTTTTGTCTCTTGCCGGTTGGATCTTCGTGATTAAGAACATAGTACGTATCCGCAACAGCACGCATATACGGATTAATGAGGTAGCGCTCAATCTGGCGCGCCTTGCTAGGCTGGCCTCTCCTTAGACAATCTTCCACCAATGAGAGAATGACAAATTCAACATAATAGGTGTAGGCACTCGCCCTTCTGTCACGCTTAAGCTCTGTTGGTGAAAGTGGTACGATATCTGCATCATCAAGGCTTGGTAGATCTGGCACAGATCCGATGAGTGTACTATATACTGTCGTGCGACACGAATCGGCAAAATTCAGCGCTCTCTCAAAGTCTTCATCAGCACCACTGATATAATACAGACGATCAATAAGAGAAAAAGCTTCATACAGGATCTCGGCCGCTTCCTTGCGCTCAGACGGTGTTGGCTGAAATTGCTCGGCAAATATTCCACGTTTTATATCAGCGTCCGTATCGGCGATAACACGCATATGTTGCACAATATCGGCTAGTTGCTCCTTCTGCTCAGCGGTTGCTCCTCCTTCACTATCATAATACTCATCAAGTCGTACATAGTGGGTCACCAACCTATCAAACAATTCTTTTCGATCGATATTACCAGCCTCAGCCACAAGAGATTCAGCTGATTGCTGGTTCACTTCTAAATCAAGCTTTTGCCAGACCATCTCTTCAATCTCAGACATAACCTTCGCAAGATCAGGAATCTCGTCAGCCATTGCGCGAATATCGTGCAACAGCTGCTGCGCAAAACGCTTTTTCTCCTGATCTGCAGCTGTCTTGCCAGTTGGCTGGTAGAAGTAATATCCCCACATATTGACAATGTTAACGACAGCATCCACAACCTCATCTGCCTTTGCGCCGCTATACGAATGTGGCCTGAGTAATTGCTTCATGGTATCAGGCGTACATAGCAGCTCGCGATAGTGCTGAACATACTCCTTGAGGAGTTCTTTGAGCTGCTGGCTTGTTAGTGGTGCTGTGTTATATAGGAGAGGACGAGGTGGTTGAAACATATACACAACTATAGAGCGATACTATTATTGTGTCAAATACTACATCTGTCATTGACATATTTTTGCTATCGTACCATAATCAAACCACCATGCATTACCTCTTCAAACTCCTCAGTCTCATCATCTTTGGTCTCGCGCTTGCGGCAGGGTACTATGCGCTGCAGCTATTCATCAGTCAGTCATCTCTCGCAGGGTACACCTTAGCTGCGTTGCTTATTATCATTGGTGCAGCGCTGCTCATTACCGCACACGACCTGTTTCGGTGTCGTCGGTGGAGAGATGTCGGCAAGGCACTCGGCAATTTCGCCGCTATGGTGTGCGGCTATTAGACAAAATAAATCCTCACTCACAGCCCGAAACACCTCTACTGGCACCAAACAGCAACTACCCAACAAGCATCTCATCACCATGCGGTGTATACTATACATATGAAACGATTATTCCCTCTCAGCCACCGAGCAACCATCATCACCATCTGCCTTGCCCTCCTTCTCGTTATTGGCGGCATTGTTGGCACAGCGATTGGCTGGCGTAAGATCCTCTACAAGCTCCAGGGCACGTCGCATGTGGCTACGCTCGATCGTTCGCCAGGACTAGCCCATTTTCCTGAGATCAACACGCAAGCCCTCAGCCCTACTCGCCGCAAGGTTATCCAGCTTACCCAAGCAGAGTTTGCCGCTCAGCCCGCTGGTACGAAATATAGCCAAGGAGCGCACGAGGCATGGTGTGCCGACTTCGTCAGCTGGACGATGCAGCAAGCCGGTGCGCCGCTCAAGAACCCACACACTGGTAGCTGGCGCATCCCAGGCACCTTCACGCTGCGTGAGTATTACGAGTCAGCAGGCCGCTTCAAGCCAGCCGATAGCGGCTACCAGCCCCGCCCTGGCGACGTAGCAATCTACCGCGCTTCGCCCGTCTTTGGCGACCATACGCACATTGTCTTGCGCAATGATGACGGCATGCTCACCACTGTTGGCGGCAATGAGAATAACAAGATACGTGTCTTTGCCAACCAGCAGCGCAACTATACTGGCCTGCTTGGCTACGGCGTCACAGAGTAGCCATCACTAGGACAACCACAGAAGTTTGCAGCGAGTGGTATAATAGAGACACTGATGAAACATCACCTTTCTTCGCTACATCTCGCCACGCTTACCGCCCTGAGCGGCATTAGTCAGGTGCTGCGCCAACCACGCTATGCGGTTGGCGCTCTGGTTGGCGCACTTGGCTTTGCCTGGCTGATTTTTCTCTTAACCAACGGTGGGTTCTATGGTGCGCTACTTATGTCTCGCTTGCCGCTTATCGATAAACTTGGCGTCATTGGGACGATGTTTATAGAGATCGCTCGGCAGGCCGCGACGTCGCTGACGGGCGCGCTGCTTGTGCTTGTCTCAGTACTACAAGGAATATCGCTCGCGCTTATTATCTTCACTGCTCGGCACAACAAGCGCAACCAGCAAACCACGCAGCAGCTCGGCCTCAGCGGTATTGCCTCTGTCGCGGCGGCAATTGGCCTAGGCTGCGTGCCCTGTGGTACATCACTCATTCTCCCCATCGTGGCAGTGTTTTTCTCGGGAGCAGCCGCTGCTTCAGCCGCGACAGTTGCCAGCACCATTGTGCTTATTATTGCCCTTGGGCTCAGCCTCTTTTCGCTCTATCGATCGGGCCAGATTGCCGCCATCTACATAACATTAGCTCAGCAGGAGGAGTATCATGAAGTCACAACAAACAGGGGTTAGCTTGATCCATATCATGCTTGGGATTGTCGTTGTCACAATCATCAGCCTCTTCGCCTACAATCTCATCAACCGCCCACCCAACAAGCACATTGGCAAAGGTGAACCATGGCAGAGCGCGATGTCGCAGGGCAGCCACAATGCGCCTAATGTCTTCGTCGACTACACCGACTACTTCTGCTCATTCTGCGCACAGGTCGAGGCCGCTACAAACACCACAGACTTCCAGCAGTACATAAAGTCGGGCAAGCTGCGCTACGAGCACCGGATTGTTGCCGTTCTCAAAGATATCGTGCCCAACACCGAACGTGGCGCCGAGGCGGCATTTTGCGCGGCCGACCAGCATAAATATTGGGAATACACGCATCACATTGTGCCCCGCATCAAGGCAGATTACTTCGACAAAGGCATTGGCGTCAAAGGCGTTGCCGTGCCCAAAGAAATTCCACTCCTCCCGGTTAGCTATTTCGAAACATCGGCCGAGGCCACTGGCCTCAACGTGGAGACATTCCGCGACTGTGTGACAAATGAGAAGCACAAAGCCGACATTGCCACAAACACCAGCCGTGCCCTCAAGCTCGGCGTCACTGGCCTCCCCTACATGATCGTCAACGACTACACCACCAGCGGCTTTGGTGGCGGCGAGCACGGACTCAAGACATTACTCAAGGCGGGTGGGGTGCACTAGCCCCTACCGCCGGCGCAAGAAATAATACCCGGTTGCCATGGCAGCTATCACACTCACGGCGGTAATCTTCCAAAACATCGTTGGGTCGTCCGCTCCTGGCACCGGTACATTCATACCATAAAGCCCAGCGATCATCGTTGGAATGGTCAGCGCCACCGTGATCACCGTTAGTAAGCGGATCGTCTCATTCAGGCGCGTGTCCATCACGGCGCGGTAGCTATCACGTACATTGGTGATGGTGCGCAGGAGCGACTTACAACGCGCAATCACCTGCTCCAAATCAATCGAGATATCCTCCACATCATCCTTATCATCCTCTTTGAGGCGGAGACTGCGGTTTGCCATCAAGCGCTCAATCGCCCAGTTCATTGGCACTAGTGCATTGAGATAGTCGTTGAGCTTGCGCTCATACTCGGTCAGCGTCACGATATCGCGCGCCCGCAACGTATGGAGGTCGTCTGTTGCTGCCCGCATCTGCCGGTTGATCGTTGCCACTCGCCGCTGGTACTGCAGCGACACTGCTTCGATCATTGCCACCACCAGCTCAATCCGCCGTGCCGTATTCATCCGCGTTTTGTCAACAAAAGGCTGCCAGAGCCGACCCAGGCTATCGCGCGAGAGCGTTACCACGTAGTTTTTGTGAATGCCAAACAATATTGGCGTCGTAAAATCGTTAAAGTCATCGTCCGTATCAGGCAAGCGGGCAATCAAATACGTCCACTCATCCTCAAAATCAACCCGCGGCACCTCGTGCGGGTCCAGCGCATCTTTGATGATGTTCTCGTCCATACCAAGCGCCAGGAGCTTGTCGATCTCCTCGCTGCTGGGCTTCTCGCAGCGCAGCCACGAGCCAACCCGCAGCGCATCGCGCGGCGTAATCGTCTGATCTGCCTCACTCGAACGAAGATATTGCAACATACTAGTGATAAGTATACGATGAAGCAGTTATAATTGCAAATAATACGACAGATTTGCTTCTGCGTTCTGCATCGTTCATTATTTTATAGCGACGTATGGCGACGACTATTCACTAACAAACAGCTGCTCAAGCACCGCATCAACCATAAACTTCATCGTCTTTGGTGCGATACCCTCCAGTGCGTCGATTGCCGCCACTGCTGTAAAGAGCTCGCTAATTATCTGGTCGGTCGCGCCTGGCCGCAGTATGCCATCGCGCCGCCACTGCTGCACCTGCTCAGCAAAGAACTCACCACGCATTGCCAGATTATGACCCACTCCTGCTTGTTTGGCCTCGTCTTGGTAGGCTTGGCGCACCTGCTCGCCAGGCACATCACTCTGCCACTCGGCGAGGATTTTATTACGCCGCGTTGCTTGTGTTGTGGCGCGTAGATAGGCTGCAAAAGCCGCCCGCGGCTGCGACCAATCGATTCGTCCAACAATCCGGTTCTTCGTCTTTTCGTCCTCCGCACGATACACCGCAAGGAAGAGCTCCAGCTTAGACGGATAGAGCAAATACACACCACCCACCGCAATGCCCGCCACCTGAGCAATCTCCACAATCGATGCCGCCTTGTAGCCGTCCTGGGCAAAGACTCGCCGCGCTGCCTGAATTAGTTTCGCCTGACTGATTGCCATATCCGCTCCGACCTCCGCTTGCGCTACCCTGCCCGATAGCGCCTCTTTACTTTCTATTCATATTCTATTATAGCAGGTTTACAAGGAGCTGGGCAGATAGGCTGGCGATATAACAGTGTTGTAGCCGATTCTCTCGCACGAGCCACTATAGCAAAACAGAGGTACAGACATGATGTGTCTGTATGAGCAAGATCTTTTACAGTAACCTTTCTCTCACTGCTCTGCCATACATCGAGGAAAAATCTACTATCTACTTCATTAGGCTTTTGGCGCCAATGGAAGAGACCAATCTATAGAAAATACCAAATCGATCTTTCTGTCACCCCGAAGGAGAGATGAGCAAACTAGTAAAGCCGCCACTGACATCTGATAATTTATAAATTTAGCTATCACACTATACGCACAGCAATCAGCGACCTGCTGCCTTGTATAACGCTCATGCTTTTGATACACTGATAGTTAATATAACCATAAGGGGGATTTTTATGATTGCAACTCAAGCTGGCCAGAGCAAGAAGCGGATCGGCCTTATCTCAACGGGGATCGTCGGTGCACTGCTGGTCGCCTTTACCTTTACACCAACCTTCGCAGGCTTTGCGGCAAGCATCCAAAACACCATCAACAGTGCCTCAACCGGTACACTCACCATGAAGGAAACATCGGGTACCTACACCTGCAATAGCACAGATGGTGCTGGTGCAACGACCAACTCTGCTACCTGTTCTACTATTAACAAGTATGGTGGCACGAGCACACCACTCGTTGCTGGTGGGCCAGCCCAAACAACCAACATTACTCTGCAAAACACCGGAAGCGTGGCCGCAACATCCTTTAGCCTTAACCCTGGCACATGTAGCCAATCACCTGTCCCTGGTGCTTCTTTAGCAGGTAGTGCAACTGACCTCTGCAGTAAAGTCAAGGTAGCTATCAAATCAGGCAGCAGCACATTCTTTACGGGTACTGCCGCACAACTGCAAGCAGGCGGTGCTATTGACCTGCTCGCCAAGCTCAGCAAGGCAACCATCAATACTGGCGAGAGTGTGCCAATCACCTTTGAGGTGTCGCTCGACGCTAGCGCCGGCCCAACCTACCAAGGTTTGCAGGTCTCGCAACCACTGACGTGGACATTTGGCGCGTAATTCCTCTGGAGTAGGACAATGCGCATGCCGCGGCAACGAATAATTATCATCACTATCCTAAGCCTCTGTCTTGGAGGCTTCGTTGCCGTGATGATGGCGCTCGGCATGCGTATCTTTTTCGTCACAACGCCGAGCATGGCGACTGCCGCACCAGTTGGCTCGCTCGTCATTGCCCAGCCAGCTAGCAGCTACCACCCCGGCGATATCATCACCTTCCGGCGCCACGGCCGGACGTATACCCATCGAATCCAGTCTATCACCAACCAGCGTATCCTCACCAAGGGCGACCTCAACCACGCGGCCGATCCGCTCCCCATCGAGCACAGCGCCATCATTGGCAAAGCAATTTTCATCAACCCGTGGCTTGGCTGGGTATGGCTGATGATGCCATGGGTGGTGATTGGCTGGCTCATTATCCATCTAGCCACCCGCCAAGCTCGCCCAACGTGGCGCTGGTATTATCGGATTATTGGCATGACACTGGTGCTCTGCGCTGTGTCGCTGTGGTTTCATCCATGGATCAACTTTAGTGTGCTCAGTGTTTTGCCAGCCAACGAAGGCGCCACTATGCACATTGTCAACACCGGTGTCTTCCCGATTGACGCAGTCGGCACAG
>CALBWN010000038.1 GCA_937974295.1 uncultured Candidatus Saccharibacteria bacterium
TGGTCTCGTCCACCTGATGGAGCAGGCGCGTGATAGCCTCGAAGTTAAGCGCAAAACACTCGAGCGTTTGACTGATGCCAACCTCTACCCCTATACCAAGTTTTATCTGCGCGATATCAAGCAGCGCTTTGGTGAATACTGGAAGAATCATTTCTCGACAATTGGCCTCATTGGCATGAATGAGGCGGCGCTTAATCTCCTTGGCGCAGACATCGGTCAGGCTGCAGGGCGGGAATTTGCTGAGCGGACGCTTGATCTGATGCGCGAGACGCTTGTAAAATTCCAAGAAGAAACTGGCAATAACTATAATCTTGAGGCAACGCCAGCCGAAGGCACGACCTACCGCCTGGCGCAGATCGACCAGCGCGACTACCCAGAAACAGCGCATTTTGCCAATGGCATTGGTGCCGCGGTGCCAGCGCCGTTCTACACCAACAGTACTCATTTGCCGGTCAATTACACCGACGATCTCTTTGAGTTACTTGACCTCCAAGACGAATTGCAGACCAAATATACTGGCGGCACCGTTATCCACTTCTTCCTCGGTGAGCGAATGGATGACCCCACAACACTCAAAGGGCTCGTGCGAACAATCTGCCACAATTATCGTTTGCCATACTTTACGATCAGTCCGAGCTTTAGTGTCTGCAAGAATCATGGCTACCTGCGCGGTGAACATGAGGCGTGCCCGCAGTGCCAGGAGCCGTGTGAGATATATTCGCGAGTGGTGGGTTATTTGCGCCCGGTGCAGCAGTGGAATAAGGGCAAGCAAGCAGAGTTTGCGCTGCGCTACCACTACGACAAAGCAGCCGATACAATCGATGCTTAAATAATTAGGAAGAAGGGAGGATGGTGATGGTTCAGATCGGTGGTATCCAAAAGTTCAGCACAGTCGACTACCCAGGTCACACCTGTGCGGCAGTCTTCTTGATTGGCTGCAATATGCGCTGCGGTTACTGCCATAATCCAGAACTCGTCTTACCTGAGCAGTATATTGGCTGTATCCCTGAGGCGGAGATTCTTGATTTTCTTGCGCGGCGGGTTGGTTTGCTTGATGGTGTCGCAATCAGTGGTGGTGAACCGACGATGAGTGAGGATTTGCCTGACTTCATTCGATCCATCAAGCAGCTTGGCTTCCTCGTCAAGCTCGATACCAATGGGACTCACCCGGCGATGCTGCGCCAGATGCTGAATGAGCAACTGCTCGACTTTGTAGCAATGGATATTAAGGGGCCACTGGAGAAGTATGTGGAGATTGCCGCGCGGCCAATTGACACCGATGCGATTATGGAAAGTATCGACCTCATTCGAAGCCGAGTCGATCACGAGTTTCGCACGACGATTGTGCGGGGGCAGCTTGAGCCGGCAGACTTTGACGCGGTCGGGCAGATGGTGCAAGGCGCACAGCGCTTTGCACTGCAGCATTTTATTGCAAGCGATACGCTGGTGAGTAGCCGCTTTTGTGATGAAACGAGCTTTACCGACGAGGAAATGGCCCAGGCTCAGCACATTATGCAACGCTATGTAACAGAATGCGTGGTGCACTGATGCAGTACTATACAGGGACAATCCAGCAAGTGATTCAGCACACGCACGATGTAGCAACGCTGGTGTTTGATGCCAAAGGCGACGCACCATTTCGCTATACCGCCGGACAATACATTACCGTTATCAAGCCAGAGTCGCGCACACCCGAGGGCAAGGCATATAGCCTATCGAGTTGGCCCGGCGAAACACATCTGAGTATTACCGTGAAGGATATTGGCGGTGAGTATTCTCACTACCTATGCAGCCGGCAGGTGGGTGACCAACTAACTTTCTCGGCGGCGTATGGGTATTTTAATCCACTGACAGATCGCCCACTCGTGGGGATTGCCGCTGGAGTCGGTATAAGCCCGGTGTGGAGCATTATCAAGAGTGAATGTGCGCGTGATCCGCACCGGAATATTCAGCTCATATATAGCAATCGGACCATCGACGATATTGTCTTTGCGGCCGACCTTGCTGCATATGAGGTGCGCTACCCACAGCTGTCGCTTCACCACTTCGTGACACGCCAAGCAACAGTTTCACCCAAGATACACCAGGGGCGAATTGACCTCGATACATGTATCAACCCAGCGGCACACTACCTGGTGTGTGGTTCAGTTGCGTTTACGCGAGCGATGTGGCAAGGGCTCACTGTGAGGGGTATTGCGGGTAAATGTATTGCCACAGAGGTGTTTTTCGAATGAGTGAGCGGCTTGCCAAAGCACCAACCAAGCGCTCGCCGGAGGAAATTGCGGCCTGGCAAGAAAATGCGCGGCGGATTGCGCAGGAGCGGATTGGCCAAGCGGCCTGTAATGCATGCCCACTTGCCCGCATCTGCAGTGTTAAGAATCCCGAAGCCTGCAACCCTAACCAAATTGCCCAGCAAGCTGGCGGAGAATACACTGGTGGCGACAGCGCAGAGGTGTCATACAAAAAAGTCCTCGACGACGACCGTATCAATGTTGTGATTGCCAATGTCAAGAAGAAGGAGCAACCCAAGCCCAAAGCACAGCGAGCTCCTGAAGTACAAAGACCCCCAGCTCATACGATCAGCATGCCGCCAGTTGACATCGTTAAGGCCTCACCAGCGCGCCCGAAGATGGAACAATCGACCAAGCCAACAGTCATCCAGCAGATCATCAATGCGGTTGGGGAGTTGCTCAATACCCCAAAGGCAAAGCAGCAGCCTGCTCGACAGATGCAAAAGTGATCTTAGATGTGGATTAAATCCATAACACAAAACCCCCGAGCAGTGGTATAATAAGGGTATGAATGCCATTGTTCGCTTGGTTGCTGATGGGCTTATGATCCCGATTGTCGCTGTAGCTCTTTTTGCACTGTTTTTTCGTGCACCTCAAGCCCAACGCTACCAACGTTACACACGCGTATTTATGGCTGGCCTGACGTCCTATTGGTGTGCGAAAGTTATTGGTGCGCTCTGGCAACCCGAGACGCTCCGGCCATTTGAAAAGCTCGGCACCGACCCAGGTGCGCTCTATCTCAATAATCCCGGCTTTCCGTCCGATCATGCACTCTTTGCGATGTTTCTTACCTTAGCGGTGTGGTATGTGACGCGCCAGCGGCTGCTCACCGTGGCGCTATTTGTCATGACGGTGTTGGTGTGCCTTGGCCGCGTGGCAGCACTGGTACATACACCGCTCGATGTTGCTGGTGGGGTGGCCATTGCACTGCTGGGCGCTGTATGGTACGTGCCACATCACAAAAAATTCTGGCGCAGACTAGCAAAATCGGCAAAAACATAATATAATAGCTCCCAGTAAGGAATTGGAGCTAGATAATATGGACGAACAGATATACGCACGCACCGCCGACCCAGATGAGGTGGCCGAAGCGGCGCGCCAAGCTAAAAAAGCAAAAACTGCTAAGACGGCGACCATCACCAAGACGGTGCTTGATGATGGGCTCGACCACAGCCGAGCAATCGACAACCCCTTTGCTCAGGGTGGTGTGCTCGATACATCCGAAGACACCGAGCATTTTGTGAACTTATCGTGGCCAGATATGGGGCAAATTATGATAGGTGCGGCCATTACTGGCGTGGTGACGAGTGCAGTGTTACTGCTCGTTGCCAACCTCGGGGTGTTTGGTGCAGTTTGTGGCCTTGGTACTGCTAATCCAGCAAGCTGTGGCACACCCACATTCTATACAGTCTTGAGCGCAATGGTTGTGGCAGTGATCGTCGGGCTTATATTTTTGGTGCAGCGCCGGGTGTATCGTCCCGCTCTCGTTATGCTTGCGACGGCAGTGGGTCTCTGGCCAGTGCTCACGTGGTTGGCAGCATCGTCATGGTATGTCGTGGTGCCAGTTATTACGATTTTGATAGCACTGAGCATTGGCGTGTTTTCGTGGATCTCGCGCCTGCGCAACCTAGCAGTCACACTTGGTGCGATGGTGGCAATCATTGTATTGATGTATCTTGCAACACTATAGATAGCTCTGAGTCTCACATTATCTTGCTCAGCGTTGTTTACTGTGCTTAAATGAGCAACCTCTGTTTTCTATGCTTCATTTCTACTTCTTTCACGTAGCTCTCTTGTCTGAATTTTAAATTACGACACTGGTTTTACATATCACCCGAACAACATGGCGAGAGCGGCTTAGATTGTACAAGCATCATATGCACACTTCTTTTGTGCGGTATAAGTGTCAAAATTCTCGAAAATAGCAATATTTCCTTGTGCGCTAAAAAGACACATCCACGAGATCAGCTGATACACCACGCTCAATAAAACAACATGAGTGGCTGCTCCCGAGGAAATGCTATACTAGAGGTATGGAACTTTCTCTAGTGCTTGGAATCATTCTTATTGTTGTCCTCGTTGGCTGTGGTGTAGTGCTGAGTCTGCTGTTGGCGAAGCTTAATGAGCTGAAAGATCAGCAACCAGTGGCACTTCTCAAGAGCGACGTGACGGAGCTATCGCGCACAATAGCCGCTATGCAGCAGTCGGTTGGGGATAAGCTCGAGCGCTCGGGTGCTGCTATGCAAACGTCAGTCCAGAAGCAGCTCTCCGAGAGTGCCAAGCTAGTAGCCGATGTGACGCAGCACCTCACGAAGCTGGATGAGACTAATCGACGCGTCGTCGATGTCGCAGATGAGCTCAAGACACTGCAAAACGTCCTGCAAAACCCCAAGCAGCGCGGTGTCTTTGGTGAGTACTATCTGCAGAGTGTGCTCGAGAATGTACTGCCACCAGCCCAGTATCAGATGCAATATCGCTTTGCCGATGGCGAAGCGGTCGATGCGGTGATCTTTCTTGACAAGGGGCGGGTGCTGCCGATCGATAGCAAGTTTAGCCTTGAGAACTACAACCGGATGATCAACGCCACGAGCAAAGACGAGCGCCAGCAGCTACTGAGCCGCGTTAAGCTCGACCTCAAGCAGCGCATCGATGAAACGAGCAAATATATTCGCCCAAATGAAGACACAATGGACTTTGCCTTTATGTTTATACCCAGCGAGTCGCTGTATTATGATCTGCTTATCAACAATGTCGGGCAGGGTGGTTCGAGCCGCGATCTGATAGAGTATGCCTTTCGCGATCGACGGGTGATTATCGTGAGCCCAACCAGCTTCTTGGCCTATTTGCAGACGGTGCTGCAGGGGCTGCGTAGCCTCCAGATCGAAGAGCAAGCCAAGGATATTCAGCTACGGGTTGGCCAGCTTGCGACGCATATCAAGAAGTTTGATGAATTGCTAGGCAAAATGGGTAAGAGCCTCGCCGCAACGGTTGGCCACTACAACACAACCTATCGCGAGCTCGGCAAGATGGATAAAGACGTCGTACGTATCGCTGGCGGTGAACGCCAGAGCGAGCCACAGTTGCTTGAACGGCCTCAGCGTGGGGATGAGTAGCTGCTAGATCAATCTGACGAGCCTTGGCCCGGCGCAAGCATGGTATGCTCGGTAAAATTAATCCCTACGGAGATACCTCACGTGTAATTTGTCAAACAGAGGTAGCGATAATCGTAGCAAAAGCCACAACATATTTTGAAATATAATAATTGCACCATGCATTGCTATTTTATGCAAAAAATGACCTCTGGCAGATCGATGTATATGATCAAAATAGACTATCTTGCTTGCAAAAAATATGGATAAAGTTATTGTCTTGTGTTTGGCAAAGCAGAGTAGCTGTGATTAAATAAGAACAGCTAACGAACATAAGGAGGGGATATGTTGGCAACACGAGCAACAAAACAAGCAAAAGCTGGCTTGACGCTTGGGCTTACCATGGCATGCGCTGTGATGGGTACGAGCTTTGCCATGGCGCAGCCATCATCGGCGACGAACCATCTGCCGCGTGATGTGCAGGCGCATTATAAAAAAGTGTGGGGTGATGAGTTTGATGGTGATAAGCTCGATACGACCAAATGGGCTGTACCGACGGGTTGCTTTGACCTTGCGTCGGGTATGGAGGGGCGTTTCCGGACAGATATGGTGCGCCAGGATGGCGGCAAACTCCATCTCCTCGCGCAGTATGATAAAAACGGCAGGCCATGCCAGGCTGGTCATGCCGCCTTCTCGACAGGGATGGTAAACTCTCACTACCTCAGCGATTGGAAAGACAAAAGTGTCGCCCATGCCTGGGGACCAGGTACCTATTACGAGGCATCTATTAAGCTGCCAGAGGGTAACAAGAACAGTGGTGCTCGAGCAAGCTGGGCGTCATTTTGGCTCACAAGCACAACATTCAACTGGCCAGCCAGTGGTGAACTCGATGCCTTCGAGTCGCGTGGCTATGATTCGGGCTGGCTGCAGGCCAATGTCCATACGCAGCCACGCCAGGGGAGTAAAGAGCGTTCACATCAGCACCAGCACGTTCTCGATCGGAATATTGTCGGCAATACACAAACTACCTTCCATACCTACGGCGTCTTAAACAAGAAGGATGGGACGATCGAATTCTACTATGATGGGCGCATGGTACACCACGTGACACCAGATGATGCAAACTGGCCGTTTGCCAAGACAGCCAACAAACTCTTTATCCGCTTAAATCACCAGGTTGGCGGCCTCAATGAGCCATACAAGAAGGCTAACCCCAAGGATTACGAAGTCGCGAAAGATATGCAGGTCGACTATGTGCGGGTCTACCAAGAAAAAACTGCTGCCGATAAGCCGCAGGACGCGGCGGTGAGTGTGCCCGATTGGCGCCTCCGCAACAAGCTCAACCAAGCCATCGCCCAAGTGACCCATACAAGGCGCGGCGATGCGCAGCCTATGCTTGCCTCAGATCTCGAGAAGCTTACCACGCTCGACCTCAGCGCACGTGACGGCGCAGAGTCGTGGGAGAAGATAAAGAACCTCGAGGGCATTCAACATGCAAAGAACCTCACCTTTGTTTCTCTCAAAAATACAGAGGTGAAGGATCTGACGCCACTCAACAGCCTAAAAAAGCTGAAGAGTGTTGAGCTAAGTTGGCCGTTGACGATTAATCGGTAGATTAGTGTACTCTATAGAAAATACAGGGCAAATGCCTTGTATTTTCTGTGAGAAAGGTTTGTCTCTTGAATGCAATTTTTTACGGATATCAATATAATAACCATCGATCGAATCTTCGCTGTTTGTCCAGGCTTCGGTGATGGGCATATTATTGCTTAATAGCTCGTTGAATTTTTGTACGTTGGTGAGTAAAAGCATGGGGGAGGATATACTCTATTGCCTGCGGGCCGTTTGTAGTTAAGACAGTAATACCTGGTGCATAATCGTGAAAGATCTGGCGGCATTTGCCACACATGTCGACAATTTCGATCTTACCCGTGTCATCATTTTTGCGTACAGCAACGACTGAATCAAAATCGTAAATACCTCGATTAATAGCGATTGCCAGTGCAGCTGTCTCGGCACAGACGAAGCCAAGAAAATGATCGATGTTGACTGCAGAGATCACCTCGCCAGATTGGCAACGCAAAGCTGCTGCCACAGTGTGAACCGGTGGTGTGTGTCGCTGGTCAAGGAGTGCCTGGGCGATGGTAAAAAGTTCATTATCATGATACATAAGGTGAACCTTGGTTATAAAACGAACAGGCTAGAGCTAAAACTGCCGCAAAAAGTCTAGCTTGCCACTTTCGAAATGCCGCACGTCTTCGATGCCGTATTTCATCATTACGAGGCGGTCAATGCCGCAGCCAAA
>CALBWN010000039.1 GCA_937974295.1 uncultured Candidatus Saccharibacteria bacterium
TAGCTCGCGTTAGCGGCGACGATATTGAGATTCTTGGTGTTGGACGTGCTCATCAAGAATTTTCAGATATGCACTCGGGTGCGATTGCCGATATTGCCGCAGTGGTGCGCAACTGCGAAGATGCTCTGGCCCAAGCCGAGTCTGAGGCTGGCATACAGGCGCGCCGTGCAGTGATTGGCATTGCTGGTGAGCTTGTGAAGGGTGTGACGAACACCATCCGCTACCGCCGGCCACAGCCCGACCGCCCACTAGATGAGACCGAGATGGAATTCATCATCGAGAAGGTGCAAGACCGAGCTGCTATCAAGGCACAGCGACAGATCGCTCTCGAGACAGGCAACCAAGATGTGGAGGTAAAGCTCGTCAACTCTGCACTCGTCAGTATCCACATTGATGGCTACAAGGTGAGCAACCCGATTAGCTTCCAGGGCAAAGATGTCGCGGTGCAGATCTACACAGCGTTTGCTCCTATGGTGCACATTGGCGCGCTCGAGCGCGTGGCCGATGAGCTGGCGCTCGACCTCGTGGCGGTAGCGGCTGAGCCCTTTGCGGTGAGCCGGAGCGTACTGGGTACAGATGCGAATAGCTCATTTACGGCTATTCTTGCCGACGTTGGTGGCGGCACGACAGACATTGCGGTGGTAAATGATGGCGGCGTAGAAGGGACGCGGATGTTTGGCATTGGTGGGCGCAGTTTTACCAATACGATCGCCAACGAGTGTGCCATTAGCTACAGCGAGGCCGAGAAGCTCAAGGTTGCAACCAATCACGAGCAGATGAAACAAGAACTTAAGCAGCATTTTGATACCGCAATTGATAAAACTCTCGATGTCTGGCTAGCAGGGGTTGACCTTGCTCTCAGCGAATTTAGCTCGGTTGATCACTTACCCAATCGTATCTTACTCTGTGGTGGTGGGGCGAGCCTCAAGCCACTGGTGAAGGCCCTCGAGACGCGCGATTGGTATACCGACCTCCCCTTTACGCGTCGGCCAGTGGTGCAGCATATCAAGCCCAGTGATGTCTCGGGCGTGGTTGACCTAACGAACAAGGTCAGCGATCACTCATTTATCACCGCGATGGGCCTCCTGCGTGTGGGCTACGATACGATGATTGGCGCAAGCGAAACAGAAACACTACGCAATAAATTGAATAAAATGTTGAGGATCTAAATGCAAAAAGATGTCATTTATATCGATACCGAGGACGACATTACCGCCATCATTGGCAAGGTGAAGGACTCCTCACAAAAAATCGTCGCACTTGTGCCACCCAAGCGGATTGGCGCTATGCAGAGTGCTGTCAACCTCAAGCTTGTCCAGCGCGCTGCCGAGCAAGCAGGTAAACGGCTCGTCATTATCACTGGCAACCAAGCACTCTCGACTTTGGCGGCTTCGGCAAGTATCCCCACGGCGCGGACATTGCAAAGCCGGCCAGAGATGGCTGAGATCCCAGCGCTCGAGGTCGATGACGAAGATGTCATTGATGGTAGTGAGCTCGAACCAGACGACCCTGAGCCGGTAACACCTGATGCTCCTGTACCGGCTCGTCCTACTACACGCCCAGCTGCTCGTACTGCATCAGATGATGACAAAGCGGCAGATGCTTCGGCTGCCTCAGATCTCAAGAAAAAGGTGAAGGTACCAGACTTCAACAAGATGCGTAAGAAGCTCTTGATCGGCGGTGCGGCACTCGTTGTGCTAATTGTCTTCTTGGTGTGGGCGATTTTCTTCGCACCACATGCGACCATCACTATCAAGGCGCGTACCTCTGATTTGCCGCTCAGCACCCGCGTTACGATTGGTGATTCGCTTGGCTCAAACCTGCAAGAAGGGACAATCAAGACGACGACCAAGACAACGCGCAAAACCATCTCGGTCGACTTCACTGCCACTGGCAAAGAAGATGTTGGTGCAAAGGCAACGGGGACGGTGCGCTTTACGCCTGCTTCGTTTGATGTTTTACGCAATGGAGCGACGATCGACGCTGGGACGACTATCACGTCCGAAAATGGTATGCAGTACAAGACGACATCGTCGGTGGTATTCGACTCTAACGCGTCGGGTGGCGACCTGATGCGGGGGCGCACAACAGAGGTCACCGCGGTAGAGAGTGGTACGAAGTACAATGGTGCATCGGGCTCGGCCAAGGGGCCTTCTGGCTTCTCTGTTTCCTTCACGCATGACACTTCTGGTGGTACAGACAAGACGATTACCACAGTGCAGCGTAGTGACATTGAGCAGGCGAGGAATAGACTCCATAGCTCACTCGATAGCAATGGTGCTAAGCGCGAGCTTGCCTCACAGTTTAATGGCGACAGCTATATCATTCTGAATGATACCTTCAAGCAAAACGACAGTGACATCCAACCGAACGTCAAGGTGGGCGGCGAAGCGACTGATGGCAAAGCCCAGCTGACTGGTGCGGTGGAGTACTCCCTCTCGGCGATAGAGAAGCGCGAGGCGGGTATCTTCCTCGACGCGTATTTTAAGCAGCAGATCGATGGCAAAGCCAACCAGCAGGTTCACAGCAACGGCGTCAATAAGCTCTCGGTGACGAATGTTTCGGCCAATGGTAATGCCTACAATGCGACTATCACGACCAATGGCAAGATTGGCCCTAAGGTAGACGAACGAGAGCTCAAAGACTATGCTAAGGGCAAGCGCTATGCTGAGATTCGCTCGCATGTCGAGAAGATTGAGGGAGTGAGCTCGGCCGATGTATCGTTCTCGCCATTCTGGGTGCAATCAGCGCCAGATGACACAAATCGGATAAAGGTGGTATTTGACCTCAATGAACAATAAACGAACATACTTAGCGCTTGATGTCGGTGAGCGGCGGATTGGCGTTGCAATTGCCGATCCATCCGTGCGAATTGCCGTCGCATATGATACGATTGAAGTGGATGGTAGTGAACTTGAGCAGATTACTCAGCTAATTACGAGTGAGCGCGTTGGGGTGGTCGTCGTTGGCTACCCGCGCAATCAATCGGGCGAGCCCACCGCTCAGACTGCTTATGTCGAGCGGTTTGCGACCCAATTGACGGATATCGCGCCGCGCTTGGCATTTCAAGATGAGTCGCTCACCAGCGTACAGGCTGAGGAGTATCTTCGTGCTCAAGGCAAGCCGTATAGCAAGGGTGCTATCGATGCTGTCGCTGCCAGTATTATTTTGCAAGACTATTTGGAGACGCACTATGACTGATTTTCGCCGCCAGCCAGGCCGAGGCTTCCAGGTGGGAAGCTCAAACCCGCCACTGTCGCCACCACCAGCAGAACGCATCACGCCGCGGTCGGGGCGCTCAGCTGCAGTGGGGGCTTCGGGGCGAGCTGCGTCACCGTATATGCGCCGCTCAGAGCCACATCGCCCAATGGTGGGGCAACAACCACAGCCTCTCCAGCCACAACCTACACCGTCTCCCACGCCGCCGCAGACATACGACTCCTATACGCGGGTGAGCAGGCCGCAATCACAGCCACAGCCTACACCACAGCCACAGTCCTATCGCGCGCCAGCACCATCTCGCGACACGTACGCAGTGCCAGTCCAGCAGCCAGCGCCGCAATCTCAACCGCAACCAACCACCATTCCAGTGGACGATTTTGCTGACGATACGCTGCCTTCTGGGCTTGATGATGATAGCTTCTACGGCTTTGATGATGACCAGCCGCCACAGTCCGCACCAGAGCCGCAGCGAGGGAGTCTACTTGGCAATGACGGTGTTTCGCCACTTTTTGCAGATGATGCACCAAAAGGTCGGACGATTGGCTCTCAAAAAAAATCCCCACGCTACGATACTGAGCGGCCACGTCATGGGCGTCACCGATGGCTGTGGTGGCTCAGTGGTATTGGATTGCTAATGTTGCTCATCCTTGCAGTAGCATACTGGTGGTATCATCAAAACCTACAGCCGGTCGACCGGACTGACACCACGACCAAGACGATAACGATTGGTGAGGGCGACACGTTCAAGACTGTTGCTGCTACACTGAAAGAGCAGGGGCTGATTCGTGATGTTCGCGCCTTTGATATCTACACCCGCCTGTCGGGCTCGCGCAATCAACTCCATACTGGCGTATGTCAATTTAGCCCTGCGCAGTCGTTGCCTGAGATCGTGACCAAGCTTTCGCAGGGGTGTCATGATAATCGCGTTGTTACATTCTTGCCAGGTGGTACTGTTGTCGATTCGCGCTATAAGCCGCAAGGCCAAGATGCCACCACGGCACTCAAGCGAGCTGGCTACAGTGAGGAATCGATCAAAGCTGCACTCGCTAAGACATACGATAGTCCACTCTTTGCCAATAAGCCAGCTGGCACCTCGCTCGAGGGCTATATCTTTGGTGATACGTACTCTGTGCCGGCCAATCAAGGTCCAGAAGCAGCTCTCAAGGCAGCCTTCGCGCATATGTACGAGCAGATTCAAAATAATGGCTTGGTTGACAAATTTGCAGCCCAAAAGCTCAATCTCTACCAAGCTATCACCCTCGCCTCTATCATCCAGCGCGAGATGGGGTGTGGTGGTGCGAGCCAGGACTGCTACCAGATCCAGCGACAGATTGCCCAGGTCTTTTACAAGCGTTTGCGTGAGAACAAAGTGCTTGGCTCGGATGTAACCTTCATCTATGGGGCAGACATTGCTGGTGTGAGCCCCAATGTCAATCTCGACTCGCCGTACAATACACGCATCAAGCCAGGCTTGCCACCTGGGCCGATTGCCACACCTGGCCTCGGCGCGCTCAAAGCTGTGGCTGATCCAGCCCCGGGCAACTACGAGTTTTTCCTTGCTGGCGATGATGGTAATGTCTATTTTGCCAACACTGATGCCGAGCATCAGGCTAACATCAAGCAGCACTGTAAGAAGCTCTGTTCTGAGCTATAGATCCCAGCTGTAGGCTGCATCTGTTCTCGCGTATTCCTTAGCAATATTGAGCTACGTTTCGTGCTCTGTCAGTAATATGCCACACATAAACGTCGCTAGGCCAAAACTGTTGCAATTTTCACAAAATATCATCTCCCACCACTGTTGTAAACCATTGACTAAACTACAACCGCGTAGTAGAATGGATGGTAGCCAGTCGGGGAGTGATAATACGGGGAATGCAAGAGAGGGAAATTGCTCTACCAATGGCCTGCCTTTAAATGTCGTACGAGCACCGAAATCAATTTTTTTAATATCATAATAAAATCGGTCGACATGTGTGCTCCGTTCTCTTGAATAAGAGAAGAAAGACAGAGTGAGGTAGTAGCGCGCTAGTAATAGATGCGCAGGAGAACGATCATTCGTCAACAACAAGCAGCCGAGCAGGCTTCACAACTCGAACTTTCGCCTATTACCGTGCGGAGTCGGCGCCCGCGACCACTGTATAAGTCATTATCGCCGGTACGGACATCGGCCTATGTGGGGGTTTTTGTCCTAGTACTTTCACTTGTCGCCATGAGCTATCAGCCAATTTTGGCAGAGAACACCGCTCTAGCTAGTGCTGCACCCGTCAGCGCAACGCGCCAGACGGCAGCGACACCATCAGCAGATGGGGTAGACCAGCTCGTTGCAACCAATGTTGCTACATCAATTGCTGAGAGTACAAATCTGCCTGTCACCAACAACGTCGCTAACCTCTCGCAGTCAATTGCTGCAGAGAACTCGTTTACCCAAACGAGTGCCACGACAATTAACAAGCCGCAGATTGTTCAGCCAACAGCTGACAACCGCACTATCAAGAAATACACGACAGTTGCAGGTGATAGTGTGCCAAGCCTTGCTGATAAGTTCAAAATTAGCGCACAGACTATCAAATGGGTTAACAAGCTTACTAGTGATGCGCTTGAGCCGGGCAAAGAGCTGACCATTTTGCCAGTCAATGGTATCCTCTACACCGTTAAGGATGGTGATACACTTGATAGCATTGCTGCTAAATACAAAGCAGATAAGAACCAGCTCACTCTCTACAACGACCTTGAGCTGACTTCTACCCCCGCTAAGGGTTCGCAGCTTATCATCCCTGATGGCTCATTGCCAACAGAGGAGCAGCCAGGCTACGTAGCGCCACGCTCGGGTGCTGCTGCTCGTGCAGCCAGCGCAACAACTGGCACAAATAGCTACAACGGCACTGGTGCCTACGGCGGTGCTGCCGGCACAGCCCACGCCTGGACGGGTGGTGGTGACGGTGGTGGCTACGCCTGGGGCAACTGTACCTTCTATGCCTACGAGCGCCGTCTTGAGCTCGGCCGGCCAATTGGCCGCCAGTGGGGTAATGCCGCTACCTGGGCTAGCTTCGCCCGCGCATCTGGCTACGGTGTCGGCACAACGCCAGCCGTTGGTGCAGTAATGCAAAATGGCGGTGGGTATGGCCACGTTGCCATCGTCGAGAGTGTTAACCCTGGTGTTTCGGTCACCGTTAGCGAGATGAACGGCTTCCGCTGGGGTGGTGGATTCAACCGCGTTGGCTTTGGTAACATCCCATGGAACGAAGCAGTCGGTGGTCGCTACCAGTACATCTACTAATACCACGCAATAAGCCTATCAAACACCTCTGTTGCTGCAGAGGTGTTTTTGATATACTTAATAGTATATGTTTGTAGATACAGCAAAGGTAACAGTAGTAGCAGGCCGTGGTGGCGACGGCGCGGTGAGCTTTCGGCACGAAATATATGTGGATAAAGGTGGGCCTGATGGTGGTGATGGAGGCCGCGGTGGCGATGTTGTTTTTGTTGCAACAGAGCAGCTCAATACCTTGCTCAAGTTTCGCTATAAGCCAGAGCTCAAGGCAGAGCCCGGCGTTGCGGGTGGTAAGAAAAAAATGGCGGGTCGGTCTGGCAAGCCACTCGTCGTCAAAGTGCCGGTAGGGACATTAGTGAAGCGAGGTGATGTAGTAATCGCCGACCTTGCTGAGGCAGGGCAAGAGGCCGTCATTGCCAAGGGTGGCGATGGTGGCTTTGGCAATGCGCATTTTAAATCTAGTGTGCGCCAAACGCCGCGCATGGCCGAGCTGGGCGAGGCAGGGGAGAGTTTTGAGGCGGAACTGGAACTGAAGTTACTAGCTGATGTTGGTTTGGTGGGTTTTCCTAATGCTGGTAAATCAACCTTCCTGAGCGTGGTGAGTAATGCTCGCCCGGAGATTGCGAATTATGAATTTACCACACTCACGCCTAACCTTGGTGTAGCCGATATTGATGATGGTTCGGTCCTAATTGCCGACATTCCTGGCCTGATTGAGGGGGCAAGCGAAGGTAAAGGCCTGGGCGATGCCTTCTTGCGGCACGTCGAGCGGACGGCTGTGCTCCTCCATCTCGTTGATGTGTATAGCAATGATGTAGCCGAGCGCTATCAAGCAATTCGCCACGAGCTGCAGCAATACAGCACAGAGCTCGCTCAGCGGCCAGAGGTCGTGGTACTGACGAAGTGTGATGGGCTCGATGACGATATTATCCAGATGCAGATAGATAGCTTGCGTCAGGTGGTTGGCGAAGCAACGCCGATTTTTGCGATTTCCTCGGTTGCCCATCAGGGGGTCGTTGATGTACTGCGAGCTTTGCGCCAAATAGTAATAGCAACGCGGGTGGCTGAAGCAGCAGCTGAGGATGACGATGATTTTGCTGATGGCGAGGAGCTTGCAACCATTACGCTCGGTAGCCAAGCTGAGGCCGATGCCTGGGCGGTGCAGCAACTGCAGGGCTATGCAGCGCAGCAATGTGCTGAGGCGGCAATAGAGACCGGCCTGACGAGCCCGCGAGAGGATGGAGAGATGCCCCGCGTCTTTGCTGTGTCTGGCCAAAAGCTCGAGAAATTCGCTCGTCGCACGAACTTCGCCCAGTTTGAGGCAGTTAATCGCCTGCGTGATATCATGAAGCGCCTCGGTGTTACACACGAGCTCATCCGTCAAGGAGCGGAGGGCGACAGCATCGTGCAGATTGGCGATAGTCAGCCGTTTCCGCTGGTGGAGCAATAAAATATATTAATCAAGCCTAGGATCATATTATATACCACCTCTGTGCGAGGTGGTATTTTTGCTATAAAGCGGCAGCTTCTATACTGCATCATCATCGTTGGCTATTGCTCCGCTATTGTGGGTATAGTGGAATACCTCGAGCGCAGTACCTAGGCTATTGATCGATTGCTCTGCACCTTCTGCTTTAGCATGCATTATATCGGCTATGTCGGCAATCTTGTTGAGAGACACTAACATACTGCTGAGCATCTCCTGCATTCCACGTTGCAGCTGCTGGGCAAATGCTTCCTCGTATTCTTCGTGGTTTGGGTCTTCCTCATTTTTCTCATGGTAACGCCATTGGTTGGCTTTTTCCTTCAATTCATCGAACAGGGTGCGGAGCGTGTCAGTATGGTAGCCAAGTGTATCGGTACCATCATGGTCAGTTCCGTGAGCACCGAGCTCCTTGAAATTGATATCGGCATCGCTACAGCACTTCTGTGCATCAGTAAGAAATGTAGCAAATGCAGTATTGTTGCTATCATCTGATTTTTCCGTTTCAGTAGACTCTGTGTCTAGATCAGTCGCTTGGTTTGTATGAATTGTCTCATCATCAGTCGACGATACATTATCTTTATCTTTATCTTCTGTTTCTCGTACAAGGACATCAAGCTGGTCGCGTACAGTCTGCAGCAGTGCATCAAATTCTTCATAGAGGTCTTTACTCTTTGCGCTGAGTAATGATTCGATGCTACCAATATCATCCTCAAAAAGGGCATCATAATAATCGATATATGCCACCATATCATCAAGATCTTGTGGGTCTTCGCCGCGTGCGTTTATCTCTCTTACTTTAATCACTGGACTACCGACCATGTCTGGTTTTGTCTTCCGTACTTTATCGGCGTACTCTTTGATAACCGGTGCGCGATCGACCAGCTCAGTGATACTTGTAATGAGTTGTTCGGGCAGTTGGCCCTCATGCGACGGCTCATTATGCGGTAAGTCGCGTGGATCACTACTGCCTTGGGGAGGGTGGTTGTTGTTGTTTCTCATGCCTTTACTGTAGCACATAGTGGCAAAATATGGTAATAAATAGAGCAATAGTGCGAAGATGGACTATACAAGACCATAATCGCGCACAATAAGTGTAATTTGCTATACTATACCTATGGCACAAACATTCTTTTTCTACGACCTTGAGACGAGTGGCTTCCGAGCGCAGACGGATCGGATTATGCAGTTTGCCGGGCAGCGGACAGATATGGACTTGCAGCCGATTGGCGAGCCATATAACTTTCTCGTGACGCTCAGCGACGATACCTTGCCAAGCCCTGATGCCCTGATGGTGACTGGCATCACGCCGCAGAAGACGCTAGAGGAGGGCTATAGCGAGGCAGAGTGTGCGCGGATGGTGAGCGAGGAGATCTTCACACCAGGGACGATCGCTGTGGGATTCAACAATGTGCGCTTTGATGATGAGTTTATCCGCCATCTGCTGTGGCGGAACTTTTATGATCCATACGAGTGGAGCTGGAAGGATGAGCGGAGCCGCTGGGATATGCTCGATGTGGTGCGGCTGACGCGGGCGCTACGGCCAGATGGCATTGAGTGGCCGATGGATGCGAATGGTCAGCCTACCAACCGTCTGGAACTCATTACTAAAGCTAATGGCATTGCACACAACAATGCACACGACGCCTTCGCTGATGTAGCAGCGCTGATAGAAGTAACGAAGCTAGTGCAGCGCGCTCAGCCTCAACTCTTTGACTACCTCCTTACCATGCGCGACAAGAGGGCGGTGCAGCGGCTGGTCAATCTCGAGACCAAGCAGCCCTTCGTCTATACCAGTGGCCGCTACGATAAGCAGCATGCCAAGACGACCGTCGCCTTTCCGCTAGCGCCAGCCCCCAATAGTAATGTTTTGGTCTACGACCTGCGCTACGACCCAACGCCGTTTGTGAACCTAAGCCAGCAGGAGCTTGCCAAGAAAATCTTTGCTACCTGGGAGGAGCGCCAAGCCAATGGCTTTGTGGCGCTACCGGTCAAACCATTGCAATACAATCGCTGCCCAGCCGTTGCACCACTTGGTGTGCTAGAGCAGGGTGATGGCTGGAGTAAGATCCATCTCGAGGCGGCTACTGTGGCGCGCCACCGCGATATCCTGCTTCACCATCCCGACTTTGCTGAGAAGCTCCGCACACTCTACGAAAAAAAGCGTGAGTACAAAAAATCAACCGACCCCGAAGGGCAGCTCTACGACAGCTTCGTCTCGGACGCAGACAAGACACACATTGCTGCAGTGCGCAGCGCCGATGCCAAGGCGCTGGCAGACTTCCACCCAGCCTTTCGTGATGAGCGCCTGCCCGAGCTGCTACTCCACTACAAAGCGCGTAGCTTCCCACAGAGCTTGAGCGACGACGAGCAAGCTCAGTGGAAGCAATGGCGGAGCACCCACCTGCAGGCCCAGCTGCCGAGCTTTATGGCGTCGTTGCAGCGCCTGGCTAAGGCAGGCACAGCAGATGAATTTATCATGCAGGAGCTGCAGTTGTGGCTTGAGGCAGTGATGCCAGTGGGTGAGTAGAAAAGCCTTGAGCATCAAAAATCTTCACTTCTCTATTGATTCTCTACTATTTCATTTGAGCAAGAGTAAGAAGCTGGTTGTCTGATCAGCTTTGAACCTGAGCAGTCACTCGTCAGTGAATGCCGACTTTTGTAATATTCTTGAGGAGAAAGCGGCGGGGAAGAGAGCCACGAAAATTGGTGGGTAGCTCTTTGTGGATTCAATAGAAGAAGCGTTATATAACGATAAATTTTAAGACGCTTAATTACGAGAGCGTAGATATCAGCTAGCCTGTCGAAGGCGCTGGCAGCGTGGGCAAATCCCTTGAATCTCGAACGTGTGCGAGGGCTCGGCGAGGTGATGGTGATAAATAAACACCCCAGCCATCCCCTGGGGTGTTTTGTGTTGAAGTTGGCTTGGCCTGAGCTTATTTTTTGATAAGCTTGAGGATAACCAGCAGCACAACTGCACCAAAGAAGGCGGTCAGCAGGCTAGCGAAATTAAAGCCGGTCAGCACATCGGCACTGCCGCCCATCAGGCTTACCAGCCAGCCACCGAGCATTGCGCCGATGATACCAACGATGATGTTGGTCAGTGCGCCTGAGTCTTCACCTTTATTTACCACCTTGGATGCCAGCCAGCCGGCAAGACCACCGATGATAAGCCATACAAGTATAGTCATAGTTGATTGTCTCCTTATCAATAGTATTGTCGTATTAGTATAACATGCTTGGGGAGTAAAAGCTACTCGGACGCCTGCGGGCTAAAGGTGACTCGCCCGTCAGCTGCCTTCGCTACCACCGCCATACCTTCGTGGATGCGCCCATCGATCAGCTCCAGCGCCAGCGGGTCAAGAATACGCTTTTGCACTAAGCGCTTCAGCGGCCGGGCACCGAAGCTCGGGTCATAGCCATCCCGGGCCAACATGTCGCGGACGCTCTCGTCAAACGCCAGCGTGATATCGCGGCTGTCTTTGACTTGGCGGGCAACGCGCTCCAGCTGCACGTCGACGATGGCTCGCATGGCCTGCTCGTGAATACGGTCGAAGATCACGATGTCATCAATGCGGTTGAGGAATTCTGGGCGGAAGTGCTGGCGCAGCACCTCAAGCATTTTATTGTCCAGCACAGACAGGTCATCGCCAGTAAAGTCCATAATCATCTGTGAGCCAACGTTGCTCGTCATGATAATAATGGTGTTACTAAAGTCGATCGTCCGGCCTTGGCCATCAGTCAGGCGGCCGTCGTCCAGTACCTGGAGGAGCACGTTGAAGACGTCGGGGTGGGCCTTCTCGATTTCGTCAAACAGTACCACGCTGTAGGGGCGACGGCGCACTGCTTCGGTGAGTTGCCCACCTTGGTCGTAGCCGACGTAGCCTGGTGGCGAGCCAATCAGGCGGGCTACGGCGTGGCGCTCCATGTATTCACTCATATCGATGCGAATCATGGCGTGCTCGTCGTCAAATAATTCGCGGCACAGGCTGCGGGCCACCTCTGTTTTGCCGACGCCAGTTGGGCCAAGGAAGAGGAAGGAGCCAATTGGCCGATTGGTATCACTGAGCCCAGCGCGTGAACGGCGAATGGCGCTCGCCACGGCGGCCACGGCGCGGTCTTGGCCAATCACCTGGCGGCCGATTGAGTCTTCAAGCTTGGTTAATTTACTTGATTCGCTTTCCATCAGCCGCTCGACGGGGATGCCCGTCCAGCGCGCCACCACACTGGCGATGTCATCAGGCGTGACTTCTTCGCGCAGTAAGCGGTCGGCTGGTGGGATGGCCGCCAGTTCCTGGCGGGCGGTGCTCAGCTTTTTCTCTAGCTCTGGCATATCGCCGTATTTGATACGGCTGGCGGTTGCCAGATCGGCATCGCGTTCGGCGATTTCCAATTGTGAGCGCAGACTGTCCATTTTTTCAGCAGCGGTGTTGACAGTCTGGAGGATGTCCTTTTCGTGCTGCCATTTGCTGTCAATCGCCTTAGCCTGAGCCCGGAGGTCAGCGATCTGCTGCTTGATTTCTGCTTTGCGGGCCTTGGCGTGGTCGGATTTGTCTTTTTTGAGCGCGGCTTCTTCAATCTCCAGCTGCAAGCGGCGGTTATTGAGCCGATCCAGACTAATCGGCACGCTCTCTAGCTGCATCTTGAGCGCGCTGGTTGCTTCGTCCAGCAGGTCAACCGCCTTATCTGGTAAAAAGCGATCAGGTAAGTAGCGAGTAGACAGCCGCGCTGCCGCCACAATCGCATCATCGGCAATCTTGACACCGTGGTGAACCTCGTACTTTTCCTTGAGGCCGCGCAAGATAGCGATGGTGTCGTCAAAACTCGGCTCGCCGACGTAAACTGGCTGAAAGCGCCGCTCCAGCGCCGCGTCCTTCTCGACATACTGGCGGTACTCAGCCAGCGTGGTGGCACCAATCATATGCAGTTTGCCGCGGGCCAGGGCAGGTTTGAGCATATTGCCGGCGTCCATACTGCCTTCGCCTTTGCCAGCGCCGACCATGGTGTGGATTTCATCAACGAAAAGGATGATCTCGCCAGCAGCTTCCTCTACCTCTTTTAATACGCCTTTGAGGCGCTCTTCAAATTGGCCACGAAAGCTGGCGCCGGCTAGCAAGCTGGAGATCTCCAGGCTAATCAGCCGCTTATCCCGCAGCGAGGCTGGTACGTTGCCCTTAACGATGCGCTGCGCCAGCGCCTCGACGATGGCGGTTTTACCAACGCCCGGCTCGCCGATCAGTACCGGGTTATTCTTGGTGCGTCGACTGAGGATCTGCATAGTGCGGCGGATTTCTTCATCCCGGCCGATCACTGGGTCGAGCTTGCCCTCACGCGCCAGGGCGGTGAGGTCGGTGCCAAATTGCTCGAGAGGTTTTTTGTTATCTTGTTGGTTCATGTTTGGTGGCATATATCCCTCCTTGTAGTTATATAGTGCGGGCAACAGAACGCCCGGTGAATTACTTAAAAACGAGTAGCCGATCGCGCTGGGCATCAGTCGCGCGGCCTATTGGTATAGTAACAAATTAGCACTCTCGGTGCAAGAGTGCTAATTGACATGAGTTTTGATAGGTGTACGTGATTTGCTCAGCACTGCTTTCTTAGTGTCAAGTGTGCTCTCATAAGAGTAATATAAGACATTGATGTTTCGGCGACTAACCTCCCTGAGTAGGACCAAAAGGATATAGCAGCAATCAGTCTCCATTCTTTTGTGTATAATAGACGCCATGACAAACATATATTTTACTCGGGCAATCCAACCGGACAATAGCCAACCCCATTTCTTAGCCAAAGCACTTATTGTTGATGCGACTGGCAAAATTCTCGTCCTTGAGCGCAGTAATACGCACCCGCTCTTTCCGCATGGTGCCGACCTGCCTGGTGGCATCGTCGAGCCTGGTGAGACACCGCTTGAAGCAGCGCGGCGGGAAATAGAAGAAGAGACTGGCCTTGGCTTTGTGCCGAGCCAGCTGAGTGTGGCCTTCGAGCATGTACTGCCGCACCCTGATGGTCGGCGGCTAAGCTATATGTGCTATGCGGCACTGGTTGATGGCGATGCGCCAGAAATTACCCTCAGTTGGGAGCACAGTAGCTACCAATGGCTCACACCAGACGAGCTTATGCAGCAGCCCATTACGTCGCAAACCGACTATCCCTTTGCGGCGGCGGTGCATTATATCAGCTCATTGCGGCACTATGTGCAGCAGGAGCGGCCAGAGCTGCTGTAACCGGTACATAAAAAGGAGTATGTATGGAATACGTAAAAAGCAACAGACCTGCTATTGCCGTCGACCTTGATGATGTCGTCTTTCCTTGTGCTGAAGGGCTAGTGGCAGCATATAATGAGCATTACGGTACCAACTTTCGGCCCAATATGCCACAATCGACCTGGGACGTACCACCAGAAGAAGTGCAAGAGCGATTTAATGGATTGCAGCTGGGGACGACACCAGGCATGGCGAAGCCTGATTGGTTTGAGGAGATGCAAGTCCCAGACAGAGAAACGATTGAGGCGTTGCGAAGACTAGCGGCCAAGTATCGACTCTATGCAGTCTCGGCCCGGCATTATGGCCTGGCAGACGTGACACAGCAGAGTATCGAAAAGTACTTGCCTGATGTCTTTGATCAGGTTATTTTGACGCGGCGGCCAGTCGAAACTGAGGATGGCATCAAGGTAACGACCGACTCCAAGACAGAGATATACCGGCAGTACAATATGACGGTTGCGATTGATGACTCGCCGCATCACCTCGAGCGTGGCCTTGAGGGGGATGATGCGCCGCTTGGCTTGGCAATTTTATTTGGCGAACGGCCATGGCACCCAGGCGCTACGATCGACGATCCGCGCGCTATTGAGTGTCGCACCTGGGCGGAGGCGGAAGAGGCTATTGCCCGGTATTTCGCTCGGTAAATTTGAGTGAGAAACATCTGGCTATGGATAATACACTGGTTGCCTTGCAATCTGTGCGTAGGATGGGCTACTATATTTTCTATGAATTTAACGATGAAACTAACGAAACTCTTGAGGGCTCTCTGGCCAGCGTTTCTCTGCGCGGTGGTGTGGCAGCTGCTGCAGTTTGCCCCAGCAGACCAGTGGTGGTGGTTGCAAAAAGCAATGAGCCCACTCACAACGATGATGATTTTTCTTGCAGTTTGGCGCTATAGCGATCGGCGGCAGCCAACAACGTGGCTTCTTCTCGTAGCATTTGTGCTGTTTGCTGTGGCCGACTCGCTGGTGGCGTTCTTGCCCTTCTCGCATCTCATTGTTGGGCTGGGGGTGTCTTTGCTAGCGTATCTGGTGCTCTGTGTTATAAATTTGTGGCGTCTCATCTTTGCCCTTGCGAAAGGAGCTGCTAGGCGCATAAATTGGGGATTGCTGCTAGCTACCTTCATGGGCAATGCAATAATGGTATATTCGACACTGCACAACGTGTTGCCGCGTGTAGAAAGCCCGCTCCTTGCTGGAGCAATAAAAGTGTATGCTGCTGTACTTATGGTGCTGATGACGAGTGGGGCAGCGGCAGCTCTGACAGACTATCGGCTGCGGTGGAGCGTGGGCAGTTGCAATGGGACAATACTTGCTGCCTCGGAGTCGGCCCTTGCGCTGCAGCTCTTTGGTAAAGCATCTGAGGCATGGATTATCTATAGTATTATGCCATTGTATTGGTGTGGCCTCGTCTCCTATGTTGCGGCAAGCCAACCAAAGAAGGAGCGGCTTACATCGCGAGTGTAGCACCCTAAAAGATGCGGGGAGGCTCAGCTAGCCTCTTAGTACGAACCTAGTATCTCACCAGTATACATGCTACAATAAGACGATATGTCGGAGCAAATACGGATTGTTGGGGCGCGCCAGAATAACCTCAAAGATGTCAGCGTGACCATTCCACGCGATCAGTTTGTGGTGGTGACGGGCCTGAGTGGTAGTGGTAAATCGAGCCTCGTCTTTGACACGATCTACGCTGAGGGACAGCGCCGCTACGTGGAGAGTTTAAGCAGCTACGCGCGGCAGTTCCTTGGTATTATGGATAAGCCCGACGTTGACTCCATTGATGGCCTGAGCCCCAGTATTAGCATCGACCAAAAGTCGACGAGCCGCAACCCGCGCTCCACTGTCGCTACAGTGACGGAGATCTACGATTATTTGCGCCTGCTCTTTGCTCGGGTGGGGGTGCCGCATTGCCCAGCTCTTATGCCCGATGGTACGCGCTGTGGCAAGCCTGTCCAGCGCCGGACAGCTCAGTCTATTATCGACGAAATTATGAAGCTTCCTGAGGGGAGCAAGCTTATGTTATTGGCACCGATCGTGAGCCAAAAGAAAGGGGAGTTTGCCCACATCCCCGAGCAGTACATGCGCAGTGGCTTTGCGCGGGCTCGGGTGGATGGCGTGGTGTATGCGCTTGATGAATTCCCGGAGCTGCAGAAGAGCTACAAACATGACATTGAGCTGGTGGTTGATCGCGTTGTGATGGCATCGACGATGGTGAGCCGCATCTCGCAGTCGGTTGAGCAAGCGCTGGAGCTCGCCAGTGGGGTTGTGCAGGTGCTGGATGCCACGAGTGGCGAGATCACCACCTATAGCCAGCGCTATGCCTGTATGGATCACCCGGGTGAGGATATCCCCGAGCTTGAGCCGCGGCTCTTTAGTTTCAACGCGCCGCAGGGGGCGTGTCCGGTTTGCACGGGCCTCGGCACACGCCTGGAGGTTGACCCAGAGCTCATCCTTAACCCCAATCTGACGATTGCCGAGGGAGCAATCCGCCCCTTCAACCGCTTTAATGCCGAAGCGTGGTACATGAAGCGTCTCGCCGCGGTAGCTGAAGAACACGGCTTTAGTCTGCACGTGCCCGTCAAGGAGCTAAGTGATGATGCTGTGCAGAAGGTGCTGTATGGCACAGGTGAGCAAAAGTATCGCATTCACCTCAGCGGTAATCGCTATTACGACTCAACGTACGAGGGGGTCATCCCTAACCTCGAGCGTCGTCATCGCGAGACCGATAGTGAGTTTATGCGCAAAGATATCGAGCGCTTCATGCGGGAGCGGAAGTGTACGGCCTGCAAGGGTGCGCGGCTCAAACCAGTAGTGCTCGCAGTGACAGTCAATGGCCTCTCCATTATGGATATTTGCAATCTGGACGTTGCCAATGCGTTGGATATGATAGGCCAGCTGGAATTTAGTACAGAACAACAGCACATCGTTAAGCTTGTTGTCAAAGAGATCATGGCGCGGCTGGGCTTTATGAACAATGTCGGACTCAGCTACCTCGAGCTAGGGCGAGCAGCCAACACGCTCAGTGGTGGTGAGGCGCAGCGTATCCGTCTCGCGACGCAGATTGGTAGTGGCCTGCAGGGGGTGTTATATGTGTTGGATGAGCCATCGATTGGCCTCCATCAGCGTGACAACGATCGCCTTATCCAGACGCTCAAGAATCTACGCGACCTAGGTAATACTGTGCTTGTGGTAGAGCACGACGAAGATACGATTGCGGCGGCTGACTATCTGGTGGATGTTGGGCCGGGTGCTGGCGTGCACGGTGGGGAGATCGTGGCATACGGCACGCCAGCAGAGGTAGCACGCATGCCACAAAGCATCACTGGTCGATATCTGTCTGGTGCGGAGAAGATCCCAGTGCCAGCTCAGCGTCGTCCGATTGAGCAGGGCCGTGCACTAATAATCCGCGGGGCACGCGAGAATAATCTCAAGAATATCGACGTCACTATCCCGCTTGGCGTCCTTACGCTGGTGACGGGGGTGAGTGGCAGTGGCAAGTCGACGCTCGTCAATAGCATTCTCGCGAGCGAGCTCACTGCTCGCTTGCACCGTGCCCAAGCAGTGCCAGGTGCACATGATGCAATCGATGGGGTCGAGCAGCTCGATAAAGCAATTGTCATAGACCAGTCGGCAATTGGTCGCACTCCGCGCTCCAACCCTGCCACCTATACCGGTGTCTTTACGCAGATTCGCGAGCTTTTTGCGGGCACACCCGAGGCGAATATTCGCGGCTACAAGCCAGGGCGCTTTAGTTTCAACGTTAAAGGCGGGCGCTGCGAGCACTGCCAGGGCGATGGCGTTATTAAGATAGAGATGCACTTCTTGCCCGATGTCTATATTCAATGCCCCGAGTGCCATGGCAAGCGCTATAATCGTGAGGCGCTTGAGATCACCTACAAAGGTAAGACGATCAGCGATGTCCTGGATATGACGGTCGAGCAAGCCTGTGAGTTCTTCGCTAACATTCCTGCAATTGCTCGCAAGTTGACGACGATCAACGAAGTGGGCCTTGGCTATATTAAGCTCGGCCAGCCCGCCACGACCTTTAGTGGTGGCGAGGCGCAGCGTATCAAACTTGCTACCGAGCTGAGTCGGCGCACGACTGGCAAGACGCTCTATATTCTCGACGAGCCCACCACTGGCCTGCACACCGCCGACGTCAAGAAGCTACTCGAGATTCTCCAACGCCTCGTAGCGGGCGGCAACAGTATGGTTATCATTGAGCATAATCTTGAGGTTATCAAATGCGCTGACCATATCATCGACATGGGCCCCGAAGGCGGGCAGGGCGGCGGTACCGTCATCGCCAGTGGTACACCTGAGGAAGTCGCGCATAACCCAGCATCGTTTACGGGGAAGTATTTGCGGCCGCTCTTGGGATGAGGTGAATCCTTGTAGTCCAGTGCCTCATGTCTGAGTCTCTCAATCTCACCAATCCTCACACTCAATCGGATGAAGTGATGAGAAGGTGAGGCTTAAACAGTATCCGCGCTATGACCCTTGAGGCATGATAGGATAGTGAGAGTAATATATGTGTATAATACCAAGATAGAGTATATCCCACTATGAGATCAAAACAGTCACAACCTGATACACAATCATATCGCACTGCCATTCTCCGCTATGCTCAGCGCGATCAAGCGATGCGCCAGCAGTACTTAGTCGGTGGCGGGGCGTGGGATGTATCGCTTGATGCTGACTCAACTGAATTTTTGCGTACGATTGTGGCGGCAATTGGTTGGCCAACACTACGTATGGTGGGTAAGGAGGCCTCAGCCGCAGCATGGTTGCTGTTGCAGCATTCACCAGATATCGACTTTATGGAGCACTGCCTTGAGCTGATGAAGGCAGCGCCACGTGGCGAGGTCGCGCTGCGCGATATTGCCTTCCTCGAGGATCGGGTGTGTTTGCTACGTGGTCGGCCACAGATATATGGCTCGGCAGTTTCAGGGGCGGGGTAAAACCCTTCGTCTCTATCCAGTCAAAGATACTGAGCGGCTTGATGAGCGCCGTGCGGCGATGGGTCTGCCGCCATTTGCAGAGTACGAAAAGCAGATTCGTCAGATGTATGGCGATGAGCCGCTGGCTGGCAGATAAGAGGCGCAGCACAACAACATCGGATAATCGAACAAAGCCAAAACAAAGAGCCAGCTACTCATACGCTGACTCTTTTTACACAAATAGTGTGAGGAGGTTACTTCTTCGTCCGCGTGCCCTTGCGTAGCAGGACAGAAAACTGATACTTGAGCTTATCGCGGGTTGATTGTTGCTTAAGTGCATGGATAGCCATCGGTGCAACAGAGATGAGGATGATAATAATTGCAGCGACCTCAATATTAACACCAGCATCGGTGAGGATTGCGCCTGCAAAGTAGCCAAGATAGGTGAAGATGGCGGCCCATAGTGCACCACCGACGATGTTAAACAGGAGGAAGGTATTGTAGTGCATCTTGCTCGCGCCAGCCACAATTGGGGCAAAGGTGCGCACGATGGGCACAAAGCGCGCCAGGACGATGGTTAGTGAGCCATGCTTTTGGTAAAATTGCTCGGCCTGCTCGAGGTACTTTTTCTTAAAAAAGCGCGAGTTGGGCTTGAGAAAAAGCTTGCGCCCGACTTTGTGACCAAAGGCATAGCCAGTGCTATCGCCAAGGATTGCCATAAGAGCGATCGCTGCAACAAAGAGGTGAATATTGAGTGGCTGGCCAAACAGACGAAGGATCTCTTGATTCACCATATAGCCCGCCGTAAAGAGCAGGCTGTCCCCCGGTAAGACAAAGCCGATCAAGAGGCCAGACTCTGCATAGACCACGAGCAAAACCGCGGCAATGCCGAGGCCAGTAATTGCATGTATAAGTGATTCCATCGCGCTTTAGTATACCATACTTTGCTCGGGGAAGGGAGTTCTTTGCTGCTTTTGGCCCACCTGGCACAAAAATGCTATACTAAAGAGGCAATATTACTTAACTCCGGAAACATATCCGAAAGGAGAACTATGGGAGATAAGATAACACTAAGGATCGAGACACGATCAATTCACGGCAAGAAAGTTCGACAATTGCGCCGCCAAGGCATAACGCCAGCGGTGGTGTATGGTGCCGGCATGGAGGCTGCTGATGTGCAAGCACCGAGCGGTGAAGTAGCAAAGGTTGTGGCCGCAGCTGGCCGCCACACACCAATTCATTTGACAGGGGTTAAGCGGCGCATTGCGCTTATCAAAAGTATCGATTACGACCCAACGCGAGTGGGCGTGATTCGCCACATTGCTCTACATGCGGTGCGCGCAGACGAGCCGGTTACGGCAGAGGTGCCAGTCCGTCTTGCTGGCATGGGTGAGTCTGAGGCTGAGAAGAATGGGCTGGTCGTGCTGCAAGCAATTGAGAAGGTTGAGGTGAAGGCCTTGCCGATGGACTTGCCAGAGGCGCTTGATGTGTCGGTGCTTGGCCTGGCTAGCGAAGGTGACCGCGTGACAGTGGGCGACATTACACTGCCTGAGGGTGTTGAACTGGTCGAGCATGATGATGGTCGTGAAGGCACTGCCGATGATGACGTGACAGTGAAGGATCTCGTCATTGCGAGTGCCTACGAGCCAAGTGCCCTTGCTGCTGCCAATGAAGCGGCTGCTGGTGCTGCCGAGAGCGCGGATGCGGAGGACGTTGCGGCCGAGCAGGGTAGCGATGATGCAGCAGCGTAGCACCTAGCGAGTGGTATCTCTAGCAACACTTACAAGAGCGATCAATCATAAAAGAAACCAGTCATGTGAGGCTGGTTTCTTATGCTGTATCGGCCGTAATTATGCAGCCACTACACCGCAAGGAATCCGCCATCTACCACAATTTCCGCCCCATTGACGTACTGGCTCATCGGCGTACCAAGCCACAGCGCAGTGCAGGCAACGTCGTCGGGTTGGCCCAGATTCTTGGCAGGGAGGCGGAGGTTGTAGGTGAGGCCAGTCTTGATGATGGAGAAGTCGAGCTTCTTGAGTGCCGCAAGCCCCATCTTCTGAGCACCTGGCGTGCTGATACCGCCTGGCAAAATGGTATTGACTCTCCAGCCACTCCGCCCAAAGTCTTTGACGAGCCCACGGCTCAGCGCAAGGACGCTGGCTTTGCTCATGGCGTAGAGCGTCATGTCGTAGGTCATACCCTTGAGGGCTTCAATGGAGCTGATATTGATGATAGTGCCTGGCGCTGTGCGGCGAGCAATCATTTCTTGACACATGGTGAGCACTGCCCGGGTGTTGATCTGGATTGTTTTGTCGAAGGTTGCCTGGTCGATATCGGCGAGCTTGACTGGCGCAAAAATACCAGCGTTGTTGATGAGGATGTCTGGCGTTGGGGTGATATCGCGCCATAGTGCGGTGATAGCGCTATTGTCGGAGAGGTCGACGATGTGCGTTGTGACAGCAGCGTCAAATTGCTCGCGCAGCTCGGCGGCGGTTTGCTGTAGTGCGTCGGCATCACGATCAACGAGCTGGAGGGTAGCACCAGCCTCGGCGTAGCGCCATGCAATCGCCCTGCCAATGCCCATCGCGGCACCAGTGATGAGCACCGTCTTGTTTGTCAATTTCAGTAATTCGTGCAGAGGAGTTGGATGTGTTGTCATGTCATTATTATAGCATAACCAGTATGACTCGGGTGTAGTAACATCTATTGCAAGAGTTTACACCTTAGACTTTGAAGCCCTAGGTTAATAATATACGAGTTGATATTTCTCAAGCGTATTGATTTCTCAAAATAAACACCGGAAGCAGAGGGCGCTCGCACTGAGCATATAGAGTTTTGAAAATAAATAAGAAAAGCATTGTCTTTTTATTGTAAATGAATTACAATAACTGCATGGAGCACGCAGTACAACGCCGGACAACGAAATACACCGATCGAGTGATCGTGATTCTTCGCCAGCTGCAGCATGCTACCAACGCCGAAATTGCAGCCGCACTACGCCACGACTACCCCCGTGTCAGTGCGACCACTGTGCACCGCATTACCCAGCGGTTGCAGGCGGATGGGGTGATTGGTCTTGCACCAGCAACGGAGCATGGCTGCCTACGCTACGATGCCAATCCTGTGCCGCACGACCACTTTGTCTGCAGCTCCTGCGACGGCCTGCACGATATCACCATCGCGCCAGCACTGCGGCGTGAGCTTGCGCGGCAGGTAGTAGACTGCCTTGTCGATGGGCCGCTCATCATTACTGGCACATGCCACCCCTGTCATCGCGATAACCATAATTTATAAGGAGAAAAATCATGGCACTATACAATACCACTACCAAGCAAGAATTTGAGGAGCATGCCCTCCAGAGTGAGCGGCCAGTGCTAGTCGACTTTTGGGCGCCGTGGTGCCCACCCTGCCGCGCAATGGCACCACTGCTTGAGCAGATTGCTGAAGAGACAGAGTTTGACGTTGTCAAGGTCGATACCGAAGCAAGCCAAGACAATGCAGCGCTTGCCTTGCAGCACCAAGTGCAGAGTATCCCCAACATGAAGATCTTCAAGAGCGGTGCTGTGGTGGCAGAATTGGTCGGCATGAAGCCAAAGCAAGTGCTGATCGACGCTCTCAAGCAAGCAGACGCTTAAATCACTTTACCAACAGATTCCCCTCAGGACTAGCACAGATGTGTTGGTCCTTTTGTTATGGAGTGTCAGCGTCGTTGCTTTCGCAAGCAGCAAGCCCGTTAAGCTGGTTTGTTTATTGCTGGATCAAATAACTCTAGGTAGGAGTGCAAGGTAAAAAGTAGATAATCACAACATATCTGGTATACTATAGGGGCACAAGCAATAGGTAAAACTAACAAGGAAATCGTGTCATGAAAAGAGTAAAAAAGGTTCTACTTGGCATAGTTATAGTGATTGTATCGATAGTAGTCATTATAAGTATTTTGTATTGGGTAAATAGTGCTGAAGGCGAGCGTTTATCTAAGGTGAAGCAGCGTACTTATGATCAACATAGCTATCTCAAGGGGTTAAACCGTGATGATATTGCGAAAAGCTCTCTGCCAGGCGTAACGATATCGCCAATTAACAACCAGCATATCAATGGCTATCACTTTAAGCCTCAGCAGATAAAACACAAGGGGTCGATCATATTATTTGGAGGCAGTGAAGGATCAGTAAGCCCAAATACGGCAGCTCTATTGTCTTTGAATGGTTACGAAGTATTTGCAATGCACTTCTTCGGTAAAGGGAACCTCCAAAAAGAATTAATGCGTGTGCCGCTAGAGCAATTCGAGCATATCAAGGCATACGTCTCGGAGAATACTCAGCAGTCAAAACCTCTAACAATAATTGGCACGTCGAAGGGTGCTGAGCTTGGTCTACTCCTTGCTTCGTATTATCCAAATGATATTGATAACTTAGTGCTGTACTCGCCCTCAGCGTATATATGGCAGGGCCTGTCGATGGATTATTCAAATGTACAGTCATCATGGACATATAAAGGTAAGGACTTACCCTTCTTGAAATTAAGTGATGCATCAGGTTCGGCGACGGCAGGGTTCTTCGCTGATATGATTATTGGGCGGCCAAGAGAATTTGCGACTATGTATGAGAGCATTATCCAGCGAGCCACTAATAAATCAGAGGCTACTATTCCAACGAATAATGTTAGAGCTAACTTGCTTATGTTTGCTGGCGGCAAAGATAGCGTATGGCCATCGGCGACGATGGCGCAAACCATCAAGCAGCATTATCCGCGTTCGAGCCGCCTTGAGGTGTATCCAAATGCTGGCCATGTATTCTTCGGCCCACCTGTTATCCGTGGTATGCGAGCTGGAGGAGAATATGACGCGAACGAAACAGCGAAAACACAGAGTGATGTAATTCTTCTCAAACAGCTTGACTCGTGGACTAAAGACAACGAGCAGGAGGCATAAATATCTAGTGTGATTAGGTATTAGAAAAATACCGTTTCGCTTGTTGAATCATACATGCTCCAATATCTCCTTGGCTAATGATGCGGTTTACATCATTGATATCAACAAGGGTATGAGCAATGATATCACCACCAGGACCGTGAGTAAACTCGCCAATTTTCTCGAGCTTTGTATAGACACGAAACTGGTATACGCGCGTGCCGTTTGGCTCAAGACAGCACTGGTATCCGAGTGGTTGCCATTTAATAACGCGCATATTGCACTCTTCTACCATCTCGCGTGTGATGGTTTGCTCAATTGTCTCTCCAGATTCAGTCTTGCCGCCAGGGAGATTATAGCTCTTCTTGACCGCGTTATAGACGAGGGGAACGGAACCGGCTAAATCACCGATTGTATAGACTTGTTGCCAGGGGAGATCAGGTATAGCAGATTTTTGTCGTATAGTACACCAAGAAACAAAAATGGTTTTGCCGCCATACTGAAAGGAAGATGATATATTGTATACCATAGAAAAAACTATATTACGAAACGGAAAAAGATAAAATAGCTTTTGATAGCTACTTTAGTGTATACTATGCACTAGAGAATGCGTCAAGAAAAAATCCTCCTACCAATCTGTCAAGCGGGCGATCCGGTGCTGCGCCAGGAAGCAAGGCGGTTGAGCCGCGAAGAGATCACCACACCAGCGGTGCAGCAGCTTATTGCGAGTATCAAGCATACCGTGGCGGAGAGAGACTATGGTGTTGGCCTCGCTGCGCCCCAAGTGGGGTACGCCGTGGCGCTAAGTGTGATCGCTATCAAGCCAACGCCAAACCGCCCAGACCGCGAGCCATTTGAGCAGGTTATTATCAATCCATCATACACCGGTATTGGCCAGACAACGGGCATGTGGGAGGGCTGCGCCAGCGGCGACGAAGGGCGGCTCTTTGCGCAGGCGCAGCGCTACCAACAGATCAACGCTCAGTGGGATGATGAGTGGGGTGAGCATCATGCTGCAGTGCTGGATGGCTTTGTTGCTCATGTCTTTCAACACGAGGCTGACCACTGTCAGGGTATACTTTTCTTCGACCGGGTGGCAGATACGACGACCTACATGACGGCGGCAGAGTATCGCAAGCGTGTCGTGCGGCGGTAAGTTGCATTTGAGCCCCGCTTGCTTCTCTCAAGATCAGTGATTATTGATTATTTGCCAAGAACGATTGCTTAACTTGCTGGTAGGCGTCACGGAATGGCACACCTTTTTCGACTAATTCATTGATTTTGGCAACAGTATAGAGTTCATCGGTCATCGCCTCAGCCAATCGGTCAGTATTGGCTTCCAGCTCGCTGACACAGAGTGCCAAGACCTCCAGGGTGTCGAGTGCCGACGTAAAGGCATCCATGGTGATTTTTTTGGTCAGCTGTAAGTCGCGGTGATAGCCACTGCCGGCACCTGTCGAAATAGTTTGGAGTTGCAAAGCATAGTTCGGATAGGCGTGGGCGGTGGCGCGCATGATCTCAAAGACGTCGTAGTTGCGCTTGTGTGGCATGATAGACGAGCCGGTGGTCATGGTGACAGGCAGTTTGAAATAATTAAACTCCTGAGAGGTAAACAGCAACATGTCTTCAGCAAATTTGCCAGCAAAGACCATGATTGGGTTGAGCGCCTGTACTGCGATTAGCTCAAAAACGCCGCGCGATAGGCCGCAATACATTGGATTTTCCTGCACTTTGGCGAAGCCTAGTTCGCTCGTTGTCATCTGGCGGTCAAGTGGTAGGGTAACACCAAAGCCAGCGGCGCTACCCAGCGGATTTTGGTCGATGGCGGCGATGCTGTGTGCGACCAATTGCTGGAGGTCATGAAACGCATCGTGGTATGAGCCAAGCCACATACTGACGGTGGTCGGCATGGCTTTTTGGGTGTGGGTGTAGCCAGGCATTTCGGTCTGGCCAATGGCGGCAACTTTGCCAGCATAGGCCTGGGCAACTGCTTCCAGCTTTTTGGCAACTGCTTCAAGTTCCGTTTTGATGAACAGTCGCATCATCACCAAAGCTTGGTCATTGCGGCTTCGGCCAGTGTGAACCTTTTTGCCGATAGGCCCGAGTTTTTCTGTCAAATACAGCTCAATGGCAGTGTGGCCATCTTCGTGCTCGCTAGTGAGCGTGAAGGCACCGGTTTTCCACTCGTCAAGCAGCTCATCCAAGGTGGCTGCTAATTGTTGATATTCGTCGCTGGTCAGTACGCCAATTTTTTCTAGCATGTGGGCGTGCGCCTTGGTCGCAGTGATATCGTGACCGAGTAAGTGCTGGTCCAATACCTGATCATCACCAACGGTGTACGACTCGACCAATGGATGGAGTGAGCCAGTTGCGGTTGATTGCCATAGTTTACTTGCCATATGAGTATGCTCCTTCAGCTGTTCGCTGACTTAATGAATATAATTCAATGAATCCGGCGGACGAATTCTGGTTGAATGCAGTGTTGGAATCAAACGTTGCAAGATTGATATCAAACAACGAATGTGGTGAGTCCACGCTGACGACGGTGATGGTGCCTTTATACAGGCGGACTGTTACCGTGCCAGTGACTTTTTGGTTCTGGTCGTCGATGTAGGCATTGATGTGATGGACGGCTGGCTCGTACCACTGTGCTGCATAGGTCAGATACGCCCATTTTTTGTCCATTTCGGCTTTGAGCTCATTTTCAACACGGGTCGAGACCAATTGCTCAAGCTTTTGATGAGCGGCAATTAAAATGGCAGCACCAGGGTTTTCATAGACGCCGCGTACCTTTAGTCCGACTAGTCGATCTTCAATGAGGGTTGATACGCCGACGCCGTGTTTGCGGCCGATCTGGTTGCAGTGCTGGATGAGTGCTTGGAGTGAAAAGTGACGGTTGTCGACGGCAACAGGCACACCTTTGATGAATTCAATGGTAATGTCCTCGGCTTCGTCCGGCGTGTATTTGATGGTCGAGCACCAATTGAGGATGGCGTGGTAGTTTGGCTTGAGCGATGGTGATTCGATTTCGCCGCCTTCGCTGGTGATGCCCCACATGTTTTCATCGGTTGAGTAGGGCGATTCCTGGGTGTGTGGCACGGGGATATGGTGCTTCTTGGCATAGGCCAGCTCTTCCTCTCGGCCCATACTCCACTCACGCACTGGCGCCAGGATCTTGAGCTTAGGGTTGAGCGTGGTGATGTAGGTTTCGAAGCGAACTTGGTCGTTGCCTTTGCCAGTGGCACCATGTGCGATGACTGTGCAGTTGTACTTTTCGGCATATTCGACGGCTAATTGCGAGATGATGATGCGCCCCAGTGGCGTGCAGAGGGCATAGCCACCTTGGTAATCAGCATTGGCTTTGATGGCCAGTGATAGTAGCTCGTCAGCGAAGCGATCGCGAGCATCAACCGTGATGGTTTCTATAGCGCCGAGCATCTTGGCCTTTTCGGCGATGGCGTCGAGATCGTCAACCGTCTGGCCAATATTAACCGTGAGGGTAATGACGTTGCAGTTGTATTTTTCTTGTAACCACGTGAGCATGACGGAGGTGTCGAGGCCTCCCGAATAGAGTAAGAGGCACGTGTCAAACTCGCCATTTGTCGCCTCGTGGCTGGCAACTTTAGTGTAGTGAGGTGTGTCGTGATTCATATCCTTCCTTTCTATACTAATTAAAAAGAGCCGCTCGGATGAGGGCTCTTTCGTTGGTTTTATACTATACGACTAATTAGCCCTCTGAATCAGAGCGGCGACGACGAACAACGATGTTGTGTTGATATGTCATACTAACACCATAGCACACCGCGCATATTTTTCACAATACTTTTAGATAAATCGTAAAAAGCTCTTCTTCTAGTGCCAGTTTCTCATTGCTCATACTCCATCGGACGAAGTGCGGGCGAGGAGTGCGAGAGAGCGGTGAGGCTTTGAGATTCAAACACTTTTCATATAAAATTATGATGCGCGACAATAGTCGTATACATTGGTATGATGGAGATAAAATTGTGCAGCAATATAACAAAAAAGCGCCTAGCATAGACGTATGAGTGGACGAGCAGTGAATATTCTCCTCGTTGAAGACGAACCAACCCTCCGAGCTGGTACTGAGCAGTTCCTCGTGCAGCGCGGCTTTACGGTGATAGCAGCAGCCAGCGGTGAGGAGGCGCTGGAAAAATTTGCTGAGGCGGATGTGATTGTCCTTGACATTATGCTGCCAGGGATGAGCGGCATCGAGGTGCTGCACCGAATTCGCCAAGCGAGCGACGTGCCGGTGCTGATGCTGACGGCGCTGCACGATGAGCCGACGCAGGTCGCCAGCTTTGACGAGCTGGCGGATGACTATATGAGTAAGCCATTTTCGCTCGTGATTTTGGAAAAGCGGATCAAGGCGCTGCTGCGCCGCCAGCAACCCACTATAACCTTATGGCAGCGTAGCCTGGCCTCGGTGGATTTTGCCGCCTATCAGGGGTTTTATGACGGTGCTGATGCGCACCTCAAGCCTAAGGAAGTGCAGCTGCTCAAGCTACTGGTCGATAACCCACACATGGTCTGGAGCCGGCAGGCTATCATCGATAAGTTGTGGCGTGATGACGAGGTGCCGTTCGACCGAG
>CALBWN010000040.1 GCA_937974295.1 uncultured Candidatus Saccharibacteria bacterium
TGCATCCGCGCCGTTTGCTGCCGTCGACACCACTGCTGGAGCGGCGTCGCGTGGTGGGTATGACCAGCGCGCCTGGCCAGGCGCAGCCAGTGGGGATCGCCATCGCCGATGCTGCCTACCACACGCACCTGCTGGGGCCGACTGGGGCTGGTAAGTCCACCGTCATGCTGGCCTTGGCTCTGGCCGACGCCGCCCAGGGGCGGGGTTTGCTCCTGATCGACCCCAAGGGTGACCTGGCGACGGACTTTCTCGCCCGCCTGCCCGAGCAGCGCCAGCGCGACGTGGTGGTGATCGACCCAAGCAACCCAGCACCGGTTGGCCTCAATCCGCTGGCCGGGCCGCCTCAGTTAGCACCCGTCACGGCAGAGGCGATGCTGAGTACCTTTGAGGCGCTGTTTCGCGAGCACTGGGGCATTCGCACCGCTGATGTCCTATCTGCCGCGCTGCTGACCTTGGCCCGCCTACCGCAGGCGACGCTGCTATGGCTGCCGCCCTTGCTGACGGATCCGGCATTTCGCCGGTGGGTGCTGGCTCAGGTGCCAGACGATCCACTGGGTACCGGCGCCTTCTGGGCGGCCTACAACGCCAAGAAACCGGAGGCGCAAGCGACGGAGATCGCGCCAGTACTCAACAAACTACGCCAGCTCATCCTCCGTCCCTATCTGCGCGCCGTGCTGGGGCAAGCGCAGCCGCGCTTCGACCTGGCAGAGCTCTTTACTCGGCGGCGTATCGTCGTCGTCAATCTCAACCGTGGTCTGCTCGGTGCGGGTGCGGCCCGGCTGCTGGGCACCGTGCTGGTGTCGCGGCTGTGGACGCTCCTCCTGGCCCGCCAAGCTTTGCCGCCAGAGCAGCGCCACATCGTCAGCATCTTCATAGACGAGGCGCATGAGTTCATCGGCGGCCTGCCGCATGACCTGTCCGACGCGCTGGCCCAGGCCCGCTCGCTGGGCGGAGCCTTCCACCTGGCGCATCAGTACCGCGCGCAGCTGTCGCCCGCGATGGTGCAGGCGATCGAGAGCAATGCGCGCAACAAGCTGTACTTCGGCCTCTCAAGCACCGACGCCGCGGCGGCCGCCCGCCTGGCACCCGAGCTGGAGGCGGTCGACTTCCAGCTGCTGCCCGCCTTCCATGCCTACGCCCAGCTGATGCAGCGCGGCCAGCGCAGCGACTGGTTCTCGCTCACCACCCAGCCGGCGGCCGCACGGCGCCGTGACCCAGCCACCCTCTATGCCGCCAGCCACGCGCGCTACGGCGTACCGGCAGAGCAGACCGAGCAGGCGCTGCTCGCCCTCACCGCATCGACAACGACCACGACACCCACACCAGCCACAAATAACGACAGCCCGATCGGCCGGAGGCAGCGATGATGCCGTTGCTTCGCACCGCCTTCGCAGGACGCCTGGCACGACGGTTCGGCAGACGGATCGCTGGCCTGAGCCAAGCCACCAATGCCCGCCATAGTGCGCAATACGGCCAAGCAGTGGCGGTGACTGACCCCATGTTCTGGCGTCACCACTGGCCCGTGGGGGAGAGGGACGAACCATGGAGGAGGACATCATGAGACAGCATCTTCCCCATGCCTGCGATCACCCCGCGGCGCATCGGCTCCTGGCGCTGCTGGCCACCTACCGCTTCGCGACGACGACACAACTGGCCCGCCTGACGGCTGAGGCTTATGGCTCGCTGTCCTCTGCCATCCGCCAGACGCTGCGCCACCTGGTACGGCTGCAGGAGTACGACCTGGTTACCCGCCTGGAGCGACGGGTTGGCGGCTGGCAGGGCGGCTCCACTGTCTCCGTCTGGACGCTCACGACTCGTGGGCGCCGCGTGCAAACCGGCAGCCGTAGCCGGCAGCGCCCGCGCAGCCTGTCCACCAGCTTCTTGGCTCATCTGCTGGCGATTACCGAGACCAGTGTGCAGATCACCGAGACCGCTCGCTCCATGACGGACGCCAGCGCCACCATCACCACCGAGCCAGTCTGCTGGCGCTCCTACCTGGGGGCGGCCGGTCAGCAGCTCACCCTGCGACCCGACCTGCACGCCGTCGTCGCCAGCCCGCACTACGACGACCACTACTTCATCGAGGTCGACCGCGACACCGAGAACCCCGCCCGTGTTCTGGCCGCCTGCCAGCGCTACGCCGCCTACTACGCCAGTGGGGCCGAGCAGCGAGCCAGCGGCGTCTTCCCGCTCGTGCTGTGGGTAGTACCCCACGCCGCGCGCCGCCAGCAGCTGCGCCGCGTCATCGCCAGCGACCAACGCCTACCCGCAGCGCTTTTCGCCGTCATCACTAACCAGCAGATCGGGGAGACGATACGGAATGGGGCGGTGAGTACATGAAGTACCGTTAATCGTTCTTTGACAACGTGATGTCCAAAACAGAGTCGGGAGCATTCGTGCACAACGCCCGGAAGGCATCAATGAACCACCAGCCGAAAGGTGCATCTCTGTCTGGGTCTATCGCGCCGGCGTCGACTGAGTCGAGACAGAGGAAGCCGACAAGGGAATCTGTAGGCGGTGGCCTACCGATATCGCGTATCCCCCAGACGAGAACAGATTCGTACTGCCGGTTCGGGCTGGAGTTTTGGTAGTCGTTCTCGGTGGAGACCGAGGAGGAGTACCACGTCAGCTGACCAGCACTGATCGCTTTAAAGTCGGTGTTGTGCGTGATGAGGTTGTACTCGTCATCGTCCAGCAAGGTGGTGTTGCTTCGCGCAAGCGTGACGGCGACGCGTTTTCCTTTGTCGTCGGTCTTGATGATCTTGATACAAGCTCTCATCTCGTGCCCGCTCAAACGGCTATAGGTGCGGGCGAACCGAGTGAGTGCTTGGTGGATCTGATTGCGAGCGTACTCGCGAGGATTGTCGGAATTGCTGATCTTGAATGCTGACTTCTGAAGGTCGTGTGTGAGCGAGGAAATTTCCTTGGCGGCAGCGCGCATGGCCTCGGCGTTCGCTTGCACGGATGTCGCTTCTTCAAGCGCGTTGCCAACATCGCTTTTGAAATCATCGAGATGCTTGGTGAGAGAAACGTCGAAATGCGACAGATAGCGAGTTGTGGCTCGTGCGGAAGTGATCGATGCGGCGACCAGCACAGCCAAGAACCCGACAACCACTAAGGGGATTCGCCATGGAGGAGGGATGATCTCGGGAAATGGGCCAACAAAATAGCCGAGAATCGTTATGAACGCAGATGAATATCCGATGAATTCGAGAATGGCGGCAGGGATTCGATAAGGAGAAGGGGGTGGTGGGCGGTCGGTATCGATTGCATCATCTTGAGACGTCATAGGCCTCACCAGAAAAGATGGGATGGCTACGTTAGAGAGACTTCGGCGTTGATGACCTGATTGGTTGCTGCATCAACGGTTGTGAACAAAGTCCATCTGTCGTCATAGGGGCGC
>CALBWN010000041.1 GCA_937974295.1 uncultured Candidatus Saccharibacteria bacterium
CTGTGGTTTCATCCGTGGATCAATTTTAGTGTGTTCAGCGTTCTCCCTTCAGACAAAGGCGCCCTTATGCACATCGTCAATACCGGCGTTTTCCCAATCGACGCAGTTGGTACAGTGCTCTACCCCGGTCAAGATGCTACCATTACCGTCTCAGTACAAAATAGCCATGGGCAGTATTTTTTCATGCCAACGATTCATTACACAGCGTGGGTCGTCTTGTGTATTATGCTCATTTGTCTTATCCCCTTTGGGCTGATGCTCTACGGCCTCCGCCAGCTATCTCGGCCTGTCGCAGCCGATAGCGCACCGCAACCATTGCCCATCACTTCTGTCATCGTCGCAGCAATTATTACCCTGGTAGGGATATGCTTCATTATCTTTCATAACTTTTATCTAACGAGCGGGGCGTTTTCTGGTACGATCCGCAACAGTGCTAATACTGCGCGCCCCGTGCTCTACAACTGCACTGATGCCACCAAGCTCACTGCCCCCTCGCAGGCGCTCTTCATCTACGGCATGACATTCTTCGATACTGGCACTACCGAGCGCGACCTATCCGGTAATAACAATAAGGGTACCTGGCTCACGCGCACGGCCGCTGCTCATGGTTCACAATCATATGCCTGCCGCCGCGACCGTGTGCGCAGCACTCTCTTTAAAGATACCTGCCTCGCCTACCCCACACCGGTTGATAACCCCAACCCTTTTACCCTCTCTGTCTGGTTTAATACCAGCAAATATGGGGCAGATAATGGGCGCATTGCTGGCTTTACTAGCACACCGGACAATGGCGCTGACCCAAGCTTAGACCGCGTCCTCTTTCTCGATAAGCAAGGGCGCATTGCCTTTGCAGTGTGGCCCAATGCCACACGCTCTGTCTTCTCACCAGCAGGCAAAAACTACGCCGATGGCAAGTGGCACCACGTCGCTGCCTCAATCTCACCACAAGGGATGCGGCTCTATGCCGATGGCGTACTGGTTGCTCACGACCCGAGTGTCACGCAGGCCCAAAACTTCCGCGGTTACTGGAAGTTTGGCTGTGGGCGCTTTAGCGAGTGGCGTAATGGCGATGACACACCTATTAACAGCACAAACACATTCTTCACTGGCATGATGCAGTTTGGGGCTGTCCACACCACCGCGCTGAATGATGCCCAGGTGCAAGAAATCTACCTTGCTGGCACAAAATAGCGCACGATGAGCTACTCTTGTATTCTTAGCCATTACATCGTTTTGCTCTCATTGCAAGCATCAAGCGCCTGATATATACTATATGCATGAAATATATGCGTAGCACACTCACTAACCTCTCTGCTCTTCTCCGCCATGTATGGCTGCCGCTTGTGGTAATAATTCTGCTCATCGTGGTAGGCGTTGGCATGAGCACTGTCCTGCACGCAATGCGACCCGAACCACTCTGGACGAATGCGACAAAGGAACTCACGCAGCGAGTGAAAAGCGAGGCCACGCAGTCGCTCGACATTGCCCTAAGCCGCGGTGAATTTATCAATATTGATGGGCCAGGTGGTATCGTCATCGGCACTATCACCGACCACACCGCACGTCAGCGTCTGCTCGCTAGCCAGCCATTTCGCGATTGCAAATTTGGTTGCACGGGGTGGATGGCATATTCGCGGCTTGGGCGCACATTGCCACTTGATTCTTCAGAAAAGGTGTCTGGCACAGCACATACTCTACTAAACTCAGCCACTACGCCAGATAGCTCGTGTATCATTCGCTTTCATTATCTTGGCCAACCACTCCCAGACAAACACGGCTCGCCCGACCTAGACATCATCTGCCTCTCACAAAGGACAGGTGCGTTTGTGTATGAGTTTCGGGCGGCGTAGCAGCGCTAGCTAGCAGCACTATATTTAGTATTAAATAGCAGAGTAGCTACTCTCAAATATATCCTTAAACGTAGGCTTGTCCACGATGAGCTTCACGTTCTGCGCGTAGGCGTGCATCAATGATTCGACATACTTCGTTAGGATCCTCGAGCTTTGACAGTCTAGTGAGAAAAGCTATATGGCCAGAATTACTTTCCTCTACTATTGAGCGTGGCATGCGTTTTTTTGTGTGAAATCTAAAGAACTCCTTCATTGCATCTTCGGCGCTTACAAGCTCTGCAGTCTTTGTGTCTACAATCGCCACCTCACCAAGCCGAAGCCTTTGAATAATCTCACGCTCCTCAGGACTTAGCTTAATCTCGCTCGCATCGACACGATCATCTTCTGGTTGCACTGGTGGTTTGTCGGTGAGTGGAGGTCTTTTGTTCATAGTGTTTTTATTATAAAACAGTCTGCTACTCTACACAATATGCACTATTTATCGCCTCGTTAACACAGTACTTACAGCGCAAACAAATCATTCAACGCCTCACTCACCGTTGGGTGAGTAAATATCTGGTCGCGCAGCGTAGTATAGGGTAAACCAGCGTCCATTGCTGTTTTGATGGTGTTGATCACCTCGGGCGCTTGCTGGCAAAAGAGCGTCGCGCCAAGAATATGGCCTGTCGATGGCTGCACCACTGCTTTGAGTAACCCCGTTGTTTTATTATCAACATGCATGCGTGGCACCGCCATAGCTGGCAACTCTTTAACCTTCACATCGTCACCATACTGCGCGCGAGCTGCTACTTCGGTCAGACCAACACGCGCCAGTGGTGTCTGCATAAATATCACATGAGGCAATACTGCACGCTGCGCCCGCGTGTAGCTACCATCACCAAGGAGCTGGCTCTTTACAATGCGAAAGTCGTCGAGCGACACATAGGTATACTGTGGCCCACCATTGACATCGCCGAGCGCCCAAATGTGCGGCTGAGTGGTCTGCAATTGGTCATTAACGATGATCGCACCGCGCTCGTCAGTCTCCACACCAGCGGCGGCGAGGCCAAGCTGGCTTGTATTGGGCTGGCGACCAGCCGCCACGAGCACGGCATCATATACTTGCTCATCACCGCTACTTATCACAGCAACACCGTGGTCTGTATCGCGCACCTGCTGTATGTCTGGTGCAAACACAAGCGTTATACCCTGCTCTTCCAGAGCCTGAGCAACTGCCTGGGCAACAGATGGCTCTTCGTGCGGAAGCAACTGTGCTCGGCGATGGTAGAGCGTGACCTCCACACCAAGAGCTGCATAGGTCGAGGCAAACTCCAGACCAATCGGCCCAGCACCAATCACCGCCAGCCGCTGTGGCTTGAGCTGCTGGTTGAGTACCTCCGTACTGGTATAGACATGGGTCGATTGCTCAAGGCCGGCAATCGCTGGCATCACCGGCACTGCACCGGTATTAATGAACAACCGTTCTGCCTGCAGCTCAATATGCTCCTCACCCGCTTGGACACTCACTGTGTGCGCGTCAACAAACGATGCAACGCCATCAATAACCATCACACCTGGGTTATCCGCCAGCATATGGTAGTTCTTGCTATTGAGCTTTGTCACGACCGCTGTTTTGCGCGCAAATGCTTCGTCGATCGACCGGCCAGCTGCTGCCGCACTCACGAGCGTCTTGGTAGGAATACACGCGATATTGATGCACGTGCCACCATACATCTGCGGCGATTGCTCCACCAGCCCTACCCGCTGCCCCGCTCCTGCTAGCGCCACCGCTAGCGTCTTGCCTGCCTTACCAAAACCAATAATCAGTGCATCAAATTGTGTGTGCATTATACTTCTCCTTCGTCAACATTATCGCATAGATTACACCTAATGTAAATGAATTACAATAATGATTCGTTTAGTATACTACTCAAGAACAAGACGCGCGCGTCTGTCACCTATCCTACCTCATTTCACTCAAGTGTATAAAACTCAGCGCCGCCGCGCGAGCACTGGCTGCACCCGATCAACCCGGTTCGTCCAGACATACCCGCCAAACTGTGGCGGTATCTGCGTCACGCTCTCCGCTGTATCAAACCCAGCTGACCACTGTCCATCGCCTTCGACCAACATTACTCGCGTGTTTACCGCCGCCATCCGGTCAACAAACTTACCTGGCCAGCCCCATAGCAGTGGTGCATAGCGCCGCGGAATGTGCAGCTCCATATTGTGCAGCTCGTGCGGCACATAACCTGTCCAGCCAACCGCCACGTAACGCAGCAAACCGGCCTTCATCATTGCCTTGGAACAGAGACGCAGCGTCGCGCTTTGTTGGCGCAGCCAGGCAATGCCATCGTCATTACCGTAGACTGTAATTTGTTTGAAGCGTTCCGGGTCCATTGCCCGGAGCTTTCCCCACAACACTTCGTATGTCTGGTGGTTGCCATCCTTAACATGCAAAAGAAGATCTTTGTGCGGAAAGGCCGTCAGCACCTCATCAAGCGTGGGCATCAAGCCCACACCTTTGCCACGGAATGGAAAGGTTTTGCCACCATCCGCCGTGTAGCCATAACCAATGTCGAGCTGCTTGAGTTCAGCCATAGTGTAATTGCCAATCTCGCCCTTGGCTTCTGTGCGGTATTCCAGCGTTGCGTCATGGAAGACCGCGAGTTGCTTATCCTTCGTGAGCTTAAGGTCAAGCTCCACCACATCCGCACCATAATCAAAGGCAGCGCGCATTGACGGGATTGTATTCTCAAGATAGGGGTGCTCAGGTTTATCCATAATGGCTGCAGTGTTGGTGTCATTGCCAACCTTGCTATAGTCAAATGTCTGCGCCAGGCCTCGGTGCGCGAGTATCCGTGGGTGCTGCCTTGGCACAAACAGACTCGTATTATTGATCCACAGCCCCATGATAATCACTCCACACACTGCCAGCCACCGCCAGTGCCGCCGACTCCACTGCGCTCCGCTCTGTCCTATTTTCCGAAATGTATCGAACATTTATTATTCCTTTATTTTTATTATCCGACAACCGCTTATTCCACACGCCGAGCAAATAGTTCCTCTATGCCACGCAGGAAAATCTCCGCCGTCTTTGGCCCGACGCCGTAGAATTTTTGCAGGCGTTTGGCGCACTCGGCTTCGCTTGGGCTGCTTTCTATCAGCAGCATCAGCGAGCCATCATACTGGTCGATCAGCTGCTGCGCGCACAGCCGCAGGGCTGTCGCTGTTTTCTCGTCGTAGCGTGTGTATTTACCTTCGTCTAGCAGCCGCACGAGGCGTCTGCGCTCCACCGCAAGCAGCGCCCACGGCGTATCAAGCTGGTGCTCCACCAAGAGACGCCAGGTCTGCACCGCCACCGGTGATTGAATCGGCTTACCCAGCAGATACACCAATAGAAACCAGCGAAAGAGATCTAGCTCATCATGCGCAATATTGAGCGCGAAGTCATCGGGATGGTGTGAGCGAGCAGAGCGAACCATATTCCATATTATTCTCTAAATTGGGGCTTATTGTCAAATAAGACGAGCTGTATCACAGGTTCTACATCATATATCAGTAAGCACAACCAATAAACAATTGCATTTCGTGCAACACATTGCTAGAATATACATAGAACATTTAGCTAACATCGATGGTCTATGGGGGTACATCATGTTTCGGAAACTCGTATCAAACTTATCGCTCAGCCCGGCGATCGTCGGCCAGCTGGGCTTCTATGCGAAGCGTTTGCGCAAGGAAGAAGCAACACGTCGCTTGGGGCTGATATTTACCGCGCTAGCACTCGTCGTGCAATCGTTCACGCTGCTTGCGCCACCAGAATCGGCTAACGCCGCCGACCCAAGCGATATGATCTACGGCGGTATTAGCAATGGCTCACAGCTCATGGCTCATTACGACGCCAACACCAACAACATCCGTGACCTCTACAGCACCATCGGCATTACTCGTGCCGAGCTACAGCAAGCGACAACTCGCCTGGAGACCCGGCGCAGCACCGAGAGCACCTACTCATGGGGGATGACACCGCACTTTAGTGCCGCTCAGGGCGAAGGCGTATACTCTGTGAAGGCAGCGCAAGGTGGAATGCGCAACTTCTACTACCGACCACATCACTTGTGGGGGAATTTCACCTACCGGGCATTCGTTGGCCACTCAGCAAAGTTTGGTTGGTTCGCCATTATGCTCAACTGTGGTAACCTCATTACCCAGACAGTGCCACCAGCACCTGTCTGCCCACCCGGCCAGGTCGGTACGTACCCAAACTGCAGCACGCCGCCATCCGTCATCAAGCCAACACCAGTGGCAAGCTGTAGCGGCCTTGCTATCAACAAAAACGACACTACCTACCAATTCACCGCTGCGGCATCTGCCCAGCATGGTGCTACCATCACTGGCTATGTCTTCCAAGTCTATCGCGATGGCAAGCTCGCTAAAACACTCGAGAGCAGTACGCCTACTGTCAGCTACAGCGAGAAAACGCCCGGTTCGTACCGCGTCGTCCTCACTGTCAAGACCTCTCTGGGCGACCGCACCAACGAAGCCTGCGCCAAGACCTTTGTCATCGCTGCACCCGCCCGCTGCCCGGTCAATCCTACCCTGCTCAAAGATGATGCCCGCTGCCAACCTTGCCCAGGCAACAGCACCCTCTGGCTCGAAGACAAAACCTGCGCTGCTAAATTTGTCCAGACCAAGAGTGGCCACAACCTCACCCAAAACAGTGCTGAGACGACCACCGTCACCGCCAAAGCCCACGACCGCATTACCTATAAGCTTAGCGTCACCAACAAAGGCCTCAACGCCGAGAAATTCACCTTTAGCGACAACCTCGGTGATGTCCTCCAATACGCTACGGTCGTTGACGCTGGTGGCGGCACACTTGCCAAAGACACCAACCAAAGCGCCAGCATCGATGCAACCATCCTCAGCTGGCCAGCTGTGGAGATCAAACCAGGCGAGAGCCAAGAGCGGCAATTTACCGTCCAGCTCAAAGACCACATTCCTTCAATGGGCACCGGCACCAGCAACGCAACCTCCTACGATTGCCGCATCGATAACACCTTTGGCAACACACTTAGCACCAAGGTAGATTGCCCCGCCGAGAAGCGCGTCGTCGAGCAAGTCGTGACGGAACTGCCTCACACCGGTAGCAGTGAGAATATCATCTTTGCCGGCATCGTCCTTGCAGTGGTGGTATTCTTCTACGCTCGCTCGCGCCAGCTCAGCACCGAGATCCGCCTCGTGCGCCGCAACTTTAACGCCGGAACAATCTAACCAAGGAGAAACCAATGGCAGAACGATTTACCACCAAGCGCCAACCCGAGCGCCACACCGAGCAAACCATCGAGCAATCACGTGCTGAGCAGCTAACCGCCCTGCGCCAATCTGGTGAGCATCGCCAGCTTGAGCACCCCAGCCTCCAGGGCGAAATGCGTCAGCAACACGAGGCCCTCCAAACTGCTCGCCACGAAGCTGAGCAAGTCTACGAGCAAGCTGCTGAGCAAGAACGAGCCACTGCCGAAGCCGAGCGCCGCCAGCGCGAAACCCGCGAGCAGCAGCGCGCCGAGCGCCAACGCCAAACCAGCCCCGCTGCTCAGCAAGAACGCTTCGACAAAACCATGGCAGCTGTCCAATCCCAGCTCTCGCCCTCGAGCCGCGCCTTTAGCAAGGTCATCCACAACCCAGCCATCGAGAAGGCAAGCGAAGTCACTGGCAACACCGTTGCCCGGCCCAACGCGCTGCTTTCTGGTGCCATCGCCGCCTTCGTGCTCACTCTAGCCATCTACCTCATTGCCCGCTTCAACGGCTATCCACTCTCCGGTGCCGAATCCATCGCTGCCTTCGCTCTCGGCTGGCTCTGCGGCCTCGCCTTCGACTTTGTGCGCATAATGATGCTCGGTCGACGCAATGTGTAGCCTGCCTCTGTAGAGCTCTGCTCGCTCAGCCACATGATTCAACCGCTTAGGACTTGTGTTTCGCATATGAATGGTGCTCTATTGATAAAACGTCAATGTTCTAAGGGAGTCGCTCGGACTAGAGAGCAGTACTTAAGCGACGGTTGCTACGTATGTCATGAGCGAACGATACCACTGTCGGAGTTGCTAACGAGCATGTAGAGCATATATATGCAGCATCTTGGCGAAGGATAGATGAGCTGACTATTCTATAGGCGTGCAAACCATCACCGCTCGTAAATGCAGTGTATTATCAAACTCAAAATTTGTCCAAGTGTTATTGGGATTGTCGTAGCAGATCCAAGAGCGTTTCCACTCTCCTTCTCTTGGTGGTGTGCCGAGATGCAGAATAATCTTGTCGCGCGTATCGGTGTTAGAGAAATTGACAAATAGAGAACCTGTATAGGGTTTGTATTCCGAAACAGACGATCTACTTGGTTGAGTGTATAGCGCTACCGCTGTAAGCATGTCATTTTCCCAGTGAAATTCTACACCCGAATCATGCAGTAACCAGAATGATTTACTTGAACCGTACCCGAGAAATTCCTTGTCGACTTCTCGGATGACGGGAGTACAACCTAGTTTGTCGATAATGCGTTGCACTTCCGTCTTAGCTGTCTCTCCGCTCTGTCCGACTAAATTGATGTACTGATTGATGCTGCCCGATATTTTCGTCGACATATTTGCTCCATAACGTGTTTAAAATATCTAACTAACGTATCATATAACATATTGATACCTTGGTTAGATATACCTTCATATAAGGTAATCGATATTTCCCTCTGGTTTAATGCTAAAGTACGTTTTGGGGTTCTAAGGCTTTAGCTTCTCGCCAAGCCGCGCCAACATCATATCCATCTGGGCTTGATAAAATGATGCATTGGCAGTTAGCGGATCCCAGTAAGAGATCACAATACTTCCTGCCTCCTTAGGGGTCTGTGTTGGTGATGTATCAGGATTTGGGTCTTCATCTGGCAGAATATGTTCCGATACAAGTTTCTCGGAGAACCACCAAGTGGTAGGTTTGTAGTTTTCCCAAGAGGAGTGGTCACCAATAATCTCTTTGGGTGTCGGAAATACGATCTCTTCTCCCATCGCTGCATAGCATGCATTGAGCTTGACAGATAAGTTAGTCATAATCGTGGTTGCTGTACTCCAAAATAGAAGCGCATCATCATTATCCTGCTCGTCACGTAGCGCAACTGGAATGCCTAGCACATCAGAGTCAAATGACAGTCTTATCGCATATCCCTTGTTGTCGTTCGCATGTTGATCCAATCCAACAACAACATTTTCGAAATAAGGGTGCCAGCAGGCGAGCCCGTATAGGATCTTGTGCGATTCATCGATATAGTGACTAACTTGTTCTACTGGCTTATCAAAATTCATTAACTGTGGCATCTCACTGGCCGTCGTGGCTGTGAAGATCTTGTTGGCAAAGTGAAGATCAACGGTACTCAACGCATTAATAATCTTAGACATCGTAACAGCGTTGTCTTTGTCTGCATAGATGCCGATCGTAAATGATGATCCGTCAAAATTGTTCATGAGTGCGCTCCTTCTGTCCTATCAGTATATAACTATCATACTAACAGATGAAAATGTCAATTACAAATACTCTGTTAGCTAGTAAATTACTTTTGTGCGTCAGTCCTCTGCCTGTTTCTACAAAAATATCTTCGCGCTTGATATAACCTAGGAGTGCTGTGAGAAACTCAGTCTCAGAACGGGCGGATGGTGTGGCGGTGAGTCCCCTTCTGTTATTACCTGTCATAAAGGCACATAGAACTAATCTCGTCATACACAAACTGAAATGACGAAAACTACTGATGGTAATCGTCCCAGTCGGCATCATAAAGCCGATGCTTCGTGACATTACGAAATTCGACATCGTCTCCATACGGATCGTCAGGTGTGGATGTGAACGTATACTCCTTTAATTTTGTTTCAACAAACTCAGTGATGACGTCGTAGTCAAGCGTATTCATAATCAGAGGCTTTGCTTCATCGTCATCTTCAAAATACCACTTACCCCGTGGATCATCAACGAACGAGGGTGAACATACAGTAAGTACGTAACGACCGCCTTCTATAGGGTAAGGAGTAGGTATGCCCGCATCACGTGGAAGTGTCCGTTCTACTCCAAGTTCAATACACCAGGGGCACATGTCGTCGGCACCGAACGTTGTCGTCGCAGACGTGAGCTTGTTTCGGCACGTTATGTTATCAGAATCCAGTTCCCAATCGTCGCCGACATACCGCCAACCTTGGCTTAGTTCCAGTAAGGTGTAGTGAGTCTTCATAGAATATATTATACCATTCTTTAAGAGGATTTTCGAAAGATTGTTAAACAAGCTTTAAGATTCGCTCCTAAAGTTATCGCTACCTCGAGGATCGACTCCATTGAGATTATCAACTATAGTAAGATGTCCATTATAGAACTTATGTCCCTTTTTCCAGTTCTGCTCCTTCCTTTTCTTAGGGAACTTCCACCACGCTTCGAAATTCATTACGTTCTCCCCTTTGAGTACTCCAGACTCCTTTATGTGCGGCCCTCTAACAGAATGTTCTGTTTTATCCGGTTGTTTAGCTATAGTGTGTATTTTTGACTGATAAGGGTGCTGAGATCCGAGAAATGCCCGTTTAGCTTTTCTGGCGACCGACATAGTCGTAAACCCAAGGCTAGCTTTAGAGGGCTCCGGAAGTTTTCCTGCTTTCGCTAATGCGATATGCGACGAAAGCATTTTATTTAATGATCGTGCTGAACGATGAATTGATGGCCCTTTACCGAGCGGGGATGGCATGCGTATCAGACTCCGTGAGTGTCGTTCGTGCTTGGGAATCCCTGGCTGTCGTGGAATACTTTCAGAGATGCTCTCTCCGTGTTGTAGCGAGCAGTCATGATGTCTCGGAACTTACTCACCTTTAGTCGACGTTGTTCGAGACGTTCTTCGAGCTTTCGCCGCTGGTAATACAGAAGACTGTCAATAGGGCCGGGCTTACGTAGTCGAACTTCGGTCGGATCAAACATAATAGCCTCTGCTCCCACCGCGACAAACGGAACAAGCATCTGGAGGAGTAACGGCCCAATCTTTGTGAATTCAAGCGGCCACCAGCGAAAATCTACGCTTTGAGCGCGAACAAGCAGAGCTACAAGATTCAGAATTCCAAACAGTACGCCGACGAACCAGTAGAGGTGTAAGCTATTTGCGCCAACTATAAGTTCTTGCCCCTTTTCCTTCAGTTCACGTTTTAGTTCTCGCTGCGCTCTTATGTAATCTGACTGACGAAGTAGATGAGCAAGAGCGACGCCAATAGCGAATACCATGAGCCCCATGACTCCTCCAGTCCAAAACCCGGAAGACATGCCGAGAATACCAGACTCATCATATTGATCTTCATTTAAGGCGATGGCCATTGCTGTGGCAAATAGATAAAAGTCTACCGCTCCGAAAACTATCCAGGAAACAAATCGTACTACAAAAGGGGCATCGACCAGTACGAATTTAGATCGGATTCCAGATTCTCGCCAGGCTTGCGCCAGGTTTTGTTTGTCTATAGTGGTGGAGTTCTCCTCCTGTCGACGTTGATCTCTTCTGTCGATACGTTGATTTACGCGTCGAATACGTGCTTCGATATGACCAACGTATTGTTCGGCCCGTTGCTCGGTTTCTGCCAGTTCTACTTGCTCGATTCCGTCTAGGATTTTCTGGTGTCCTGCACGATCGACAAGTGCGTCCAGATCTCCGATGGTAACAATCTGAGCTGCTGTGGCACCTAACTTGGTTCCCTTTGCCATTATTATTCCTTAAGTTCAATCGAGCGGACGCGTCCATGTTCCACATAGATAGCAGATCGTTGCGGAAACTAAGCCGAGAATCGCAATTGCGGCGATAGTCTTGGTAGTATCTTGGGTGTACGCGATTGTCAAAAACGTTCCCAACAGCATCGCCATTGAGGCAAGTACTCCACGTCTTGCTGCTCGCATGCGGGCAAAAGTGACATGCTGGGGCGGAATCATGCTTAGTGTCTCAATTGGTGGTCTATTTGCGAGACGTGCTTTGTATCCGGCTCTTGATCGAGCGTCCCGAAGGCGAAAAGCATTCCCCATCAAGAATGCGCTACCGCAAGCGAATAGATCGGACGTCGCGCATAGCATGCTTGGGATCTGGTCGTGAATTATCCAAGCCGACAAAGCGGCCGCCAGAAGGGCGACTGCGCCAGCTATTGCCGACAGAATCGGTGTGGAAAGCCGCAGAGATCTAATTTCGGCGGCAGCTTCATTTTGTTGCAGCGCTTCAGTGTTCATTACTCCTCCTTCTGGGCAACAACGCAGTGCTTGGATAGCCGGCTGCAGAACTCGACAGCTAGTTGGGTACTGAACGTTGTGACGGCAGGATCGCTTACGTTACCGGCTCCCAGAATGCTCATCTTCGTCTCACCGAATGAGGGGAGCAGTTGTTGATCAGCGCATCGTTGGACGATCTCTTTCGCAAGTTCTGACGAAGCGGGCGCTGCATCGGCGATGTTGAGACAATCAGTGCCATTGGAAAGAAAGTTGCTCCACAGGATAATATTGACATCGCCACTGCCTTGCGATTTCACCCTGTCCTTCGCCCAGGTCAACAGACTGCGGAAGTCGCCTCGTTGCTTATTCTCATGGTTCAGAGACTTCATCGTGGTGGTGATGTCTTTCTTGACTTCGCTGAGGTAGTCACGTTTCTTTCGCTCCATGGCTACCTGGTTGTTGTGCTTGGGGATGTAGGTGAACGAGCGATGAGCGCCATCCATACACGTCAACTCTGTGACCCTATTACCATCGCCGGTATAGATTGCGCCGATCAGGGTGACCTCGGTTTTGTTTGCCAGTTGGCGTGCGACTTCACTGTACACGTCGTCTGTTGCCCGTTGGACGGTGGAGAGGTCATTGTTGGGCAAGTCGATAAGAGCTACTATGGTTGCCCTCTGCGCGTTGGTAGGTGTGGGTGCGTCGGACGGGCTAACACCAAGTTCACTACAATCTGCGCTTTGCTGCTCACAGGCGGCGATGGGCGCGCAGCATGCAAAGCTAAATGCTGCGGCTACTAAGAGGGAGAGTGGACTTCTTTTCACGGTTTCTCCTACCGTGCCGGACAGCTGGATGGTTTGCTCTTGGCGATGAGTGCATCAACGCGCCGGAAGGACTGATCGTCTTGTTGTGGTGCAGCTCCGGTATCGCCGACGCCACAAGTACTAATTGCGGTTTCTGCAATCCCGCGCTCGATCAAGGCCTGCTTGATGCTGTTGGCTCGATGTTCACTCAGTACTTGGTTGCTGGCGTGGTCGCCCTGTCCGTCAGCGTGACCGACAAGCTGTACGTAGGCACTCTGTGATCGTACGGTTTTTGCTAGCTGGTCGACGATCGTCATCGCCTCGGCCGTCAATGTCGCTTTGCCAGTGTCGAAGAGCGTATCGGAGTCCAACGTTGCGGTGCATGATCCATCGCCGTTTGGCACACACTGCAAGTCGGGCAGTGTCGGTGCCTCGATAGGCATTGCAGGCCGAGCCCACGGAGAAGCAGGGCTAGTTGCGTGACTGCTGCACGCGCCTACGAAGAAGACCGCCAGAAGCGTGACGACTCGAAGTCGGGTATGCCATTGTAGACGGCGTATGTGTGGTGTTGTGTAATACCGCATCGGTCGGGATTTCTGAAAGCTCGCCTTGTTTGCAAGTAACACGTTTAGTGCCGGGCGGCATGGTGGTTGTAGACCGGAGCGCCTACGTTGTTGATTAGTGTTAGCGGATGCATCGCATTACGTTGACTGAACTTTTTGTAGTAGTCGACCGCTGCGTTCGTCTGCTCATATGCCATCTCAGGGGTTCCTAACTCAACGATTCGGGATTCGGAGAGGAAAGCGAAGCGAGTGTTAGACGCATCGTTGCGCACACGCACCGGTGTTGTCCTGGCTCGCATTCGCTTGGCGAAACCGAGATTAGCGAGACCGCGGCGTAATCGACCAGTCTGAGTACTGAGACAGTGGTTTGCGGTGTGGTATTAACGCGGTTTGTGGGATACGTGAAAGTGAGCTGGTGTGTCTTGTGTGGAAGTCCCAGGCTGGGTGTCGTGGAAACTGTAAGTTGTTAGACAAATGGTGGGAAGGTCTGGCGCAGTGCGGTCTCGTAAGTTTGATTCGTAGTCTTTATCGATCTGCTCGCAACAGCACGAGTCATGCATGTATGCGGGCGCTACGTGTGTGTCTGTTGGCGGCTGAGAACTCGAGAGCACCTACAGCGTGTACGTTGACTGGTGAGTCGTGGCTGAATGGTGCTAAACGCCTCTGCTGGGGCTTGAGGACTGTCTGGGTGTGTCAATCGCTGATGCCAACGTCAACTCGCGCGCCGAATCCGCTCTAGCGCGATCGCCCCCGCCGCGCCGCGTCGCTGGATGGTGGCGGCGTACGGCGAGTGCGGCGGGCAGAGGCGGAGGACGACTGACTCGCCGTTCTTCGCGCGGTGCAGTATGCGAGTGGCAGTGTCGACCAGTGTGGTGGGGAGCGGTGGTGGCGCGGTGGCTAGGTCTGTGTCCTGCTGGTAGTCGTCGAGCTGGATGACGTCGACGCCTCGATCGCGCGCTTGCCGAACGGCGGCGACGAGAGCAGGCTGGCTCGCTAGGCGCGGCACGCGGATGAGATCGCGCAGCTCGGCTTCGACCCGCCGGGCCAGTCGCACCAAGGCGTCGCTTGGGGCATCGGTGAGTGAACGCAATTGCTCAAGCACTGGGCGCGAACGCCGGCTGACGTCGGCCAGGAGGGTGGTTTCGGCCTCGAGGCGGGCTTGCCTAGCGGTGCGGAGCACCTGTGCTTGGTGGGCTTGGCGCTGCACTGCGCTGATGCGTGGTTCGATTGAGCGCACCAGAGCGATTACGGTCGCTGCGGTTAGGACGTTGATGCTTTGAAATGCTATGGAACGCACGAAAGGTGCGATGGGGATATCGAGGACTAGAATTGGGATGATGTGAGTTATGTCGACTATGACGTAACTGGTTAGCGCTAGTTTCAGTCGGCGTTGATGCAGGAAGAAGACTGTCAAGATACCGAAATAGCCTTGGGGCCAAGAAGATAATTCGAGAGATGGGGTGAATGAGTGCCACACGAAGTAAGGGATAATGCCAAGAGCTGTACATAGTAATGCGGCATGCTGTTGAAATGTGCGCATGCGGCCTGTTGGAGGCCACGCCAGTGACGCGAATGCAATGGTGATGGCAGTCGCGCATAGTATAGATGAGTATAGGTGGGCCGGAGAGTCGGCAGCCCAGGCGACATGCATCCAGCACGACAGTGTAATAATTGCGATTCCAACGCGCCCCCAGGGACTGTGGACGGTGGCGGATAGGCCTTCGCCTGTGAGGGGGAGTGGGTGATCTATGTGAGCGTCGGGAATCGTTCGCTTTAATTTGAGTGTGACGGAAGTTCCGACACCTACCGTCGATGATATATTTGCCTGCCCTCCTAAAAGGCTTTGCATGCGCGCGGAGATAGAACCTTGCAGGCCAAGACGAAGTGGGTTGATCTGTTGGATGTCGAACCCTACGCCGTTGTCAGTGATGGAAACTGAGAATGTGTCGGTGGTTTGGCTGATAGATATCAGGCATTGAGCATGTCTATGTAGGTCGAGGCTAGCGGCGTGGTTGGCGACGTTTCGCAGTGCTTCAAGCGCGGCGGCAAGGATTTCGCTGTATTCATACTCGGATAGAGTGAAATCGCTGTTATCGCTGGCCTCAGCGGTGGGTGTATGTAACTGAACAGTGTATTTTATGTGATGGTGTGGCTGTTGTTGGCACCATGAGCGTAGATGGTCGGCAAGTTCGGTGGCATCATGGATACGGCTGTCTGAATCTGGTCGCGACAAAAGGTTTAGCGCCTCCGCGGCGGCCGATCGGAGTCGCTTCGCGGGCGTGCCTCTTTCGGGAAAGGATGACACTAGTGCGGACAGGACGTGGTCGTGCACAAGGTTGCGCGCGCGACGAGTCCCTGTCAGCTGGGCTCCGAGGCGAGTTATGTGATGCTCATCCTGGCGGTTTCGTCGTTCTTCGGCATCAAGCTGGCGTGCACACTCGATGAGCCAACTGATGGGCAAACTGTAAGCGCCAGCAAATACGGCGCTATATATAGACCTTGTCGTTACTGCTAGCGTGCTTTCATTCCCTATGGCGGCCCGCACGGACAGTTCGAGAACGAATAGTAGACCTAGCCCCGATGTGGCTGTCGTCCAGTTAGACACAGCCGACAGAAGTGCTGCTGGTATGACAAGTGCGAATGCAGGGAGGGTGTGTATGCCGGACGCGAGATGCGGCTGTGATGGGTCAATACAGTGCAAGATGATGGTAGTGAACCATGTCCACACATGAATCAATAGGTAGGTTGTGGCGCCTAAGCGGGCACCTGATGCGACTGCAGCACTCCTTGATGGAAAACGCCGCGACAATGCGACTAAATATGCTGGGCACAGCGCGAGCGGGATAAGTGGTGCGCACAAGAAAGGAAAGCCAACTCCCCAGCGGTACCAGGCTGGTGCTTCGACAACTTGCTGAAAGAGTGATGGCTTTTGATGAATGAGCTCGAAGAGCATCCCAAACAGGCTTGCCCCCATAATCAGGATGATCTGATACGCGTCCTGGTTCGTGCCATCGAGCAGTATCCGGTTGACCAAGCCGGTTTGCTTCTGCTGGGAAGCGCCGGTTGGGGTGACATGAGCGGCGATCGCAGTGGAAGCGGTAGCCGAGTTGGTGTCGGCGGCGAACGGAGTAGTGGAGGCAGCCATAGCGCTCAGAACGCGTGCTGGAGATCCAGTGTGGGAACGAGTCCTTCGGCCTGGGCCCGTACCAGCAGGTCGACGCGGCTACCAGCGGGGACGCCAGCGTCCATGAACTTGCGGCGGATGCGCGAGACGTAGGTGTTGACGGTGTGGATCGACAGGCTGAGCTGACGAGCGACGAAGCTCGCCTCCGCGCCGGTGGCGTAGAGCGAGAGCACTTCCTGCTCGCTGGGCGTCAGAGCAGAAGTGACGAATGCGCTATCTGCATCCAGAGCACTTGCCCAGTCCAGTGATGGCGTCAGCTCACCACGCAGCGCCGCCCAGATCGTGCTGATCAGAACAGCCGGCGTCTCAGACTTGCGGACGACACCCAGAACACCGCCCTCACAGGCACGCCGGATCAAGTAGGGATCATCGCCACTGGTGTAAGCGATCACCGCCGCACCTCGCGTGCGCAGGGTACGGGCGTTGTGTGAGGGGTCGGAGTTGTCCGGTAGACGCAGGTCGAGCAGTACTACATCGGGCAAGCGATCCTTCGTCGCGGCCGTCTCCTCCAGTAGCTGCGCAACACTGGGATACCCGCCCCGAAAGTGAAGGCTGGCGGTCATCGCCAGCATGGTCGTCACACCCAGGGCGATGACATCGTGGTCATCGACCAGGGCAACGGTGCCGACCCGTGGCACCTCGCGAGCGGGTGCCTGCTGGGCGATGGGATTGGGATGATGCGGGGCGACTCCGGCAACCGAGCCGCCACCGTTGACAGGTGGCTGTGTCATCTCTGCGTCCTCACGAACCGTCGGGGAAAGGAGCGTGGATCAGGCGTTGTTGACGCTAGCAACCTGGTAGCGCGCATCACCATTGACGATTGCCAGAGTTGACCAACCGGCAGTTAGCGCAACCCTCCAACGGAGAGGCTCCACTCTTAGGCACATCACCCCTCACCACTCCCACCCGAACCCGCCAAACAGCCCGCCATGCACGTCGCGCTGGGTGAGGGTGGCCTGGCCGTGCGCGTCCAGGTGGGTGCGGTTGTACTGGTTGGCGGCTTGGGGGCGGGCGAAGGGGCTAGCCCCAGTGAACTGCCAGATGCTGGCTGGCACCTCCCCGACGAAGCGCACCTGGATGGTGGCCAGCAGGGAGCGGGCGTGGAAGGCCCGGCTAGCCAGCGAGATCGGTGTGGTGGGCTCCTCACCCGGCAACGGCTCTGCCCGGAAGGCGAGGTCGTAGCGCGTGGCGTCCTGCATCGGGGTGCGCCTTCCGGTGGCGGGGTCGATGTGCCAGAAGTGGTCGTTCCACCCAGCCCCTTCGACAGGGTGGCTGTTGACGCTGAACTCCCCGCCTGGCTGTGCGGTGACATGGGTGGCGTAGGAGCGGGAGATGGTGACGAAGTCCAGCTCGCCGGCCATGTTGGCCAGCCGGTAGTGCTCCACCGTGCCACGCCATAGACGGTGCTCGACCACGATGAGCGTAGTGGTCTCCTCATAGACGATCCCACCGTGCATCTCCGGCACATCCAGCACCAGCGGCGCCTGAGCGTAGCGCCCAGCCACCAGGCGGCTGTGCAGCAGACGCAGGCCGGCTTCCTCACGGGAGGCGATCGTCTCCATGCTGCACCCCAAGCGGCTCGCCATTGCCCGCCGCCGCTCCAACAGGCTCCCACTACCCGCCGTCTCAGGGCTGAGCGCAAAGGCCGCCAGCAGTACACCCACCAGCGGCTCATCCGCCTCACTCCCGCTCTCACTCAGGCTGTGAATGGCCGAGACAAAGCGATGACGCAGCCGCTCAAAGGAGTCCTCCAAGCTGCCCCGCAGCACCTCATCAACGATCGGGGCGTGCACCAGCCGCGCCGCCGTAAACCCACCCCGCTTGCGCAGCCATGCCAGCTCACGGCGCAAGGACGCCGCATCATCGGCATCAAGATGAGCGCGGGACATGAGCAAGCCTCCTGGGGGAGTAGGAGCAGGGCGTGAGCGGCAGTGGGGTGAGCGGAGATGACGTCGTTGGGGCGGGGCAGCGACGAGGTGACCGACAGAGCTGTGCCGGTACTGGTGAGGCGCCTGCTGCGACGGGCCTGCCATGAGTGGCGACTTGGGCATCGGCGGACGGGACGGGCCGCAAGTTAGCCTAGACCGAGCGGTCGGAACAAACCAGGAGATATAGCGGGGGAGCCGAAGAACAGAAGCGAGGCGTCTGTCCCCGGCTTGGTGGACTGGCTCCTTGCCGCAGCTGCTGGCCTGCCGACCACGGTGAGGCTGGCTCGTAGCTGCTCGGGTCGGCGGTGGATGCCTGAGTGAGCCCGCTTTTCCAACTTTCTTCCAACTTTGACGGTGCTGCGGCGCGGCCTGCCTACCGTTCTCACCAACGCCACGAGCCCGTAACAAGACCGGCGGAAAACGCCGGTCTGGCGCGGCTTGTGGCAGGTGGCACGGCCCGCTCTCCCCAGGGTGGCAGCACGGGCCGTCAACGCGAGATGACCAGCCCGGCTGGTCGTCTTCCTCTCTTCCTTCTTCCTCTCTCCTCGAAAGGACTTCTCTCATGGCTTCTACCAATCTCAGTCTCTTCTCGCCCCAGCGCACCCGGATGG
>CALBWN010000042.1 GCA_937974295.1 uncultured Candidatus Saccharibacteria bacterium
GCAATAAGGCCTTGACAGATATATATATATATATATAATTTCTTTCATATTCTCTCTACAGATAGAAAGGGGAAGAGAATATGTTCCTTGAGATTCGCTCTGGTAAACTGTACGTGGACGGAGAGTTTGTCGACGACATTGGTGATGTCGGCAGATCTATCTCTCGATCTATTTGGGTCGAGGGCATCACACGAGAGGAGGTGACAGACCAAGAAAAGTTCCCCTCTGCCTTTTTCTGGGCATGGACGGGGGGCACGCCTAGCTGGAGTGCCCTCACCAACCAAATGCGGGATGAAGCACTGTCATGTGTTCGTCCAGCGGCAGTACCAGCGCTCATTGCTGCTTTTGGTGGGTGTGGTATGGCGTATAGATGGTCATTCGGGTGGCTCGTTTTTACCCTCCCTGCTTTGGTACTTGTAGCGTTTTTTGGCGCTGCTTCGGCCAAGGCGTGGCGAGAGTATAAGAGGTTACGCCAGCGTCTTGGATCAGACACACCCCGTGCCATTGAACTTAACCAAGAGGTTACCCGGTTTATAATAGGCCGACTAATTAAATCGAACCTCTCCAAGGGCTCACGCAAGACGCTAGAGACTGGGCACTATAACGGCAGTCTTAAACAAGTGGTTGATATTGATGATGATTCGGTTGCAAGGGTTATTTCTCGTAACCCAGAACTCATCAAATTTATCGGCGACGAGTTCAACGCCGCTATTCCCTCGCCTGTAGAATACAGACGTCGCGCCTTTGATACCCTGTATCGCTATGTACGAGATGAGATTAATCGTCTCGAGGCTAATCAGGCTATCGCTGCTGAGCAGCAGCGCATTGAGGCTGAACAGGAAGCTGTCCGTCGGTCTCGCAAGGAGCGAGAAGCTGCGGTGCAGGCTGAAGCCGACCGTGCGTTGCGAGTACTGTCCCTCCCTTCCATCCTAAACGAGACTGAGGATGAAGTTCGCGCATTGGGCTTGCTATCCCATGAGACGCAGGAGGAAGTCTGCAAGGAACGACCAAAAAAGGCTTGACCCACGTCAAGCCTCACGCCGGCCTGTGCAGTAGCATAGGCATGGCCCTTCTATCCACCGGGGCTGCCCGCTTGAGTACCATTGTATATTCGTGGGCAGCTCCCCTACCCCTGTTGTTGCTATTATTTTTTGCTCATGACGCAATTATTTGTTCAAGTAAAAACTGGCTAGGAGAGCCGGTTTTTTGTGCGATGTGGAGCGCGTTATTGCCCAAGATACTGCTCAATTCGCGCCAGCGTTCGCTCCTTGCCAAGCAGTGCCAGCATGTCATTCAGCTGGGGGCTAAAGGGTGCCCAGGTGGTGGCGATGCGAATGAGGCTAAAGAGTACGCCAGGCTTGTGGCCAGTGGTCTCGAGGAGTTGGTTAAGGGTGTCTTGGATAGCACTTGGCGTCCATGTGTGCTGCTGAGCCAGAGCGGCGTGGGCCGTGGCGAGGAGCTCTCGACGCTGCTCGCCTGTTAGTTTGCGTAGTGGCTTGTTGGTGGTAATGAGTTCTCCGTTGATGGTGGGCTCTTCGAAAAAGTAGCGGCTCAGCATTGGTAGCTCGGCCAAGGTCTTGAGACGGTCTTGCACCAGAGCAAGCACCTGCTTTTTGTATGCTTCGCTGGCGCTAGCAGCACTGGCTGGCCAGTAGTGCTCGACCCGGCCGTAGAGGTCATCGAGCGATAGGCGGCGAATCCATTGGCCATTCATCCAGAGGAGGCGCTTTTCGTCGAAGCGGGCACCACTGCGCTGGACGCGCTCGAGGCTGAATTTCTCGATCAGCTCCTCCTCGCTAAAGATCTCTTGCTCGGTGCCGTCATTCCAGCCCAGCGAGGCGAGGAAGTTGAGCATTGCCTCGGGCAAGATACCATCAGTGCGGTAGTCGGTGACGCTCTTGGCACCATCACGCTTGCCGAGCTTTTTCTTGCCATCGGGCGCCATGATGTGTGGCAGGCAGGCCAGTACTGGTGACTCAAGCTCCAGCGCATCGTACAGGCTGAGGTAGCGTGGAATGCTGGAGATATATTCTAGCCCACGGATGACGTGGGTAATGCCCATCTCGGCATCGTCGACGATGTGAGCGAAGTTGTATGTAGGGTAGCCATCGGCCTTGATGAGGATGAAGTCATCGAGCGCTTCTGGCCCAGCAGAGAGCTCACCCATCACGGGGTCGTGCCAGGTGTAGCGCTGGGGCTCGGCTACCTTAAAGCGCAGTGGCTGGGTGCCATCCCACGCTGGTGGATTGGTGGGGCGATAGTCGCGGTATAAAAAGGCCTTCTTGGCGGCCCGAGCTTCCTCGCGAAAGCCTTGGACTTCCTCTGGGGTGTAGGGGTCGGCATAGGCGAGGCCTTTGTCGATGAGCTTTTGTGCCCAGCGGTGGTAGATGGCGAGGCGCTCCGACTGATGGTATGGCCCAGCCTCACCGCCAACGCGTGGGCCTTCGTCCCAGTCTAGCCCAAGCCAGTCGAGTGTATCGAGAATCAGATCCTCTGCCCCAGGCACAAAGCGAGCGCGGTCGGTGTCCTCAATACGCAAGACGAACTTCCCTCCCTGCTGGCGTGTGAGCAGCCACGGGAAGAGTGCCGCGCGTACATTACCCACATGGATATACCCCGTGGGGCTGGGTGCAAAGCGGGTGCGAATGGTGGTGGCATGCGAAGATGATGTGTCGTTACTCATATGGATAAGTATAGCAGATGAACTGCGACAATCTAGAACGGCATGATTTTGGCGGTATCCTGCATCTTCCCCATCACTTCATCCGATGGAGTGTGCAAACAGATTGCAATAATCTGTTTGCAGCCCAGCGCAAGAGGTCGATATTTGGGAAATATCGACCCTTATAGCGTTCCTGAGGATGAAGTGATGGGAGAAGCGCAGGCTTCTCAAAATGAGATTCACATACTCGCTGCAATCCGCTCTACCTGCTCGCTCGACAGGGGTGCGTTGCCCTTGATGGTGTAGAGGATGCCGCCATTGACCCATGCGGCGGCATTGTGGGTGCTATAGATAGTGAGGCCACGGCTGGTGGTAGTAGCGAAGTTGCGGCCAAAGCTGGGCAAAACGTAGTTGGCCAGGACAGCACTAGAGTCCCAATCTGACCGGCTCTGCGTGAGAGTAAAGGTGCCTGGGCCAGCGTTGGCAGCGAACTTCATTAAGACACTCCCCTGCTGCTGCGATATGCCGCCCACCAAGCTATAGCCACTGGGCTGATACGACGGGAACGATGCATTAATGCCAGCCTGAGCAGCGGCCATGCGTGTGGCAATGGCAGGCATGTTGTGGTATGTCAGATAGCCGCCAAAGGCAAGCAGTGCCACCATCGCCCCAGCAATGCTGAGACGCCGACCCCAGTGGCGGGCTGCTGGCTGTCGAGCCGGTGGTGGTGCGACGCTGGTGGTGGGTTTGTTGGTGCGGCGTTTATTAGTGAAGAGTTTGCGATGTTTGGGTCTGGACGCGGCTGCCGGCTTCTTGCTCTGCTCGGTAAGGACGCTGCGCGGCAGTGTGCCAACGGGGATATTCTCTGTAGTGGTGAGTTCTGGCTCGGCTGGTGGCCACCACACCTCACCCTGGGGCACTCCAGAAGGCTGCGCTACCAGTGGCTGGGCGGCAAGCTCGGCGAGATTGAGTGTGGGCAGGCCGATCGGCATGGCTGGCTGCGCGGCCTGGGTTTGTGTCTGCTCGGCTTGCTCGGTGGCAAGCACACGTGCTAGCTGTGACGGTGGTGGCGTGCTCTGGCGCTTAGCGGCGCTGGGTGGTTCTACCTCTGATGGCACAAAGACAAAATCCATACTGCGTGGTGCACTAGGCTGGGCGGACGTATGCTGCGCAGTGCGGTGTGGGGTTTGCGCACGGGGCGATGAGGGTGTTGCTGGCTGAACTGAGAGTGGTGAGATCGTCACGGGCTGCCGCTTCTGTAGCTGGCGCGGCGTACTGGGCCGAGACGACACAATAGGCTGCACCGCCACTGGCCGGTGATGCTTGGTAATGCGAGTGGTTGGTGCTGTGGTGTGATGTGTCGCTACTGTTTTTTGCGGTGCGGTCGTATGTGGCATGGCTGGCTGATGCACGGGGCGCGGCATAGCAGCTTGAGTAGCTCCTGGAGCCATATGTGGCTGGCTCTTTGCCGGCGATTGCGGTGCTGCCTTAGCAAACTGAGCCGATTGCGCCACCTCGCTTGCCGGGATGATTTCTGAGATATGCTTTGGCTGAGCCACCTTGGCTGCGGTAGAGCGAGCGCGCGCAGTATGAATAATCTTTAGTTCTGGCCCGTATAGTACAGGCTGCCGCTCTGATTTGCTTGTGCGATGCTGCTTTGGCCTCTGTATATCTAAACCAACGGTCGCTTGCTCAGCTGCCCGCTTAGATACGTGTCCACCATGTGTGGCCGTCGTATGACGCATAGTAATATATCCCCCTTGTTCCCTCTTTGATCGTATAATACTCCAAGCATAAGGGGTTTTGCAAGAGGTGTGCGCTGTTTTTGTATAAAATCCTCGGGACAAAATAAAATACATGAGCCCGCTGCGAGGTTAAGCTAGATAGGTAACACATCCTACTTCTCGCCAGCCATGGTATAATGTTGTCATGGATACGCAACAACGAAAGCGACGCCAACGCGTCCATCTGACATTGATCTATAGCATGATGGTGCTGACTGTTCTCTTTACCGTCGTGATTTTTGCTTATGCAATACAGGGGTACCGGCTTAATTGGTCGAGTGGTAAGGTCGTGCAGGGCGGCCTGGTGCAGTTCGACACACACCCCGATGGTGCCCAAGTGACGGTAGACCAAACCCGCCTCAGCAACGAGACACCTAGCAAACTTACCCTCTCAGCGGGCCAGCGTAATATTACCATCCAGCGTGAGGGCTACCACGATTGGCACAAGACGGTGGATGTGAAGGCTGGTAGCGTGCTGTGGCTCGAC
>CALBWN010000043.1 GCA_937974295.1 uncultured Candidatus Saccharibacteria bacterium
CGGGCCACCGTAGCTTTTGCCAATGACGACATTACGGCCCTTTGGTCCCATCGTTGTCTTCACTGCGTTGTAGAGAATCTCTGCCCCGCCCAAAATCCGGCGGCGCGCATCTTCATCATAAAATACTTTTTTTGCCATAGACTGGTTCTCCTATTCTACTGTGGCGAGGATATCCTCGTCCTTGATAATCAAATATTCTTCTTTGTCGAGCTTAATGGTGGTAGCAGCGTAGTTCTTGTAGACCACCCGAGCCTCAACCGCTACATCTTCTACTGCCGATCCAACAGCAATCACCTTAGCCGCTTCCGACTTCTCCTGAGCCGACTCGGGCAAAAAGATCCCGCTGGCAGTCTTCTCTGGCTTTTTCTCCTTAACCGCCACGACGAAATGCGCCATTGGCTTGATTGGTGAACTCATTGGTTACCCCTTTCTTAATACTTATCTACTTATCACCGCGCCCATATTGATCAAGGCGCTTCTAGCACTCTAGTATAGCGAGTGCTAATGGGAAAATCAAGAGAAGTGAGTAAGCCTGCTACCTAAGCACGCAATATATCATTTTTAGCGTAAAATAAATACAGGACATCATCCATAAGTCATATCAATCACCGGAGGCACTATGCACAGACGCATCAACGTACGCGGAATTATCATTAACGACAAGGGCGAGCTCTTTTGCCAGCGCTTAACAGCACGCACTGGCGACGGCCGAGATTTTTGGTGCACACCGGGCGGTGGGCTAGAGCTGGGCGAGAGCGTATTGGATGGTTTGCGGCGAGAGATGATCGAAGAAACTGGCGTTGAGCCAGCAATTGGCCGGCTGCTCTTCGTCCAGCAGTTTGCGATTGCTACGCTGGCGGCTAACGAGCCACGGGAGCAGCTTGAGTTTTTGTTCCACATCACCAACTGGCACGACTACCAGTCGATTGACCTTGCCGCTACAACGCACGGCTTAGCAGAGGTTGCTGAGTGTGGCTTCATTAGCCCGCAGCAGTACCCAATTTTACCTCACTTCCTTGTCGAGGTTGATCTGGCGCAGCTCATCGCCCACAATCAGCCAGTGCAGTGCCTAAGCTCCTTGGTATAAAATTGACAAACAATTCTATTCGGCGTATCATAGCATATTTGGCCAGTGGTTCTCTCAGCATCAAACGCAAGCTCGTCATTGCCTTGTTTCACACTGGAAATAGCAAATCACTAAACCAAGGAATTCTATGCTCCATCATCTACCCCAACGCCACAAACTCATCGTCATGCTTGCCGTGATGAGCGCCCTCTTCCTTGTGGCGCTCGACCAAACCATCGTGGCGACAGCACTGGGCGCAATCGTCAAGGAATTCAATAGCTTCTCCTCTCTTGGCTTTATCGTTACTGCCTATATGCTCACCACTACTGTAACAGTGCCGCTAGCCGGTAAGCTAAGTGACATGTATGGCCGCAAGCCACTTTTGCTCAGTGGCGTGGCAATTTTCACCATTGGCTCCTTACTCAGCGGTATCGCGCCAACCGTGGAATGGCTCATTGCGTGGCGTGCGCTGCAAGGAATTGGTGGCGGCATTATCACCGCCAACGCCTTTACCATTGTCGGCGATCTCTTTACTCCCAAGGAGCGAGGCCGCTGGCAAGGGCTCATCGGTGCGACCTTTGGTATGAGTTCGGTAGCAGGGCCTTTGCTTGGTGGCTGGCTAACCGATGGTGCGACTGTCTTTGGTGTCACAACCGACTGGCGCTGGACATTCTTTATCAATGTACCCATTGGCGTCATCGCCACCGCGCTCATCATCCGCTATTGTCCACAAATCAAGCACGACAGCCAGCACAAGCCAGACTACCTCGGTGCTCTTTTTATCACCATTGCTCTGGCGGCACTTGTCTTGGCAGTAGATAATACGGAGATGGTCTTTAAGAGCGTCATCGACCATGGCATGAGTCTTACCCTCATCAAGGGCGTGCTACTAACTATTGCCGCCCTTGCAGGTGGTATCTTCCTCTGGCTTGAGCGCAAAGCTGCCCAGCCTATCCTCCCTCTCCGCTTCTTCCGCAACCCCACCTACCGCCTGATTATGCTCGTTAGCCTGCTCTTTGGTGCCGCTTTTCTTGGGGCAATTCTCTACCTCACGCAGTTTAACCAGCAAGTCTTTGGTGCAACCGCCTCGCAGGCTGGCCTGATGCTCTTGCCAATGGTGGGCGGGATGATGATTAGCTCTATTGGCGTGGGTCAAATCATCAGCCGGACGGGTGTATACAAGCGCTATATCGTCATCGGCTGCGCCATCACTGCAGCAAGCATTCTCTCGCTTATCACGCTCCAGCCTACCTCACCCTACTGGCACGAGGCGATCATCATGACACTCGCTGGCTTTGGCATGGGGATGTGTATGCCCATTCTTACTCTCGCCGTGCAAAATGAATTCCGCCAGCAGGATCTCGGCGCTGCTACCTCGAGCGTACAGCTCTTTCGCGGGCTTGGCTCGACGGTGGGGACGGCTATCTTTGCGGGCGTACTCACTAGTGGTATCTTGCACAGCCTCGGCGATGTGAATCAGATTCCCTATATCCAAACGCTACGCCACACACCACAGGCCGCTCGGCAGCTTGATGGCGAGCTCAGCGCCGATACCTTGCTGCGCATCAACAGCCAGCGCGATGCCATTAGCCAGGGCGCAGCCAAAGGCATGGCTCGTCTGCCTGCTCCAGCTCGCGCGCGTGCTCAGCAGCAGCTAAGCCAGCAGCAGGACGACTACACCACTCGTATTCTTAATGCTTTTAGCGACTCCTTGCACCAGATTTTCATCATTAGCGCCGCGCTTATGGCCACAGGCTTCCTTGTTGCCCTCTTCTTGCCTCAGCGCACCCTCACCACCAAGCATGCGGATGATTAGACAGTAGAGAATGATTATCCCGCAGACAGTGCTCGACACTCTCGATGTTATGCAGTTTGGGGTTGTTTACTGAGCGAAATACTTCTCTTCAGCTTCAGTAAGATCAGTCATCGCTGGCGATTCAATTACGACAGAAATAGATCGATGAGTGACCCCGATGTCGACGCTCGCGCGTGATGGTAGGTGCCACAAAACACCGTCTACGTCACTGTTGGATCTGGCTTCGCCTGTGCCGTATTGCCTGGTGAGAGCTTCGACGTAACTCGAATATACTGACCGCATTTCTGACTGAATGTTAGGATCTGCATCTTTAGGAAGCTGAGAAGTCAATTTGAACCGGATTCCCGATATGTAAATTCTGTTCTCTCGGTCAATTCTTATTGCCCCGTCTTCTTCTCCGTTGCTGACGGGAGTAACGAAAAATCTTCCATCGTCAGGAGCGGGTGTCCAGCCGAACTGGTCTCGCAGTGAGAAAGCCTCTTCGACGGTCATGGGCCATCGATGCTCAGCAATCGCTCGAATAATATCAATTGCCTGGTCTGCTGGGTAGGCACGAAAATCAGCTACGCCAGTATTTGGTACACTACCTGAAGTATGACTACCCATAAGACACCCCTTCCTTTGTTTACAGTTCTTACCTCCTCCATTAGCTACTTCCTATTCCCACCGGAACAGCTTTATCGCTGCTACGTACACCACCAGCATCCATAGGCTAATGGCGCCAGCATACGGCAGTACCTCGCCTAGGCTGGCGTGCTCGGTCATGATCAGGCGCAGGCCATCGGTCACAGGTGTCATGGGGATGAACTGGCTCAGTGTGCGCAGCCACTCCGGGAACATAAAGGACGGGAAAAAGGTACCAGAAAGGAACATCATCGGGAAGGCCACCAGGTTGCCCAGCGGCGCCGACTGGTTCTCGTTCTTGGCCCAGCCGCCAATCAGCAGGCCAAAGCCCACCATCAGCAGCGCCGCTAGAGTGATAAACGGCACAGCCAGCAACCAGTCACCACGCATAGTAAAGTGGAAGACACTCATCCCCACCACCAGCATCATGGCGGCACTCAGCAGCGAGACAATCGTGTAGTGGATGCCCATTGCCAGAATTAGCTGCCCTGCTGTAAAGGGCGACGCTCGAAGACGCCGGTAGGAGCCCTTTTGCTTCTCCGTTGGCATCTGGTTAGCCAGGCCAAAGATCCCCATACTCAGCAAGCTAAAGGCCAGCAGGCCGGTAAAGGTGTAGTCGAAGGTCTTGAGCTGCTCATCGCCCACAGCCTGGCCCGCT
>CALBWN010000044.1 GCA_937974295.1 uncultured Candidatus Saccharibacteria bacterium
CACCTTTTTCCCGTCTCGTGCTTCCTCATGGATAATTTTTGCTGTGTCTTGTGCCTTTTGTGCCGCACCCTCGGCCAACTCATGGGCTTTTTCTGCAAACTCTTTGGAAGTTTTGGCTTCCGTGGCAGCTATTTCTGCACGCTCTAACGTATCTTTTACCGTATGGGTATCTGCTGCGGCATCAGTCCATGACTGCTGCCCTGTAGGTGCGGTGAGTGCTCCTTCTGCGGTGTCAATGGCATACGCAAGGCGATCAGATATAAGCTCCTCACGGCTTTTTTGCCCGGCAAGCTTAATTCTTTTCATTTTTGCTCCTAAAACTACGAATACATGGGGTCTTTGATTGGGTCAAAGAGAATCTCTACGGCATCTGAGCTGTCACCTCGCATCTCAGCGACACGCAGGCGATATATGCGATTCGGCAAGCTCGGGAAGTCCTCAATGGTGACGTCTACCACGTCACCCGGATAAAGCTCACCAATCTGTGGAGCGTATCTGTCGCGTAAGTGGTAGACACCGCTAATCTGCACAAGCGGAGACTTGACCGTATCGAGTACGGCGTCGGTGTGACTTGCCACAAGCGCCGGTGTCTCCCAGTCAGAGTTGCTCTTTGCCATCTCGATAAGCGGTAAGGGGTCTTGCGTGCTGCATAGTCTCAAGTCCTCTGACTTGTGGCACAGCATAGCCTCCTCATGCCCTGCACCGGTACCATATACGCGCATCGTCGCGCCTTGATGCGCGACCTTGATATCGGAGAGGTTTCCGCCACCGCGAAAGCTATGGAAGCCAAAAGGTATACCGCGCTGGCCTATATATGGCTCAGAATCGGTACCTGCCTCAAAGCGTAAGCGTACGTGGCTCTTATCGGCCATGTATGGCACCCAGCGCATGTCGATGCCGTTGGTAACCTCGCTTATCGCTTTAAGCAGCTTTTGGCCATCGTTATTTTGCACATTGAAATTGTGGTAGGTGCGCGTGTGCTTGCCGCCCTCATTGAGGTACTGCCAATCTATCGGCACCTGTCCGGCTGGCTTAAGGTCGGTAAGCTCACGGCCAATCTGACAGCAAATAGAGCGCAAAGAGCCGGTAAATGTCTTATCTCCGCGCGTGACACTCGTCACAGTGCCCTCTTGGTCGCCCTCGTGGCTATAATCGGCATCTTTAGCCCAAATCGTACCTTTGCCAAAATTGTTATCGTCCGTCAAAATGCGGCTCTTAAGCAACGAGAAAATCGAGAGCGCAGAGAAGCTCGTGCCATCATAGGTATCAGTACGAGCGCCGATGATGCCATACATAAGTGGCACACCGTCCCACAAAAGGACGATAGCGCGCTTATATGATTGCAGAGCCGCGGAGCGCACTTGCGGTGTCTCTGCCGGTACAGACGTCCACGGGAGCTGTAGCGATGTCAGCTCGTCTACTCCTGCCATCTTGTCGCCAGTGACTAAGCTACTATCAGTGAGCGAGAGCGCCCAGCTAAAGTGTGGGATGTCTATCGGCTCACCGAGCAACCCCGTCATGGTATCGGCTAAATGTAAGCTCCACATTACTTCGCCATCCCAAGGTCAACAACAACGAGGCGCTGGCCATTGTCGTAGTACTCGTCTCGATGCGCGAAGTAGATATCAGATGCCGGCTCTTGCGCAGACGCATATATGGATACCTTTATCGTGTGGTTACCTGCATCGACGGTCGTCGTGTCTGTAAAGGTGTACGACATAGGCGAGAAATCATAAAGACCCAGCTTAAAAGTCTTAATGATCTTGTCGTCAATCTCATACAAGAGATAGGCGCTGCCAAAATGGTTGCTCGCATTG
>CALBWN010000045.1 GCA_937974295.1 uncultured Candidatus Saccharibacteria bacterium
TGGATGGGCGCTTTTGCAGGCTAATCTGTTTTGGATTATAGCTCTGCGTCGGTATATTCGGACATACGGTGCTGTAGTGCTCTTTGTTATTGCATGGTGCACATTGACGTATATACGAACTCATGCACCAGTGGTAGAGGATTGGTGGATTCCTCATCTTGGCTATAGCGTGTGGCGTAATGATAGTATCACTATGTGGAGTGCCTATGGCGGCGAAGCAGTGCTCGAAGCGATTGTATTACTCTGTGGCGTGAGTATAGCGTGGCTAATAGTGCATGTTCGTATGAGCGTATGGATACGTATGAGCTGCGGGCTTGTTGTACTTGTGGCGATAGCAAATAGTATTGCTGTGCATATGCCAGCCAAGCCACTCCCTCCAGTGATTGCACTCCAAAAGATGACACGTGGCGGCGTTGATATACCCGCTACTAAGGCTGATGTGGATGACCTCATACATCTGACAAAGCGCGCAATTGCACAGTACCAATATCCTCATGCGACAATCGTCTGGCCAGAAAATTCTATCCCACCTGCGCTGCACACAACAATTGCAGCCTTTGCACAAAGAGAATCGATCAACATCGTCTACCACACAACAGAAAAAGACGATACGAGAATATACAAAAAAGTCGCACTGGTAGATCAGTCTGGTCGCAGTATACTAACAAATTACAAAGCGCATCTTGCGCCAGATGAATCAATTGGTACAGCGCGTTATTCACGCGTAATTGCTACGCATAATGCTACGAAAGTTACGGCATATGTTTGCTATGACATACACTACCCAGATATTGTTGAGCGGCTCAAGGGGAGTGACGTTGCCTATATTCCAGTGAGTGATCCTGAGTATGGCTATCTGCAAAAGCAATTTCACGCAGCAGACAGTGTTATTCGTGCCAGGCAGGCGCAAACAGCCGTTGTTTTGGCGGGTACAGATGGGCCAACCATGATTATTAATAGCAACGGTATCATCGTTGATCGCTTGATAGGGAATACTACTGGATTCGTTGGATATAGCAAATAAGAGCAGGTGCTTTGCGCGGCGTACAATAGATTGAAGTGAGCCGCGTATCTTTCTTGCTGGCCAAACAGGGATAAGGCGTGTAGTGTTGGCTGTAAAGTGCTCATAATCCATGCTGTGATGAGAGACACGTATGCCATCTCCAAGAATCTACTGATATACTAGATACTATGAATGTTATTGCACTTGCATTTGGCCTTGGCGTGGCTGGGTTTGATGTGTTTGGTGTGGTGCTGGTTGTACTGCTGGTGGCGAGTAAGATACCCAAGCAAAGAATCGCTGCATTTGCACTCATCGTCCTAGTGGGAACGGTTACCGCTGGCGTGGCGGCATCTCTCCTGCTTGGCAGTAGTGCCGAGCTATTTGCCCAGGCGCTCCATCGTATACCAGCTTGTGTGTGGGTAGGAGCAGAGGGTGCGGCAAGTGTGGGGTTGCTTGGTTGGGCGGTGGCTCGCTTGCACAGGCATATAAAGCCGGATAAGGAAACAAAGGAGTCACAGGACAGCCGACTTTTGCAATGGCTTGGGCGTAGCATCGTGCTTGGTGGCATTATTTATGCAGCTGGCGCCTTTACTGATCCATCATTCCTCGCAGTGATTGCTATAACAAGCCGGGAGCAGTCACTGCTCGTCGTTATTATAGCGCACGTGGTGTGGTTGCTTGTCAGTCAGGGGCTGTTCTTTGGCCTTGTCGTCGCGATTATGTGCGATAGACACCAGCCCCTCATAGCCTGGTTTGAGTGGATGAAAGCCCAGTACAGTACGCTGATTCGCTCGAGTATTACAGTAGTCATTATACTGTGCGGGCTTATTCTGCTTGCAGATATGGCAACCTTCTTGCTGAGCGGCCACTGGCTACTGCCTGAGTAGTGAGTGACGCTCGTGGTACAATAGAGGTGCTTGGCTGCGCATTATTTTTGGCACATAATATATGAGATTTCCATACACCCCTCAGCAAAATGGCATCGTGCAGACGGCTGCTCGTTGTGTGCGGTATGACGAAATACCACCACAGGTAGCGCACGCTCGCTATGTGTACTGTCTATGGGAGCTAAAGACAACGCAGCCACGGGCGCACAACTTCTACTACACAATTTTGCCCGATGCGTGCATTGATATTGTTTTTGATCTAGGTGACTGCAGCGCCTCTATCATGACGCCGCGCCAAACCGCCTGGCGGATAGCACTAGGCCGGCGATTTCACTATGTAGGAATACGTTTGTATCCTGGTGTGTATCACGGTGACGTCGATGCAGTTGTTGGCGCGGCGATACCTATCAAGCGGCTTGCTGGCTGGGCTGTCACAGATATTATTGCTTCATTGCGACAACATAGCTTTACTCAGCAGCAAGACATCCTCGCAACTTGCATCCAACGAATGATTGACTGTAGCCTGGTGCAGGAAGATGACTTTATCATGCAGGTCATTGCTCGGCTTGATGGCCAGCATACGATTACCCAGATTGCTCAGCAGTTGGGCTGCTCCGAGCGGCATCTGCGGCGGATTGTTCGCCAGCGAACTGGCTTTTCACCTCGAGCACTGCGGACAATTGTCCAGTTTCAGCGGAGCTTTACAGAAGATTGGCGAGAGCTCTATGCCGACCAGTCGCACTATATCCATCGTTTTCAGTGTATTACGCAGTACACACCACAGCACTACCACAAGACATACCAAGCATAATGTCCGAAATATACAATACGAGAGAGTGCTACCACGCTACTATAATGACATAACCATTAACATAAAGGAGCGCATATGCACGCACTATATCCTGTGACAATTACCACAAAGATAACGGAATGTAAGGAGTTTTATTGTCGGCTCTTTGGCTTTGAGGCTGTATTCGAAGCCGATTGGTATGTGCAACTCTTGCATACGCATAGTGGTGCAGAGATCGGCCTGATGCAGCCACACCTTGCCAATCAGCCACAAGATCTCCAAGCGTCCTTTGGTGGCCACGGCATTATTTACTCACTTGAGGTCGCTGATGCTGCCAGTGAATATGAGCGGATTAAGAGCTGTGATGTTGCAATCACCCATCCACTCACCACCGAGACATGGGGCCAGACTCACTTTTGTGTGCGTGACCCAAGCGGTGTAACGGTCGATATCGTTCAGCAAGCAGGAGAGAGTGACGGGTGATGCACACCTATACCATTGATGGGCGGGTACAGCAATTTCCGCAAGCAGGTGGCTGGTATTATGTCGCAGTGCCGCAGAGGTATACAGAGGTGCTCCAGCCATTGGCGGTGCGTGGCCTAGTTGCGGTTCATGCGGTGGTGGGAGGGGTGTCGTGGGATACCTCACTGCTGCCAATGGGTGATGGCACCCACTTTATTCCGCTGCCTGCTAAGGTGCGGCGGGTAAACCGGCTCGATGTGGGGAGCTGTGTCAACCTCAGGTTTATGATTCGCCGCTCAGCAACGTGACGCTCGCCGTGTATCCTTGTATAATAGCACTATGCACACGCCCCACCACACCACAGCACAATCAATGCGCTACGCGCTACTCCTCCGTGGCATTAATGTTGGCGGCAAGCATAAGGTGAGTATGGATTACCTGAAGGCGGATCTGGCGGAGCTGGGCTTTCGCAATGTTGTTTCGTATATCAATAGCGGCAATCTGTTTTTTGATAGCAGCGAGCCGGAGGAGGTGATCCAGCGCACATTGGCACGCTATTTTGACGTGACCTATGACTTCCCAGTGCCGTTTATCATCATCAGCGCTGCCACACTTCAGCAAGAGGTGGCTCAGTTACCGAGCTGGTGGCAGGACGACACGGCCTACCGGCGGGATGCATTGTTCTATTTGCCAGAGGCGGACACGGCGGCTATCGAGGCAGAAACGGCTACTTGGGCGAACGATCGCGAGCAGCTCCATTTTGGGCGTACGGCGTTCTTTTATTGTAATCGTAGTCAAGCTGATTATCTCACATCAAACTACCATAAAAAGCTGCTCAAAGCCCAGTTTTATAAGCAGCTAACGATCCGTAATGGCAAAACCTTCCAGAAGATAATCGAGCTGACGGTGGGGGACTGATGAATATTTACGCCTATCAACGCCCGCTTGGGCCTATTGCCGACGACGAGGCTTTGCGCCAGCAATATATTACGGTGTATGACGCCAAGACGCACCAGCAAGTCGTGCGCTTTTGCCACGCGTATGGTCATCGACTACATAAGCTCATTGGCTATGACTTCCCATATAGCAGCGATATTGCTGACGCGTATGCTGGTATGGAGCAGTGGCTTGCTGGCGAGGCGAACTACCATACAGCGCGCAACGCGAGCTTTCGGATTGGCCGCCAGGCACGCTCTGCAACCGACCGAGTAGTGGAGCGTTTCTTGCGTACCATGGCACAGCTCACGGCAAGCCCGCATGTGAAATATCACGGACTGTGGGCAAGCGACTTTGCCATCACCCTTATCAACGCTATGCATCCAAACGACGAAGTAGCAGTACGCAACGAACGCAAGGCGCAGATACAGCTTTTAACGAGTATTGACTAAATTTTAATACAAGTTGCATGCGCAAGAGGTGTGTTTAATACGGTAGCACAACCTGCAGCGGGTGAGCAATTGAGATAGCTACGCAACTTCGCTATACTGAAGTTATGGTAACTGTGCAGTCACAGCCGCTCCTCTACAAGCAAATTTGTACCGACCCGATGAATGCTGATTTTGCGGCACGGGGTTGGCCGCCAGTTTACAGTGCCTCGGCACGCTCGCGCATCATCATTGTTGGCCAGGCACCGGGCCGCATTGCTCAGGAGACCCGCATGCCGTGGAATGATGCTAGTGGCCGCCTCTTGCGGCAGTGGCTTGGCGTGAGCGATGAGCAGTTTTATAACCCCGACCTCTTTGCGCTCATCCCTATGGATTTTTACTACCCTGGCAAGGGCGCACACGGCGACTTACCGCCACGCAAAGAGTTTGCTGAGAAATGGCACCCGCGTCTCCGCGCCCAGATGTCGGCAGTGCGTTTGACGATTCTGGTCGGTGCTTATGCACAGAAATATTATCTTGCCCACCGAGCAGAGAAAAATTTAACAGAAACGGTAGCGCATTTTGCGCACTATTTGCCGGAGTATTTCCCACTGGTGCATCCTTCGCCGTTAACTGCTCGCTGGCGAGCGCATAACCCATGGTTTGAGGCAGATGTTATTCCAGTACTGCGACAGAGGGTGCAGCAGGCACTCTCTGCGTCACTATAAAAGAAATGAGATGGTTGTGTAATAGGGGCCAGGGGTATTCAGTAATATATTGCCTAATGGCATAGGTTAATTGCCACCTACAAATGAGTAAGTAATTGCCAATACACATCATATGCTAGGGCAATGCGTGTGAGTGATATAGACTCATCAACTGTATGCGCCTGGTCAAAGTCACCGGGTCCATAAATAATCGTCTCGATGCCAATTGCCTGATAAAAGGTTTGGTCAGTGGCACCGCGACTGATGATGGGCGTTGCACCAGGCACAAGCGTTTGCATCTGGCGGAGAATTGATGCGTCTGGTGCACATAAGGCAGATGGTGCTGGGTCTGTAGCATTGCGCCATGAGAACTGGTAGCGCTGCGCCAGTGTTTCTATCCAGTGTGTGAAGTCGGCATCGAGCGCTGGTGTGGTGCGGATATCGACAGCTAGATAGCTAACCCCAGCCGTCTTGTTGCTCGAGTATGACCCCTCTGGTGCAATGCGCGTTGGCGTCATTGTGGGCTCGCCAAGAATATTATGACGGTACGCGGTGTGGAGTTCCTGCTGGATTATTGGTACGTCATGAAGAAACGACATAATGGCGGGCAGCGAACTAGCCTGGTAAGCCGCTTCTTGCGATGCATGGCCTGATGCACGTTCAAAGACCAGCTCGACAAAGCGATTACCTCGGTGGCCAATCTCAATCCGCCCATCAGTTGGCTCAGCGATAATACAACTCGCTTCATCGTATTGGGCGGCGTGTGAAAAATACTGCGCAAAGGCGGCCGATCCAGCACCATCTATCTCTTCATGTGCAACTGCAACACACCAAACGTCAAGATCATCACGGCGCTGCTGAGCATATTTGGCCGTGACCGTCATGTGGAGAGCAACACCCGCCTTCATATCACTCGCACCAAGGCCATAGAGGCGGCCATCTGTTACCCACGGTTGCCATGGATTGTGCTGCCAGGCAGACACATCACCGGGTGAAACCGTATCAACATGCCCACAGAGTATCACGGCACGTTGAGCGGGCTGCTGGCTTGCCCGAATCACGCCAGCAGTGAAGCCAGGCTTGGTGATGACATCATCACACACAGGCATGAGCCACCGGGCAATATCAGCTAATATCTGCCCCTCATTGCCTGAGACAGATGGTATGGCAATGAGCTGCTTGGTTAGGTCGATTGTTTGAGCAATCGCATCAGGCAGCGGCGTGGTTTTGTATCGTGTGGTTGTCGTCATATACCATTACTGTATCACAGCAGCGAGGGAGGTCGCGAGGGGTAGGATTGGTGTGCTGCATATTACTGGACTGTTTGCGTGGATTGTTTGGGCATCGAGCACACAGATCGTAGGCATTTGGTGGTAGATCACCAGGGATAGCTCTGCGGTAACCGCAGGACTCAGCAATTGACTGACTGTTGCTGTTGCAAAAGGCGTAAGGAATAATATCTTTCTCTAGTGCTGCACTAGTTAAGGTCTGGAGTAGTGCACGGCCAATGCCACGCTGTTGATAATCGCGATCGACGATTAAGCTATTCACCTCAGCCATTGCTTGTGGACTATGGCCGCCATTAGGGTAGTGTATTGTTGGGTCAAGGATGCCGACATAACCAACAATGAGTGGCGCATCACTCTCATCGAGCGAAAGGCAGGCAAGTACACCAAGATACCTAGCCATAATTTCTTCGGGGGTGAATTCGATCATGAGCGCACCTTCTTTGTCGCGATTTGCGATCATTGCCGCAACGCGTTCGGCAGCGGTAGATTGATCTGCTTCGGATAACTCCCGAAATGATATAATATCCAGCTTGGCCGACTCTCTTGACCTAGATGTAGTGATGGTGCTCATACAATTATTTTTATATCATGAATTAATAAAAATAACAAGATTATCGAACAAAGGCAAAATAATTAGCAAACAAGCTTAGAATGACAACAACAGAGGCCAGTAATTTCATGATAATACTTTCTCTCATCGCAATAGTATGCTATAACAAGGTGTATGAGACGATCCCCAGAAACAACCCTAGACAATTCATATTTCACTTTAGTTGCAGTAGATTTTCACAATCGGATGGAAGACGTGGGAGATGCTCCCTATACTGTGGTTGGTGGGCTCGGTTTACACGCAGTCACTCATGCCGAGGAGATCGATTGGGATAATCGTATGGTACGGATTGGTAATATCTACCTGCCGCGGCGGCGTGAGAATAATGGCACGGTGCGAGATCTCGACACATTAGTGCATACGACAGATACAGTAACAGCATATCGAGACGAGATGGAAGATGCGCTGGGTGGACTGCTTGTCCCTTCGGCATTTGGCCTCAAGCCGTATGGCACTCCGCTGATGAATACACTCAAAGGTTTGAGCCATTTCACTGGTGATCGCTACCTCAAAGAGGGTAACGGAGGTGAAAAGGAACTTTACTGGCGTCTTGCTGGCAGCGAAACGAAGATTCAACTTGAAAGCCTTGACCCTTGGCGTATCGAGCAAGATGGTGAAACAGTTTGTAATATCCTTGGCCCCGTTGCTCAGCTTGGTGCGTACATGAATCGATCGATTACTGGTGTGCGCAAAAAGGACGAAGAGAAACTAACAGGGCTCACGAACGTTGTTATGCCAAATGGCAAGATCAGCGATATCCCAACGGAATATCGCGAGCAATTTTTTGCCTTTGTTGAGCAAGCAGAGAAGGTCAAACAGGCGCGACAAAAACTTGGTTTGACTGCGCTCAAAGCGCACCTCTTGAGGTATCTTGAGGGGAAAGACTGGGCTGTTAAGCTTGCTCAAGGCGAGCACGATCGTTTGTTCCGGCCATTTACTGGCAAGCAGTAGCTTCGCGCTATAATAGAAAGTATGAACGCCGCCCTCCACGCCAAGCTCAAAACATTACCTCGCAGCCCAGGAGTATACTTTCATAAGTCAGCCAGTGGGGAGGTGATTTATGTCGGCAAGGCAGCAGTGCTGCGCAACCGAGTGCGGCAGTATTTTCAAGATTCGCGTGGACGAGATAATAAGACCATGGCACTGGTGGCGGAGATCCACGATACGGATTGGATTGAGACCGAAAGCGAGGTGGACGCCCTCTTTCTGGAAAGTGAGATGATCAAGCGCTACATGCCACGCTACAATGTGCTGCTGCGCGATGATAAATCACAAACCTTCGTGCGGATCAACATGAAGAGCCAGTGGCCAGTGGTGAGCTTGACGCGCAACCCAGCGGATGATGGCGCTGACTACTACGGCCCCTTCTACAACGGCTTTGCGCTTAAAAAGGCCCTGCGCCACCTGCGGCCAATCTTCCCGTACCTAACGCGTGAGCGCCGGCCTGGGCAGTCAAAGCTAGACGAAGATTTAGGCCTGAGCCCCAAAGCCAGCGACGGGCCGCTAGTATACAAAGCCAACCTACGCACGCTGATAAGCTACATCAAAGGCAACCGCAAAGCCATCGCTGCCGAGCTTGAGCGCGATATGAAGACGGCCGCCGGGCTGCACGAATTTGAACGGGCCGCCCAGCTGCGCAACAAGCTGCGCGCCATGCAGGAGCTGCAGCGCCGGGTGATGTTTGGCGATAAGGAATTTTTGGCTATTAGTAAGGATCGGGCCTTGGCGGACTTGACCACGCTGCTGGGGCTAGCCGGCGAACCAACCCGCATCGAAGGCTACGATATTAGCCACATGAGCGGCCGCCAGGTGGTGGCGAGCATGGTGGTGTTTCGCAATGGGGTGAGTGACCGGGCCGAGTACCGCAAGTTTAAAGTCAGCGAAAAAAACGACGACACTGGCAATATGCACGACGTCATCTTTCGCCGCCTGAGTGAGCGCCATATCAAAGGCTGGGGCACGCCGAGCCTGCTGCTGATTGACGGTGGCAAAGGCCAGCTGGCGGCAGCGATTGCGGCCCGTGATGCGCGTGGGGTGCATGTGCCCATCATCAGCATTGCTAAGCGCGAGGAAGAGATCCTGGTGCACAAAACTGGCTCGCAGGTGGGGCTGGCGTATATTCACCAGCTACAAGCCGAGCACCCGAGCGGTATTACCGTCTACGAGGACGGCGATGTCTATGTGATTAACCTCCACCCAGGGCAGCGTAACGCTGGCGCGCACTCCAAGAATTTGCGGGGTAGTGCCGCGGTGTATGAGCCAGAGGCGGCCCACGCTGCCTCTGCCGTGCAGGAACAACCAGCCAGCAGTACCAGCCAGGTAGCTACCACGCCGCTTGCAGCCAGTGATATTACTAAGCTCTTCCAGCGCATCCGCGACGAGTCGCACCGCTTTGCCGTCAGCTACCACACGGCGCTGCAGCGCAAGGCTGGTGTCAAGAGTGCGCTCGATAGCATCCCCGGTGTTGGCCCCAAAACCAAGCAGAAGCTCCTGCGGCAGTTTGGCAGTGTGCGCGGTATTATGCGTGCCAGCCAAGCAGATCTAGCGGCAGTGGTGGGGGAGATGCGTGCGGCGCAGATCCGGCAGGGGCTAGCAGTCGATCAGAAATAAATATCTATCTCATTATAAAAACCAGCATGGATACTACACAGATGTGCAACCACATGCTATAGTATTGGAATGGAAAATCTCAAGACTACCACCGATAAAAATGATTCAAAAGCCGCACTCACGAGCGAGCACGAACGGCAATGCAAGGTCGATGCACTCCTCGTCTTTAGTGATGAGTCGGGCCAGCAACGCTGGAGCGACCTACGCACGCGTTGCCAGCAGCAAGAGCTTGATGCGCAGACCGTAGCCGATGGGCATCAACGCTATGCATACGCAATCCAGACCAACGCGGCAATGGACTTTGCTGCTGATGTTGCAAAGGATATACAGAGAGGCTTGCACGAAGCAGGGCTCCGTAGCTCGGATAATGAGAAATCTGCGGCTGCGCTGCTGACGCCAGAGCTTGTCCGTAGTGTGTTGACAGACGTATTGGAGTATCAGCACTATAGCGACATCGATCCTGAGACGTGCTACATGGGCTTTAATATGCTCGCACTTGCTGGTTGGAAGTATAGCGAAGAGCTTCACGCAGTATTAGACCAGCTCGCTGCCGAAGAAACTACCGAACGCATAGCATCATAACAAATAGAAGACTATAACCTAGCAAACTTGCTGATGTATGCACAAAAGCAGTAAGTAATCAGGGCAGTACAACCCGAATCGCCTTTGCCGGGTCTTTATACGCGCGAATTGTCGATACCCCTTGCAGCTTGGCGTGTTCTCCCTCAGTCTGGGCGAGGATGGTGGCTGGCTCACGGAAGGTGAGTGTGATGTCAGTGATTCTTTCGGCCGGTGTGTGGCCCGTTACGGCACTGTAGGCAAAGGGGATATTTTTCCAGACCGACGAGAAGTCAGCTTGATGGTAGCCAAAAAAGTCGGTCTGTGGGTAGTCAATCGACGAGCGAATCATACGTCCCATGCATTGGCTATTGATCATCATCACATCGGTTAGACCAGTCTGTTCTATGGTAGAGAGGTTGGTTGTGAAGGGCGGCAAGAAGGTGTTATGCGCGCGCAGGTAGGTGGTGGCAACTTGCCCCATGCTGCGTACAAGCTTAGTGTGGGGTGGTGTGCGGCGCATGCGTTCGCGCGATGCCGTGCTGGCGAAGCCGCTGGCAATCAGAGCAGTCAGGCCGAGTGTCATATAGCCAGGGGCGTATCGCCATGGCTCGCCATTTACCTCAATAGAGAGCGGCTGATGAATAATAGTGTGGCGATTGGCCTGCAACAGTGGTAAAGGATCGCGCTGGCCTCTCGCTAGATCGTTACAATTGCCATAGCCAATAAAGCTATACACTGCGCCATCAAGCCCCGCCCTCAGCCCCGCATTGACCACCTGCGTGCTCGTCCCATCACCTGCCGCACTGATGATATGAGCGTCATCTGGGAGGCGATCGGCAAGATCCTTGATGTTGTCTTCCGCCCGTGAAAAACGTGTCGTTAGGGTGTCGTATGTAATGCCCGCTGTACCAAGCCGGCCAAACACACCAGCCTGCACCTCGCGATGGCGGGTGCTATAAGGGTTCTGAACGATAACAAGCTTACGATCATACGTCATAGAAACAAAAACACACTCCTATACTGAGTGTGATCCTCCTTGTGGTGCGGGTAGAGGGAGTCGAACCCTCGTCTCATGCTTGGGAAGCATACATAAT
>CALBWN010000046.1 GCA_937974295.1 uncultured Candidatus Saccharibacteria bacterium
GGCGGTAGGGGTGCTGCCAATCCAGCTGCTGGGCTGCTGCCAGGCTATAGGTCGGTGGCATGATGCGCCGCAAGGCCGCCACATCCACCCCCATATCAGCGAGCGCCGCCTGCACCGTATCATCCCAGGCCAGGGCAAAGAGCTCCTTCGAGCGCAGTAGCCAGGCGCGCAGGTCGTTCTGCTGCACCACAGCGGGGCTATAGCGAATGGCCTGGTAGTCGGCAATATCAACGTCATAATTCGCCAGGTACACCGTATTGCGCCACAGTACATCAAAGCTATGGCCGCGTACCGTCATGCGCCCAGACTGGTAGCCAAACTCCGGCGGCTGCGCCAGCACAAAGCGCAGCTCCACACCACGCTCCCGGGCGGCTTGGGTAATGCCCGCGGTGGCGGTGGGCAGATCGACAAACTTTGCTGGGTAGCCACGCTCCATGCTCACGGCCACCGTCAGGCTTGATCGGCCCGGGGCAGCGTCTATAAACCAACTGGCCAGCGCTGCGTAGAGTGATGGTGAATCAGCCACGCCAGGTGTGTTAGGTGCGCCAGGGGCAGGGGCGGCCTGAACGGTCGGGACGCAGGCAGCAGTGACGGCCAGTGCCTGGCGGGCACGCTCGTAAAAGCTGATTGCCAAGGGGGCGGATTGATTCACCTCAATAAACTGCGGCCCAGGGCTGTGGGGCCCAAGCGGCAAAAAGCCATCAATCCGGCGAAAGCGGCGGCGCATGGTGCGTGGGCTCACTGGCGGCGCATGGTCGACCAAATATTTACCCTGGGCACTGAGCGACTGGTACAGCCGGTCGTACACCACCTGGCCCGGCAGAAAGCTCGGGTGGGACTCAATCGCCACTAAGGCATCCTGCAGGGTGTACACCGCCTGGGCTAGTTGGGCGGCAGCTGTCGGCGTCAGGGGTAGGGGAGCCAGCAGTACACTGGCCTGCTTGCCGGCAATTGTAATCGGTGGGATACTGGCTAGCTGCTGGGTGAGCTCACGCTGCTGGGGCGGCGCCAGGGCCTGCAGGGCGCTCGTCCACTGCGCCAGGGCCGCTATATCCACGGCTGGTTACTCCATAAGTCAAGCACAGTGCCGCAGCCTCGCGCCAGGGCTTGGGTATAGATATGCGCCGCCAGGCTGATGTCTTCAATCCCCAGGCCAGTCGGGCCAAAGAAGACCTTCTGCGCCGGGGTGGTGCGGCCTGGTGCCTGGCCAGCCAGGATATCACCCAGGTTGGTAACGTCGCTATCGGCAATAATACCGCGGCTAAAGGCAACCGCGTGGGTCTGCACGCCACGGTGCTTACTTTGCTGCCAGTTATCAGATACAATCACATCCATATGGGACAGCAGCCGGGGCTCGTTTTCGAGGCAGCCAATATTAAAGATCGTCACCCCCGGCCGGTTCACCGCCTGTAGGGGCACCACTGGCTGGTTGACGTTGGCCGCACAGGTTATAACGATATCGGCATCGGCCACGGCAGCGTCGGCGCTATCAACGGCGCTGACGGCCAGGGCCGGGTAACGCTGGCGCAGCCGCTCAGCCAACTGATGCTTGCTGGCGCCCCGGCTATAGATGCGGATGGTCTCTAGGCTCGGCAAGGCATGCAGCACACCACGAATTTGCGTCATCATATTGACGCCCGCCCCCACGCAGCCCAGGCTACGGGCATCCGTACGGGCCAGTTTGGGCGCCGCCAGAGCGCTCACCGCCCCAGTACGCATGGCGCTTATAACCTGGGCATCCATAATGGCAATCGGCATTTTGTGGGCATCATCAAATAGGGTAATGGTACCCGTTGCCCGCGGCACACCTTGGGTAAGATTACCGGGCATCGCGCCCAGGGCCTTAACGCCAAACACCGTCCCCACTGGTGTACGCACAGCGGCGGGTAGCACATTCACCACACCAGCCTGGGCCTCCTGCTGCTTGTGTGCTAGCCGGAGCGATGTCTTAGCTGGCTGCAGCGCCTGGCCGGCCCGCCAGGCCGTAAAGGCCTCCTGCACCGCCTGGGTAGCCAGCGCCATATCGCCGCCACCAGCATCCAGCACATCCTGCCGGCTGAGCCACAATACCTGGCCGGGGGCCAGGCTGTGGGTGGGGGATGATTGTGGCGACGCAGCGCCAGAACCGCGGCTACGCACCGGGGCGCTCCTGGGGCGGTAGCAGGCTCAGCAGGTCAATCGGGAACTTCGCCTTTGGCCAGTTTTGGGCCGCGCGAATATGGGCTTTGACGGCTGCGGCCCGCATGGCCACGTCATCGCGGCTATGGGCGGCAACTGCGGCAAGCAGCTGGCGCACCGTGGCGGCTGTAGTGGGCTCAATATCACTGGTTGCGAGCTGCTCACCACGCTCCAGCCGGCGCACAAAATTAGACATACCAATGCTATAGGCCGGCGCCTGGCCCAGCTGCGCGGTAATAAACGCCGTGTCAGTTTCATCAATAATTTTGTTACCCACCGGCACTAATGTGACGTCATCGTGGGCTGCAAGCTCGGCCAGCTGCTGATAAATGGTCGTACTCTTAATGGTTGGCTCAACCGCCACAAACACCATATCAAACAGCCCCAGCATGCCAACGCCAAACACATCGGCACCGGCCGTGAGGTCGGCAATAACTAGCTGATCAGGGCTATCCTGCGTGTGGGCCAGCACCAGCTGCAGCTTGCCCAGCGCCCCGTGGTGACAGGACCAGCCCATGGTTTCCTGGCTGTAAGAGCCAAGCTCTAGCAGCACGGTGCTCGATGGGTGGGGGAGACCACGCCACGGCTCCACCTGGAAGCCAAGTGGCAAGCGGTCGCCGTCGGTATACGGCGGGAGTGTACGCGGCAGGCTGGGTAGCTCAGCCAGCTCCGGGCGCGCCTGGCGAATAGCTGCCTCGACGTATTTATAAATTGGCGTAAACGCACTGGCCTGGGCGTGCGTCCGGCCCAAAGCCCCCGCCAGGTGCAGGTTGATATCGGCGTCAATAGCGTAGATCTCGGTAAAGAGCTCTGGCGCTAAGCGGGTTGCCAGCGACGATAGGGTTGTTTTGCCGCTGCCACCCTTTCCTAAAAATGCAATTCTCATATGGGCAAATTGTACTCCCCACGGCCTACTTTCGCAAAAATGTTGCAAAACTGCGTATTATTGCAACAAAACGGCCCATGCGCTACTATAAAAGCTAGTATGGCAGTCACCACCACCCCCATCACCCAGCACCTGCGCCACCACGGCTATAGCATTACCGCGCCGCGCCTGGCAGTCCTGCGTGTATTGCAGCAGGCCGATGAGCCGCTTAAGCGGGCCTACATCGCCGAGCAGGCCACCGCCGCATCGCCCGCAGATAGCTCCCAGCCTGTAGCCGCTACGCCACGCTGCAACCGTGCTAGTGTCTACCGGGCACTACAGGTGTTCGAACGGATTGGCATTACCACCGTGTACATGCGCGGCTGGACACCGTATATTAGCCTGGCAGAGCCCTTCCAGCCGCACCACCACCATATTACCTGTTCGATGTGTGGCGCGCGCCAGGATGTGGCCACACCAGAGCTCGAGGCCGCCCTGCAAGCCGCCGCCAGGAGCCACGGCTATAGCCTGGGCCAGCATAGCGTCACGCTCAGCGGTATCTGCCCGCGCTGCCAGCATAGTGCCAGCACCCATACGCATAGACGCGGGCACGCACACGGCGCCGAAGGAGGCAACCCCCGCTAGCCCTGCTGTGCCTGCTGCCGCCGGGCCAGCCGGCGCTTTTCGTACATGCTCGAGCAAATGGCCGTCACAATAAACACCAGGCCAATACTCCCGGTAACCCATTCTGGTGGCTCCACCTGGTAGAGCTTAATGTACATCATCGCACCCAGGGCCATGATCGCCCAGTGGGCACCGTGCTCAAGGTAGCGGTACTGGGTGAGGGTGCCGGCCCGCATCAAGTACACCGTCAGCGCTCGCACCCAGATTGCCCCCACGCCCAGGCCCGCGATAATCAGCAGCAGGCTGGTGGTAATAGCAAAGGCCCCAATCACACCATCAAAGCTAAAGCTGGCGTCCAGCACCTCGAGGTAGAGGAAGCTGGCAAAGGCCGCCCAGCCCACTTGGGCACCGGCTTGGTGCGCCGCGCCGTGCTCATCATCATGAAAGAACGAGCCAAACAGCTCAATACCAATATGCAGCAGAATCCCTAAAATACTCGATATCAGCACGATAGTCTGGTACTCCGGCGCCACCGTAAAGTACAGCGCCACCGCCACGCTCAGCATTAAGCAGATTTTGAGGTTTTCGAACCGCCCCGCCCGGGCCAGCCAGGATTCACCCTTAAGCCAGTGGGTGGTTTTGCGCCGATCCATAAAGTAGTGAATACCAATCATCAAAAGGAAGGCACCGCCAAAGGCATCGATCATCGGCGCAGCGTGGTGCAGCACCTGGCCGTAGCGGGCTGGGTCGTGTAGAGCAAGCTGCACCACATCGCCAAACCCCAGGTGGGCGGCAATCATCACAATCACAATTGGCAGCACAAACCGCACCACAAACACCGCGATGAATATCCCTACCGTTAGGAAGATCTTTTGCCAGAAGGGGCTTAGGGTTGCCAAGACGCGGCTATTGATGATAGCGTTATCAAAGCTGAAGGTCACCTCCAGCAGCACCAGGATGGCAAACACCCACAAACCGCTCGTCCCCAAATGGCCAAAGACCGCCCCGCCCAGCAGCACCGTCAGCAGTGCCGAAAACCAAAAAATACGAAAAGGATGATGAGAATGCCAGAGATGTTTCATAGTGATTTAGTATAGCACAGAATGGGACAGGACTTCACTTTTGTGAGCTCTCAGGTTAGTCTTTACGAAAGACCGCCCCAAGGTCTATTATTACTCTCGTTGCCGACCACTCGTCTTCTGCTTGGAGGCTCGTAGACGCCTCTTGCACCTCTGTAAGACTCCCGAGGAAGGCGATACGCGGCTCATATGCACGGACTGTCTCTGGGTCATCTTTAATGCCATACGCACTGAGCTCAGCAGCAGTGGCTGGCTGAGCTACTGCCTGTACCATCCCAACAACCTTCATCTCGCCAGATGGAGTACGCACAACGACCACTCCACCGGACATACCGGGCAAAACGGCATCATCCAGCCCGTTAACATCATTTGCATCCTTAGCCGACCGCTCAAGGCCCGAGATCATAGCCATCTTGCCATCAGCCCCGCGCTGCCCAGCAGGGAGAAGCACATCGACCTGCGGTGTGGCGATCGGTTGCCCCCACTCCACCGGCGCATTAGCAGGGAAGCCCACCGCAAAGAATGGCTGGCCAGCCTGTGTCGCTGCCGCTATCTCCTCATCTGTTGCAAGCTGGAGTGATGAGCTACCTGGCAGCTCATCACGCGGCCTCAATGCTGCTACATCAGGCATGCCAGAGCTCCACTGGCCTTCGGGCGGTGCTTCGCCATTATGGCAGCCTTTTTGTATCTTATGAGTCTGGCCATCCGTCGTGCGGAAGGTAATGTCTGTTTGGCGGATAGGATACTTGTTAGACACCACATGGGCAGCCGTCATCACCATAGGTTTGCCATTTGGCATTGCTATGATGTAGCCACTGCCAGTGATATCCACGCTGCCTGCCTCCGCCATATTATGAGAATGAGCTTCTATCTTGACGATGGAGTGCTGCACTGCTTGCAAAGCCTCGCGCTTTTGCTGCTCCAGCGACTCGCGATCGCCCAGCGCTTCAGCTATGCCCACCGGTGAGCGCTGAGCTACCGTCTCGGGCTGCGTGAGGTCAAGCGATGAAGATCGGCCAACTGCCATGCATGGCGGCAGTGGCTCATATGGCCGCTGCGCCTCGCGTTGAGCATGCTTGGCATAGACCACACCAGCCATTGGCATACAGCCAATCACGGCGCCTACCGCTGCACTAATTACCTTTTTGCCAAAATTCTTTTTCTTCTCCCGCTGGAGCTTTTGTTGGAGTCGTCGCTCCATTCGCGTCCCGGGGCGAGGCGAACATGAATGAGAATTATGTTCTCGAACTGCCATTTCTGTCATGGTTTGGCCATTATAGCGCTTTGTGGGGGTAAATACAAATTCAGTTAAGGTGATTTATTATTTATATTTATCTCGGTACTGCACAAGCAGGGAGTTAACATCACACAGCTCTAGCACCTTACTATGCATGCCAAGCACTTCTTACATATATCCCACTTGAATAAATAATAAGTTCACTGCGTAATAACAGAGAAAAATATGGTGAAAAGTATTGTTCGGCCATAGATTTTGTGTGCGCTGAGCTATACACGGACGCCCGATAAGAGCGCATGTCAATCATACAAAGTTTTGACTTGCACTCTTGCTTATCTGTGCAGTATGAGCGCTTGCACCCTCATAAGCCACGACACCGCTATAGCAGCTTTCTTCTTAATAGCTAACTCATTCTCATTATAATATTCCGTCTAGGGCTAAACCTCATCGGTGCAAAGGTGTTTTGTGCCACACCAGAGGGTATAGCAACACAAGGGAAGGGCCCTTCTACACGCGAGAGCCTTACAATCTTTACGATAATAACTCTTGACCCTCTAGACGAGCCAAAACCGTTAGGATCGTGGCGACTACCAGAGATAGTAGCTATCTTTGCCTCGCTTGCAAGTGTCGTAATCCAGAGCAATTCATAACTCCTCCATGCACACAAAGTGTATCAGCTTAAAAATAGCCTCCTGCAAGAGTAGACCATCACCAACTCACCCCAACAAAAAAGCGCTCATAGTAAGGGTGGGCATCACTATGAGCGCTTGGTTTGCCCTTCGTCCCACCCAATCAGGGTATACGTGATCTACTCACACATACGAGATCCGCTGGACAAAGGGGTTAGTAAGCACACAACCCTGTCTAACGGTGCTGCAGTGGAGGGTAGATAACTACAGCACAGATTGTGTGCAACCTAACACGTTACCTTCGTGAAAACACTGAGGTAACTATGTTAAAATAGGGGGTATAAGGTACTTGAACGAGCTTGCGCTCAATCAATCACTTATGATACTAGCACCCGCTTGACAAAATGTCAACACTTTTCAGCACAAATCATGCAACAGATCAATCACACCACACCACAAGCCCACCAATACCTCAATCCACTCTGCCACATTGCCAAGCCACCGCAGCAGATTCACTACCTCGGCACACTGCCCGAGGAGCGCCGCCCCAGCGTGGCAATCGTTGGGTCGCGCCGGCCCACACGCTATGGTCGGGAAGTGACGGAGCAGTTCGCCCGCGAGCTGACCCGCCAAGGGGTGATCATCATCAGCGGGCTCGCCCTTGGGATTGACAGCATTGCGCACCAGGCCTGTGTGGCGGTGGGTGGCACGACGATCGCTGTGCTGGGCAATGGCTTGCCACGGATCTATCCGGCCAATCATACTGCGTTTGCGGGTGATATCGTGGCCAAGGGTGGGGCAGTGGTGTCGGAGCACCTGGCGGGGGATGGCTACCGCTTTGGCAGCTGGAGCTTCCTCGAGCGCAACCGCCTCGTCGCTGGCCTAGCCGACGTCGTCGTCATCACCGAGGCAGCCGAGCGCAGTGGCACACTTAACACTGCTGCCCACGCACTCGAGCAAGGCAAGGACGTCTTTGCGGTGCCGGGCAACATCACCAGCCCACTCTCACAGGGCTGCAACAATCTCCTCAAGCAAGGCGCGTTGCCCGCCACCAGCCCAGCCGATGTTCTCGCCGTCATGACCATCACACCGCCCCAACGCCAGCAGAGCGAGAATGCCACCCTGCCACTGGGTAGCACACCGCTCGAGGCTGCCATCATCAAGCTGCTGCGCCAAGGCCTGCGCGACGGCGAAGAGATGCAGCGCCGCCTGGGCACACCCATCAGCGAGTTTACCATTGCCCTGACAATGCTGGAGATCAATGGCGTCATCCGCTCACTTGGCGCCAACCAGTGGACATTGGCTTAGTATTATGGTACAGTACCATATACTATGGCAACAGCAGAGCAAACCCCAAGACGACGCAAACGCGAATATCACATGAGAGATATTCCTACTGTGCCAAATGCCATCTCGGCTACTGGGCTTGGGTTAGTAGCTGCCGGTGCTCAGAAATTTGACACTGCGACAAAGGAGAACGACAAAGCTGGCCAGATCATTGGCGCACTCATGATACTTGGTGGTCGTGCATGTGACTTAGGAGATGGCCTAGCGGCGCGATGCTTAGGCCAAGAAAGTGACTTTGGTGCAGGGTTTGATGCTTTTTGCGACAAATTCGGTATGGCAGTGATTGGTATAATAGCAGGCAAGCTCTATGTTGTACCCAAATCAGTTTTAGCAACAATTGCCGCTAAGAATGCCGTCAATGCTGGCGCGACCGTCTATCATGGTCTCACAAATGATGAAGCCTTCCGTACGCCAAAATCCGGCAAGCTCAGTATGGCAGCGGATAATATAGCAATTGCTGCCTACTTTCTCAAGTCACTCGCTCCTGAAGGGAGTAAGCTTGAGCGTTGTGCTGGTGTAGCAGCACTAGGGTCGTTTGCTGCAGGTACTGTCCTTGGTATTGCCGCTGCGAAGGACTATCTCACTGGCCACTATGCCAAAGCCAAAGACTACAGCAAATCTACCGAGTCCACCTCAGCAGCAAACACCCCAGCACGGCAACCTCGCACCCATATGCGTCGCAAACGCCGCGTGCGTGGGTAGTGCGATTGATAATTTGAGTGTTAGCATTCTTTATTGGTAGCCAAACTTCTTATATATCATATATCTTCTGCACTATCAGCAATACCCCAGCCTATAGACCAGGGAGGGGGAGAGGGTATCAAACTAGCCTCCAGGTGTTTTTCTTGGGTAGTGAGTTGCTGGGGGCTGATGGTGGAGTTTTGTAGCTCAGATTTGTCCAATTTGCATTCCATTCTACTTTGCGGTATCATAGGCGCTTGATTAGATAGGTTAATAGCAAGCATATAACTATAACAAGCGAGTAGATAATCAATGAGCAAACACACACAACTAGTCATCGTCGAGAGCCCCGCCAAGGCCAAGACAATTGAGCGCTACCTGGGCGGGGAATATCAGGTGCTCTCGAGCGTAGGGCACATTCGTGCCATCCCCAAGAAAACCAAGGATGGACAGCCGCCGATCGACATCAAAAACGACTTCAAGACCATCTACGAGATCGATCCAGACAAGAAGAAGGTTATCACCGAGCTCAAGAAGGCCGTCAAGGCGGTTGGAGCGGATAATGTGTGGCTTGCGACCGATGAAGACCGCGAAGGGGAGGCGATTGCCTGGCACCTGTGCGAAGTCCTTGGCCTGGATCCACAGCGCACCAAACGCATCACGTTCCACGAGATTACCAAGCCCGCCATCGAGGCGGCCATCAAGCAACCTCGCACCGTAGATATGCAGCTCGTGGAGGCGCAGCAGGCACGGCAAATCCTCGATCGCATCGTGGGCTTCGAGCTGAGCCCTGTGGTGTGGCGCAAGGTGCCGGGTGGCAAATCAGCTGGCCGTGTGCAAAGCCCAGCAGTCCGCCTGCTCGTGGAGCGCGAGCGTGAGATTCGCGACTTTGCCAGTAGTGCGCAGTTTCGTGTGACGGCACATTTTGTCGTAGATGGCGAGGAGCTCAAGGCCGAGCTCAAGCAGCGCTTCAATAGCGAGCAAGCTGCTCACGACTTCTTGGCGGGGCTGAGTGGCGCTCGCTTCACTGTCAGCAATATCACTAAGACGCCCAGCACGCGCAACCCCGCTGCACCATTTACCACCAGCACCCTCCAGCAAGAGGCCAACAGTAAGCTTGGTATGGGTAGCCGTGCTACCATGGCGAGTGCCCAGAAGCTCTACCAAGAGGGGCTCATCACCTATATGCGTACCGATAGCGTCAATCTCAGCCGTCAGGCCATTGCCGCAAGCCGTACATACATTACTCAGCACTTTGGTGCCGACTATTCACGCAGTCGCACTTTCGCCACGAAGTCGGCTGGTGCCCAAGAGGCTCACGAAGCCATCCGCCCGACCGATATCGCCCGCGAATCCGTCGCTGGCAGTAGCTACGACCAAAAGCTCTACGACCTCATCCGCCGGCGCACCCTAGCCAGCCAAATGGCCGCTGCGAAGCTAGAGAACACCACCATTACCATCAGTATCGACAGCACACAGCTGAGGCTAGAGAAGACACTCGTCTTTGAGGCAAAGGGTCAGACAGTGCTGTTTGATGGCTTTTTGCGTGTCTATGGCGGTAAGGATTCGACCATCCTGCCATCAGTCAGCCAGCACACCACCCTTGAGCTTACACAGGCCGAGGCGCGGCAGGTCTTTGCCCGCCCACCAGCGCGCTATACCGAGGGGACGCTCGTCAAGAAGCTTGAGGAGCTTGGTATTGGTCGGCCCAGCACCTACGCCACCATCATGAACACCATCCAGACTCGTGGCTATGCCGAGCGAGGCGAGAGTGAAGGTGAACCACGCGATGTCATCGTCCTGGAGCGCAGCGGTGAGACACCGAGCGACAATACCCCTGTTGTCACTCGCCGCATCGTCCAAGAAAAAACTGGTGCTACCCGTGGCAAGCTACTGCCCACCCCAGCGGGCGAGCTAATCGCGGGCTTTTTGACGAACCATTTCGACCCCATTATTGACTATGGCTTCACCGCCCGCGTCGAGACCGATTTCGATGACATCGCCGCCAGTAAGCTCGCGCGCAATGCCATGCTGCGCCAATTTTACGAGCCCTTCCACGAGCTCATCGAAAAATCCGGCGACATCGACCGCAGCACCGTTGGCGCACACCGCGAGGTTGGTACCCACCCCAAGACTGGCAAGCCGATCTTCGCCCGCTTTGGGCGCTTTGGGCCGATGCTCCAGCTAGGTAGCAGCGAGGATAAGACGACCAAGCCACAGTTTGCGCCGCTCCCCAAGGGTGAGCGCATCGAGACCGTCACGCTCGAGCAAGCTCTCAAGGCCTTCGAACTACCGCGCACTGTTGGCACCACCGAGGATGGTCAGACCATCAAAGCAAACGTCGGGCGCTTTGGGCCGTATATTCAGGTAGGCAAGCTCTATGTGAGCCTCAAGGAGCACGACCCGCGCGAGATCACCGAGGCCGAGGCTCGCGTGCTCTACGCCGCCAAGCTCAAGGCCGAGGCAGAGAAGCACATCGCCGATTTTGGCACCATCAAGATCCTCAAGGGGCGCTGGGGGCCATATGTAACCGACGGCAAGACGAACGCACGTGTACCCAAGGATACTGATCCAACAACTCTCGATGAGGCGCAAGCCCGCGAAATCTTGGCCGCCGCACCACCCAAACGGGGCCGGCGCAAGGCCACAACTCGCACCACCACCACGCGTAAGAAGCGCACCGCCTAGCCTGGCGACCTCTCATATACCAGCGGCTCCTCTGTATCGGCCGCTGGTTTTTCTATGCCAGCCCGCATTGCTGCGAGCCCGTCAACTGCCCCGTCATGCTCGCCACATCACTTGCAAATGAAAAGCCTCAAAAAATTGTTTACCATAAGCGTAAAGTGTGTGCTATAATAGTTCTATGATGAAACGATTGACTTATATCACCTATTATTCTATAATCAAATGTAAGAAGTGCGAGTGGGCATTCGCAAGCAACTGAGAAGGAAATGGAGAACCGAATCATGAACCAATCAACCAAACAACCAACCGAAATTTTTGCCGCGTCGATCGCTACCATCCTTGATGCAGTCGGCGAAGAACATGACCGCGAGCGCGAGATCATCGTGCGTCGCTTTGGCCTCAAAGAGCGCCGCGAAACGCTTGAGCAGATCGGCGAGCTGCTCGGTATTACGCGCGAGCGTGTCCGCCAGCTCGAGAAAGCCATCGTGGTGCGCCTCAAGCTTGCCGCCGAAGCAGGTGAGCTAGAGGGCCTACACGACGCCGAGCGTCTCATCATCCGCGACCTCTCCGAGAATGGCCGTGTGGGGCGCGTCTCAGACATCACACAGCGCCTGCTAGACGTTGAGACACCCACAGTGCAGCAGCGCGCCCACATTGCCTTCATCGGCGAAGTGTCGGCCCGCCTCACCCCCATCAACGAGACCGACAAATACCACCAAGGCCTGGCCATTGCCGAATACGGCGATGAGAAGGCGGTGCGAAGCCGTGTAGATGAGATCGTTGCCGCCATTAAGCAGCATGGTGCGCCCATTAGCCTCGAAGCCCTGCATGACCAACTCACCTACGAGAACCCTAACCAAGTGCGCGGCCTCGCCAGCCTCTCTACCCAGTTGGCCCACCTCAAAGATATGTGGGGCCTGAGCAAGTGGCCAACCGTTAATCCCAAGAATATCCGCGACAAGATCTACGTCGTCCTGCTAGACGAAGGCAAGCCACTACACTTTAGCGAGATTGCTCAGCGCATCAAGGAGAGCACCTTCAAGCGCCGTAACGTCACCAAGCAAGCCATCCACAACGAGCTCATCAAAGACAAGCGCTTCATCCTCATCGGCCGTGGCATTTATGCGCTCGACATCTGGGGCTATAGCCAAGGCACCGTGGCTGATATCATTGCTGGTATCTTGCGCGACGAGGGTGGCCCATTGCACCGCGACGAGATCGTCAAGCGCGTCCTCAAGAGCCGCCAGGTCAAGGAGACCACCATCCTCCTCAACCTCCAAAGCAAACCACTCTTCAAGCGCGTCGCCAAAGCCACCTACGCCCTCGAACCACCCAAGGAGCAAGCAGAGGCGGTCGCAGCAGCGTAGCTCTAGACAAACAATACACCAATAAGAGACGAAGTGATAAAGCTTCGTCTCTTGGTTTTGGGTGCTCTACCTGCTCACACAGGCCTTGATTTATCAAAATTATTGCACTTTTTTGCTATTTTGCATACAATGAATAAACAAATCTAAAGAGAGCTACACCATCTATGTCAGAATCTCCACGCAATCATCATCTTCATGGGCCAGAGCGCCCCACTTCTAGCGAAACTACCCCCCCCGAAAGATATTGGGACGTTAGCTTGTAGGGCGGCAGATTCTTACTGTCGCGAGGAATCATCGACATCCTTATTACTAACGACAGATAACTCTGCTCCAAGTATTCGTGAACGTAAAGAAACAGCTCATCAATATATAAATTCAGAACATACTGATACTACTGCGAATGAGACGGTGACGGCCCACGCAAACCACTACGCAGACCTGCCGAAAATACCGAGTGATTTATTTGCCTCAGAGCCAATGCCACAGCTACGCTCTTCTTATTTCATTGAAGGAGAGGTGCGCGCTTGCGTCAAAATCCCCAGCGATATATATAATGATATCAATTGTTTAAATTCTCATGGCCTCACTGATGCAGATACGTTGGGCGTACAAATCGAAGCCTGCGATAAATTAATCCATTACCTTGACCGATACCGAGATATGGTAACCTTCTCCAATATCCGCTTTATATCAGATGAATTGAAGGAGAAATTCGAACGTCGCGAGTTAAGACTCGAAGATTGGAAACGAGCGCGTCGAGCTATTACAGGACTACAGGTGGAAGTATCTTGTGAGATCGATAGGCTTAAGGACCTTCGCCACAAAGCAATTTGGGGAAATAGCTATTCATATCGAGTCGATTCTTCTACATCTTAAACTTCTCAAACCTTTTACAAAAAACGATACAAGCAAGGATTTTTCTCCTGACAGTGCACACAAAAAAGCTAGGGGAGTGCAGCACTACATCACGCTTCTTGCAGCCGAAAAACTGGCAGGGAAGTAGCCTCCCCTCCCGCCCCGAACACTACATATACTCAGCTATAACAGAGGTAATTTGCCACGTGGACAACTATCGTGTACACATGATGGCTGCGGATATTTGCGTGTGATTTTGCGCTCATAGGCTTATTTATCGGCCTTTTGTGTGCAAGATATTCCGCCCGCAGCTACAATTTGCTCATACATATCTCTTGCATCTATTCCTTTGCAGAGCATCTCAAGTGCACAGCAAAAGTGGCCGAAAAGGGCAGGGCAAGGCAGGGGAGTCTGCCACCCTTTCGCCAAAAATTCCCGGCAACCGCCCTACCCCTGTTTTTGCCTCATTTCACTAGCATCTACCACTGATGAGCTTATATTTGAGAGCTATGTTCTCGTGATACCTCACCTGAGCTATAGCTCTCTGCTTACCTCCGGTTCTTCTATGCTTATATCCCTTAGGTTAGCCGGAGAGTCATACTTTGTCCTTGCAGATATACCACTGCCTATAACAGCCACACAGTAGCACACAGCCTAGATTTGACTAACTATAGGTTATCCAAGCTATCCAGATACGCCGAGACATTCATAAGCTCGCAGTACCAGTTAGCATACCATACAATATAGCAAGCAACCATGCACAGCAAAGTAGCAGCCAGAAGCAAAGCATAAGCATAAACATCAACGCTAATAGACAAGGGAATGATAAGCTGCAACGTGCTGTAATCTATGCGTGCATAATAATTCACATCCACGCAGCAGTAGGGTAGATGTAAAAGATGTATCATTAATCATCTTTAGGAGTGTAATATAACTTCGCACAATAATCCTTTTACGATGCATATATAGCTCAGACCTCAGCTGTAGCCTGGATTGAGCTGGATTTGGCGGTTGGTCTTTATGAGCATAAGACGCATATATCCGGTATATAGATCTTCGATTATTGATCGATCTTGCTTCTCGTTCAGCAGGTTCACTTAAGATATCTGCGCCATCCGATGGGGAGAGTAAGGATAGAGCCGCGAGCAACTTTATAAATCCTGCAAAAGTAAAAGCAGACGCTTGTTCTATTGGAGGGAACACACGGTGCATATGTTCATAAACATTTGTGTGTGCAAAGTTATGCACGTTTGTTCGTGTGAATATGTTTGTTTGCTGCTTTGCTGCGCAAGGTTTGTAACTTGTCTGTGCAATGGCTCAGTATCGAACAAATGAGCTTGGCTGCAGAACTAGACATATGCATTCCAGTCTCGTGTTTGCCTGGCGTCATACCCAATACTAACCCGAGCCCCACAGATTCTGAGCCATAGTTGCGTTGTTTGACATTTTGTGTGCTTAGTATTTTTGCTATGTTTTCTACCCTGCTTGGGTTGACTGAGGTTAAAATACTATACAATATCATGATTTGACTTTTTCGCAAAAAACATCTCCCCTACTATTTTTTGCATTCTGTTGATTTTGTAGTATAAATATATTATTTGCATTTTTTATGCTTTGTTATATAAAGTGTTGTAAATTTGTTCTTGTTTTGCAGAACAACTCCCCTACCCTTTGCTGAGATACGCTGCAGGTATTGACCGCGACCAATTACATATCTTCAGTGGTTCTGTACTGTTTCTTTTGTCACGCCGCTCTATTCTCTGGAATATTAGTGGAATGGTCTCTAGTATCTTTCTTACACAGCCGTTCCTGGTGCGGCGCTTGTGATTAATTATTGTGATAGATTTAGCCTCACTACAACACCGTATTCAGTGGAGTGGCTACTTGTTAGAGATATCAAAAATTCTTAACATTAAAAACATAAATGCTCTATTGTCAATACCCTACTACCGATACGCCGCTCGGCCACTAACGCGGACGTCGAGGTATTTGGGAGTGATGTGGTGCTGCGCCAGGTAGCGAATAGCCCGGGCGGCGTCCTCGCTCTGCAGGCCAGCCGAGCGATCGACCGAGAACTTAACAGGATACTCCACCCCTGTAAACCAAACGTAGATTTGACGCGTCGTGCCAGCAGGCAGCGTAATCTTTTGGACGGTGAGTTGGTAGCGGCGGACGGCACCGACGACTTTGCCGATGAAGCCGAGAAATTGGTTGCTCGCGACGACTTGGTTATTACGCGTGCCGATACCACTGTCGTCCACTACTTCAATGCTTGGCCGTGACCCATAAGCGCGGCGAAAGGCGTGGCCCTCGGTATCGACAAAGAGTTGCTGGCGATTAACCGTCCAGACAACCGCTGCTTGGCGCATAGCAAGGGTGATGGTGCTGCGCCCCAGGCCAGCTTGCTGCGTGGCTGGGAGCACCGCGGCCACCTCGGGGCAATCATGCGTCTGGAGATAGGCTGCCAGCCGACTAGTATTGAGCGCAAAGCGAAAACGCTCCAGCGGATGGGCAGTGAGATAGTCGTTGATCTTGGCTTGGTAGAGCTGATGGTTGCTGGTGAGATTGCCTGCAACAACTGGTGTCGCAATGACGTTATCGAGCGCAAACCACACTGCAGCCAGCAGCCCCACTACCACTCCAAGCGACAATGCCACATGGCGGCGCGTCCGGCGCAAATCATGCGCATGCATACGTGGTGACCGCAGCTGAGCCTTAGACTCGCCCGCACTCGGCACGCGGCTGACTAAGCTACCAGTCAGCGTACGGTTACGCCGGTAGGTATAGGCGGTGCGCTGGGGCTGCTCTTCCCTCTTGTTTTTGGCAGCTCGGCGGCGCGCGGGTGGTGGTGTTTGTTTTGTGCGAAAGCCCATGATGCTACAGGCCATTATACCGTAGATGGTTGGTTGTTGGCAAAGGCCGCGCCCAGATATCAGACAAATTGATATAGACAAATGTACTCTTGAATTAAGGTAGAGCTCCGTCATCTTGACAGAGCTCTTTATGTGTATTCCCTTCCCTACTTCTGACGCCGAGCCGTCTCCACCACCATTTGCGCTACATCGCGAGCGGCATGAGGGCGTGCATAGGTGTGGAGGCGCTGAGCGAGCTGCTGACGCTGCGCAGGGTCGCGCACGAGGGTAAGAATGGCCTGGCTAAGGGCGTCACTCTGCTCTAGGGCGTCGTCTTGCAAGACCAGCGCAGCCTTGGCCTCGGCATAGATGGCGGCATTTTTGCGTTGGTCGCCCAGGTGATGGGCCGGCACCAAGATAGCCGCCTGCGCGAGGCCAGCAAGCTCTTGTGTGAAGGTGGCACTAGCGCGAGACACCACGACATCGGCTGCGCCAAGCAGTTGCGCCATATGCTCAAAAACGAAGGGTACACAATGAAAATCAGGGTGCTGCGGCGCTTTGGCCCGGGCGGCATCGTAATTGCCTTTGCCCGCTACCAGATAAACCTGCATGCCAGCAGCCAGCAGCTCATCGGCAGCGCGCAGCACCGCGTGATTGATAATAGCCGAGCCAAGACCACCACCGGTAGCAACGACTAATGGCTTGTTTGGATCAAGCGAGAAGGTCTGCCGTGCCTGCTGCCGCTGCGCTGGGGTGAGTGGACGAAAATCAGCGCCAATCGGCACCCCCACATAGCGGCTACGCGATGCTGGATAGTGATAATGCTTGAGTGGCCAGCCTGTAGCAATCGCTGCTGCCCAGCGTGCCATCACACGGTTGGTCAGGCCAGGGCGAGCATCGGAGTCGTGAATCATTACTGGCACGCGTAGGCAGCGTGCCGCAATGCCAACCGGCAAGCACACAAACCCCCCCTTGGCAAAGATCACGTCTGGCCGCCAGCGCAGCACCAGCCAGAGGCTCTGACATACGCCAGCCAGGATCTTAAAGATATCAAGTATATTAGCCAGGACGATACTTGGCATAAGCAACTGGCGCAGCACACTGAGGTGCTGGTAGCGCCGGAACTTGCCCGCAGCGATTGTCCGCACCCGCACTGGCACTGCAGCGCGCTGCATGAGCCCGCGCGATTGGCTAGCGAAGGCCTTATCGCAGACGAAGGTCACCTGCATATCGGGCTGGAGGGCTGCGATTTCATTAATGACGGCGACGACCGGCGTAACGTGCCCGCCCGATCCACCGCCGACTGCCAGTAGCTTCATGAGAGGTCTCCTTTTCGTTGATTGGTTGGTAAGCTGCCTGGCGTGATAATTGGAAGGCCAGGCCAAGCGCACCAGCAATAAATACCATACTGGTACCACCAAAGCTCAGCAATGGCAGCGTAATACCCGTCAGCGGGAAGACTCCAATCATCGACGCTACATTTAGCATAACATGTGCGCCCAGCCAGCCAAAGACTCCAGCTACCACCAGGCGCATTGTCATATCGGGCAAACGCTCGGCAATCCTCAGCAAGCGCAGTAGCAGCGCTGCAAACAACGCCAGCACGACTACCGCCCCCACAAAGCCAAACGTCTCACCAATGATGGCAAAGACTGAGTCATTAATCGCCTCGGGCAGGTAACCCGTCGCTTGGATGCTGTTGCCAATACCTAGGCCAAATAACCCACCTGTACCCAGCGCAATCTTCGCATTCTTGATGTGGTAGCCATCATCATTGCTGCTGGCGGCGTGGTCATCCCCCTGGAAGAAGGTCGCCACCCGCTCCATGCGGTGCGGCGCAATAACAATGAGCAGCAGCACTAGCGCCACACAGCCCGCCGCTAGGTAGCCCAGCCAGCGCCAGCTCATGCCACTCATCACCAGCATGCATGCCACCATGGCAGTGAGCGCCAGGCCCGTGCCCATATCCTTTTGCAAAAATATCACGAAGAAAAGCGCTGCGCACATCATAATTACCATGGGGATGATCGTTTGATGGAGGTCGTTTATCACCCCCTGGCGCGCCCGTGTGCCGAGGAAGAGCGCCATATAGATAAGCATGCCAAACTTCAGCATCTCGGCTGGCTGGAAGCTCCCTAGCGGCCCCAGCGAGAACCAGCGACACGCCCCAAGGCTGCACTGAGCAATCGCCGAGACATGCAGCATATTACCAAGGACAAACAACAGCGCACACAGCACAAAACCACTCGCTAGCAGCGTACCCGCCTTCTGGCGCAGCCACGCAAAGGGCACGAGCGACAACCCCACAAAAGCGCTAATTGACAGGAGCAAGCTCACCGTCTGCTTGATGGCAAAGTAGCCATCAGTGTAGTAGTTGGTGTTGTGCGCTGCATTGAGCACATTGGCGCGCTGTGGGCCAATGGCATACATCACTACTAGGCCCAGCAGCATGAGCAGCCCCACCCAGAGGATAATCTGATAATCCGGCCGGTGCAAACGCGGCACAGCGACAGATGGAGCGGAGGCAGCACTACGTTGCTCGCGGCGCACTGGCTGAGCTGACCGAGCCGAAGCCGATCGGTGAGCAGCACGAGTGCGGCGAGCAGCAGCCATTCTAGATGTGTCCCCCACCCAGCGCCATCATCAGGCCAATAAAGCCTGTCACGCAAGAGATCACCCAGAAACGCATCGTCACCTTCACCTCTGGCCAACCAACTGCTTGGAAGTGCTGGTGAATTGGTGCTGAGATAAACACCTTACGGTGAAAGAACTTCTTACTCAGGATCTGAATCAAGCTCGAGCCCGCCTCTACCACAAACAGCACACCAATGACCGGCAGCAAAAACAGCGTATTCGTCAGCATCGCCACGACGCCTAGGCTCGTCCCAAAGGCAAAGCTCCCCACGTCGCCCATAAAGAACCGTGCTGGATAGATATTAAACCACAAGTAGCTCAGCAGCACTCCCACTACAGTGAAGCAAAAGCCCGCCAGCTGCAAATGCCCCTGTAGTAAGGCAATCACCCCGAAGATGCAATAGCTCACCGCCAGCAGTCCACCGGCCAAACCATCCAGGCCATCGCTAATATTCACTGCATTGCCAGTTGCTACCACCGCAAAAATAAAGAGTGGGACAATCCACGGGCCGAGCTGCCAGTCGCCAAAGTACGGCACATGCACTGTTGTATAGCCCAGCTTAACGTAGAAAAACCAGGCCAGTACTGCCGCCATTACCGCGATCATTGAGAACTTCAGCCAGGCACGCAAGCCTGCCGAGCCCGAGCCATCACTGTTGATATTGATCACATCGTCCAGCAGCCCCACTGCCCCACCACCAAGCAATGCCGCTAGTGGGAGCCAAGTCTGGGCTCGGTCGAGATTAAACCCCAGCGTCACCACAGCAATGGCCACAATGCCAACCATCCCTGCCATCGTGGGGATGTTGCGCGTAAATTTATCGGCATGCAGCTTGGTAAAGACCGTCAATTCCTCACCCGTTGTGCTAGCGGCCCGTTGTTTTTTCCAAAACTTATAACGATACGCAAAGTAGGTGTAGAGCGGCGTGAGGGCCATCGCCAGCAAAAAGGCCGCGACGCTGAGAAGAAATGTCGCGTTGAGCTCGCGAACGAGTGTGGTGAGGTTCATTATGGTGTGTGTCCTTTCGGCTCGAGCTTCATGTAGTCGAGCAACCAATTAGATATATCCGTGAAAATCGGGTGAGCGTCTCGACCCCCCTGCATATTCAGCCCTTTGCCCGAAACCTCCACCATAATAACATACGCTGGTGTTTTGCCAACCTCCCCACCAAAACCGAGGTACGTGCCAATGGTTTGGTTGGAAATATACTTGCCGTCTTTGATGGTTTGCGATGTGCCCGTCTTGCCGCCAATGTAGAATCCCGCGCGGTCGCCACCCGCATAAAAGGCCTGGCGCGCTTGGTGCACCATCTCGCGCACAGTGGCGGATGATTGCGGCTTGATGACATGAGCATACGAAGCTTTGCGCGCAGCCTTGGCAAAGGTACCATTGTCGTCAATCGTCCCCGCAATGACGGTGGGGCTATAGTACGTCCCACCATTGATAATCGCACTAAAGCCAGCCGAGACCTGCAGCATCGTCGCATCCATCCCCTGGCCAAAGGACATATTAGAGTAGCGCACTGCATTGCCCTGCTGTTGGGTGGGCGAGATGATATTACCCTTAGCCTCACCAGCCAGCTCTATCCCCGTCAGTTGCCCAAGACGAAAGCGCTTGTGGAAGTAATCGTACATCGTGTCGCGCGCCTGGCGAGTGATATAGCTGCCATTGCCCAAGCGCTGCGCAACGGTGACCATACCAGTATTGAGCGACCAATTGAGGGCGTGCTGCATGGTAATGTTGCCCGTCTGGCCTTTGCTGGCATTGCCGATGGTGATGTCGTCTACCTTGATGCTGTCGGTATTATTGTACGTCGTTTGCGGCGTGATGACCCCTTTGTCGATGCCCGTCGCCACTGTAAATGTCTTGATGTCGGAGCCCGGCTCGTATGGCGTGGTGATGGTGTTGTTGTTGAGCGCAGCGACGCTTTTGATCGTCTTGAGGTTGGACGGGTCGTAGGTGGGAAGGTTGGCCATGGCCAAGACCTGGCCATTCTGTGGGTTCATCACGACGGCACTGACATCGGTAGCGCCACTGCGCTTAGCTCCATCGACAAGCGCTTGCTCTACCCTCGTCTGGATGTTGCGATCGATCGTCAGCACCATGTTGGTCCCATTCTTGGCAGGCTGGTTGATGTTCGTCCGGCCTATCGTCAGCGGCACCGAGCGGATATCCGTCACCGTCTTAAGCACTCCATCTGTGCCGCGCAGCTTATCATCATTGGCCTGTTCGAAGCCATACTTCCCCTTACCCTCGGCATCGACAAAGCCCAGTACTTGGCTAGCCAGCTGTCCTTCTGGGTAGACGCGCTGGCTCATCGCATCAAAGCCCACCCCAGCGAGGTTCTCCTTTTTGATAAGTTCAGCTTGCTTACGGCTCACCTTGGTAGCAAGCACTTGGTAGCGGCTTGGCTTGCGCGTAATATACTGGCGAAAGTTCTCACGCACATTGCCGCCAGCTACCTGGTTGAGCACCGTTACGATCTTATCTGCGTCTGTCACAGCCATTGGGTCGGCCCACACGGTATAGACCGTCTCATTCATGACAAGCTTGGCGGGAGTAGTGCCATCCATCGTGTATATCTCACCGCGCTGGGCACGCAGGCGAAATTGCTTGACTTGCTCGCTATCAGCCTGCGACACATAATAATCGTGCTGCAGCAACTGCACATACCCCAGACGCAGCACAAACACCACAAGCAGCCCGCCGAGCACAGTGGCGAGCGCCTGAGCGCGTGGCGTAGCAAGATGGCGCTGCAGCATGGGCTACTCGCTGGCGTACGCTGTATTGGCTGGTGTTGTCATCGTTTTAGCCACACTACTACCCTGCACTTCCTTAAGGGCGGTCAGGCGGGCGTTATCGACCTCTAGGTCCTTCTTTTGCTCACTCAGGGCAGAGATCTTGTCGTCAATCTTGCTGGCCTCATAGCCATAGCTTACCGTGTGTGTTGCCTGCGCCAGATATATCAAGCCAAGGATGGTGATAAGGAGGGCAATCAGCACTGTGTGGGTGATTGGCCCAAGTTTGATAGCCGAAGCAAAAGCAACGGTGTTGCGGTTGCGCTTCCAGGTGCTCTGGCGTCGACTATTAAATTGCATTGTCCGTGTGTAGGTTGTCATTGTGGTGGTGTTTGTGTTGTTTAGCGTTGGTATGGGGTCGTTTCTAGGTCTAGGTGGGGCGGATAGCGCGCCGCCCCAGCGCGAGGTCTTAAGCCAAGGGCTATTTGCCGTGGCGGACCAATACGGTTGTCGTGATTGATTGATTTTGTACGGGGATACGAACTGGCATGTCCCTACTCCTTTTTTGTTTTTTATATTTTTGCGGCGGCTCGCAGCTTGGCGCTGCGGGCACGCGGATTGTAAGCATCGTCATGGCTGCCCGCGATCGGCTTTTTGGTGAGGATGCGCAGCTCGGCCTCGTACCCTGCCTGGCGCTGCTCCGCAAAGAAGCGCTTGACGAGCCGATCCTCGAGGCTATGGAAGCTAATCACTCCCACACGTCCACCAGTACGCAGCAAGGCTGGCACCAGCTGGAGCGTCTGCTCTACCTGCGTCAATTCATCATTGACGGCGATGCGGACTGCCTGAAAGGTACGTGTGGCTGGATGGGTTTTGCCCCGCTTGCCACGGGTAGCGTGCTCGATGACGCGCGCGAGTTCTCCAGTATTCGACAGTGGCTGGGCCGCGCAAATAGCAGCAGCATAGCGCCGTGCCACCACTGGCGGTTCTTCGCCGTAGCGAGTGATCAGTCGGGCAAGCTCTGCCTCTGCCATGTGGTTGACAATCTGCTCGGCAGTCATCGCCTGGCGTTGATCCATCCGCATATCAAGCGGGCCAGTGTGTGTAAAGGAAAACCCTCGGTCAGCTCGGTCGAGCTGTGGTGACGACACCCCCAAATCCAGCAGCAGCAAATCAAACTGCTCACCCTCGCGAACCAGCTGCTGTGCGGCCTGCAAAAAATCGCAATGCATCAGCCGTGCGCCCTGCCCTGCCAAGCTACCAAGCTGCGACAAAGCATACTGGTCGCGATCGACCAAACACGCTGTGGTATACGTCTGGGTCTGCTCGAGAATCGCTGTGGCATGGCCGCCATACCCCGCCGTCAGGTCGAGATAGCGCTCACCTGGACGTGGCTGGAGCTGGGCCAACACTGCCTCCAGCAATACCGGAACATGAAGTGGTGGATGTGCTTTGATACTCATACGTTTCTTATGGTAGCATAGTGAGCCATAATATTCTTGCCTGGTGGCACGCTATTATCATACTCATATCTACAATGCAACAGCATACGGCTTCTCGCTTTGGTGGATCGGCCTGCTGCTGAGGGAGTGTGAGAATCTGTTGTTGTCCCAACAGATTCTCAGCCCAACGCAAGAGGTCGATACTCGGGGAGTGTCGACCCTTATAGAGTTCCCGAATGCAGTAGGCGATACACCAAAGCAATGTACGCTATTGTTTCTACAAAGATACGCCCCGCTCAGGCTACTGCGAGATAGTCCGATGCGGGTTCGAGATCACCCACCTGGTAGCGAAACCTGTTTGTTTTCGCATAAAATGTGTTTGTTTTTGTTGACGATCTTTGCTTGTACTGGGCCGAGAGAGCCCGTCAAAGATCGTTTGAGAGACTTATGTGTATAATTGCCGTAGCAATTATGTGAGGTGGAGTTTTTGGGAGGTGTTTGTGAGGAAGGTGCGCCCGACGAGGTTTTGCGTGGGTCGGGTGCCCACATGGCTCACTACCAGATGGTCGATCTCGAGGATATCAGTTACACGTACTTGTTAAAGAGCGTCACAAAAACAGCCTTGCTACTCGGCCTGCTCCGGTGCCATGAGGCGCCAATACTGGCCAGCGCGCACCGCCACAACCTCGCGCGATATCCCAGCATAATCCAGCAGATGCTGCTCTACCGTTACCCTGCCCTGCTTCTGGTCCAGAGTGGCAGCAGTCTTGCCGCGCCGGAACTTGACGTTGAGGTCGGCGACATGTTCATCCAGGATGCTACCTGTCAGTGCTGGCTCTACCTGGCTATCCCACACATCCTGCGCATACAGGTGGAGGTAGCTGCCAAAGCCGCGCGTCAGGACCACGCCGCTGGCAAACTCCGCCCGCAGCTCCGTCGGTATGGTGAGTCGACGCTTGTCATCCAGCTTGCGTTCGAAGTAATCCATGGGGTGTGGCGATCCTTACAGATGAATTATTTTGTTTTTGTGCAGTGGTGTTTGTTTTTCTCGTGGTTACCCACTTTCTTCCACTACTCCCACTATACTACCCACTCTCACCCACATGCAACCCCTTTTACCCACGGTATTCCCCGCCGCGTCGGCGCTTATCCACAAATCTGTGGAAAAGCTCAACCAGTATCAGGGGTCAGCAGTTTTCCCCACGTTGCACAATGTGGATAAGAATAAGCGAGATTGCTGGGCATTTTACCCTGACTTAGACGCGCCTATAGCGAACATAACTTACTATTTTATACGTACAAAAATAGAAAATACGCTGATTTTATGGCATTATAAGCAAAATAGCTTGACGCCGATCTCATATATTGATATATATTAGCTTTTCAGCTCGCAGAGGTTCGTCTCAAAGGGCAAAAAGCAGCTCTTTGGCCTCTGGATCTCGGAAGGAATATCATCATGACACGGACACGGTACGAAGTACAGGTTACGCTTATCAACGGCGACATCTACACCCTTACCAGGACCGTAAAAAGTCCTGATGAGACTGGGAGATTAGTAGAGCGGGCGGCACAACTAAACGAGTTTCTTGCCGCCAGTAATACGAATGGCCCAGCTTATATCAACGCTAGACATGTAGTAGCGCTGTGCTACTACGAGACAGGGGCTCAATAAAGCCCACCACACAGCCCACCATATCACCACGCCTGATTGAGTACTCTAGAGTATTCTCGGGCCTGGAAACCCGATTTGGCCGTGGCAGTTGGTGGGCTGTGTTTTTTGTATAAAGTTTTAACAAGCTATGATCTAATTAATATCCAGACAGACATGTCACGAGCTCTCCACCTACTTCTGTAGAGAATCGATCAATAACGTAACAAGAAAAAGGGCTATCATTACAATAAGATACAAAATCTGCAACACAATCCACCCAGCCACGACAGCGCTGCACACAATACTTGCTATACCCCACGCACGCGATGCACCTGCTTCGCGTAGCTTGTCGTAAGAGTTGATGCCAAGGACAATACCAGCAATACTGGCAACAACAGCAGCAGAAAAAGCAGCACGATTTATATTAGTAGATTCATCCAAGGTAGTGCTCACAATTAGCATGAGAATGCTAATAATGCCGCTGCACACACCACCTACACCAAGCGCCGTACCCAGGGCTGCGTACTGACGAGCCAAGGCGGGTGATGCTGTGGGCTGCCGTGGGTGCGCTTGCTGCCGTGGCTGTGGCTGAGACTGGGGCGGAATCGGCTGTTGCGACATAGAAAGTGTGCTCTTAAGGATAGTGCTGGTATTAAGCCCCTACCCCTGATGCTCGAGTAGCCAGTTGTTGGCTGCTACCCAGGTCTCGAGGGTGCCAGCGTCGAGGTAGTGACCCTTGGTGGGGACGACGGCCATGTGGCCACCAGCAGCGAGGTAGTCGTTGAAGGGGTCGGTGATGTAGTATTCGCCCGCGACATCCTCACGGTCGGCGTGGGCGGCAATGCGCTGCAGGAGGTCGTAGCTGAGGACGTATTTGCTGACATTAATCATTTCGCTTGGTGCCTCACCTGGCGCTGGCTTCTCTACCACACCGCGCAGGCGGCCATCATCGGCAACATCCAGCACGCCGTAGCGGCTGAGCTGGTCGGGCGGCATGTGTACGCCCAGGATAGCCGAGCGGTCCTCCCCTGCTGCCTCAATGAGGCGCGCCACCTCTGATGTGCCATCGGCATTATACACACAGTCATCGCCCATCAGCACGACCACTGGTTCACCGGGGTCGAGTTGCGGCACCACCAGGCTGACCGGGATGGCTGTGCCGTACTTACCATAGCTCGATTGCACCATGTAGTGCAAATTAACCTTCGGTGGAGCGATGAGGGGCAAGAGATCTGCCTTGCCATTGCGGCGCAGGTAGTTGTTGAGATCGACGTTGGAGCGGTAGAAGTCGCGAATCTGCGTACTCTGCTCGCTCACCACGAAGTAGATATCGCGAATGCCCGCCGCGATGCAGTCTTGCACGGCGTAGTCTACCACCGGGCGGTTACCCAGCGGCAGCATGCATTTTTCGATCGTCTTGGTGACGGGCAGGCGCCGTGTCCCCCAGCCTGCTACGGGGATGATTGCTTTGGTGCATTGCATACTCGATGTCTCCTTGTATGATATTAGTTGCTTGAGCTAACGTATGACAAATAGGCCAATCTCCCGAGCGCCAATTGATGGAGCGCGGTGTGAGCTGGCCGGTGTGGTCGATCTGCACGCAGCGAATGGGCGGATCTGGATCGGGCGCAAAGGCGATAGCAACGGGCTTATCGTCGATTAGGTAGATTGTTCGGCCGGGGTTTGCAGCGGCAGCACGGCGCAGCCACTGGGCTTTATCTTGCAAGGTAGTAATGATCACCTGCCCACCCTGCTGAGCCACGAGCGCACGCACTGCTGGGCATAGGCGAGCTTTGCAATGTGGCGTGATGGGATCACCATAGGTCAGTATCTGCACTGTGCCATAGTGGCTGAGCGCGCGTAGCATCTGTGCCACACCGGGATACTGGAGGTGGCCATCGGCGAGCGTCGTCTGCTCGAGCTGCTCTATAACAGATGCCGCATCCAGGCCCAGCGCTGCAAGCTGTGCCGCCAAGACGTAGGTCGGGGCGGTGGGGTTCGTCTTGGGCCGGAGCATATAGCGAGGCTGCGCCGCCAAGAATTCCCTGGCAGTCACCTGCGCTGGGTAGAGCTGGGCTAGTGCCTCCGCTATCTCGCGCAACCACTGCGTAGTGTTGATGATCGTCCGGTCGAGATCGACGTAAATGTGATAGTGGCCCGTCATATACTCCATGATCTTTACAGTATAGCCAGTCCTTGATATTTATGCAAAGTATATCCGCATCAGCTGGCGCGCCACGACGTCGGGGTCGTGCCGGATAAAGCTGCGCGTGCTAGCCAATGGGTCGCTAGCCTGAGCACCATCCCACACATCCTGCGCCAAGACTGGTGCAGCGCGGTAGCGGTAGTGCTGGCGATGCATCTCGTCCATGTCGTACTCGACCATCAGCTCGCCATCGTGAGCGTACTTGTCCATCAGCTCAGGGCTGGGACGCGTGTTGTTGAAGACGACATAGTCGAGGAACTGACTGCCTGCTAGGCGCTCGATCTCACTCGCGAAGTCACTCACCGAGAAGCCGTCCGTTGGGCCAGGTTTGGTGACGAGGTTGCAGACAAAGACGCAGCGTGCTTTGGTGGCAGCAAGCGCCTCTTGGATCTCGCGAATGACCAAGACGGGTGCCAAGCTACCATAGAGGTTGCCGGGAGCCACGACGACCATATCTGCCGCGTGAATCGCCGCGACCGCGGCAGGGTTAGCCTGGGCTTCTGGCTCGAGCCAAATCTTGGGCCGACGCGCTAGTGCCTGCTGCGAGATGACATACTCTCCCTTGATAGGCTGACCATCCTCGCCTTCTGCGCAAAGCGTCACATTGCTGAGTGTAGCGGGCACAACGCACCCATCGATATTAAGCACCTGGCTGGCTAGTGCCACCGCCTCGGCAAAGCTGCCAGTCATTTTCTCAAGGGCTGTGAGGAAGAGATTACCAAAGGCATGCCCCTTAAAACTCCCTTCATCGAAGCGATAATTAAAGAGGTCGCGCACCTTGGGACTATTGCTCAGCGCCACCAGGCACTGCCGCACATCACCAGGCGGCAAGACGCCGAGCTCGTCGCGCAGTTGGCCCGTTGAGCCGCCATCATCCGCCATATTGACGAGCGCTGTGACCTGCGACGCATACTGCCTCAGGCCTGTCAGGAGCGTAAAGCTCCCCGTCCCGCCGCCGATGACGACGACACGTGCTCCACCATTGCTCTGTGCCATATATTATTCCTCCCGATTATTATGACTACGTGAACGACTGCGTGATGCGACTGCTGGTCGGCGCGGCGGTGCAATCACCCCGCTAGAGCGTGCCGCTGGCCCTGGTGTAGATGGTGGCATTTGGGGTGTTTGGGGTGGCGTTGGCGGCGTCGGTTTGGGTGGCACTGCTGGCGTAGAGCGAGTAGAGCGCGGCGATGATGATGTAGCTTGCGCCTGTGCAGTAGCTGGCTTAGTACTCGGCTTCTTGCGCGCTGGTACAGACGGCAATGGCTCAATGGGCTGCTCTGCCTGTTTCTTCTGCTGTTGCAATACGCGAGCAAACCACACTGCACTCGGGCGTGGTGTCCGCTTATACGTCTTGTAGTCGACCGCAAAGAGGCCAAAACGCGGCCAAAACCCTTTGTCCCACTCAAAGTTATCGAGGAAGCTCCAGTGCATATACCCCAGCAGCTCTACCCCACTGCCAAGGGCGCGCTGCATAGCAAGGATAGACTGAGTGAGCCATTGCTTGCGGAACTGGTCACGCTCGTCGGCCACACCGTTCTCTGTCACGAGCAGCGGCAGCTTGTAGCGGCCCCAGAGACGCTCCAGCACAAGCTCGAGATGGTCGGGCTGCATTGTCCAGCCGAGATCATTTGGCGTGGTCTCGGGGTTGTGGATGCGGTAGCCATAGATGCGATTGCTAAAGTAATAATTGACGGCGATGTAATCACTCTGCCGCACCACCTTGCGTAGGAAATAATCATCCTGGAAGAACTGCACCACCCGCGCCGTTGCTCGGCTGAGCCAGGCGTCGTCGCCCGGGTAGGTATAGGCCGAATTCTTGGCCACCGCCACCTTGAAGCGCCGGCTCTTGGCATGGAGGACTTTGGCTACTTGGTTGTGTGCATAGGCAAGGTTGCTCAGCACGCGGTAGGTTTGCCACTTGCTGCGGACGTTGGGTGGCCAAGTGCCATTGTAGTAACTCTCGGTCACGTAGACGCAGGGTTCGTTAATGGTAATGACATAGCGCACCGTGGCGCCAATCTCATCCATCAGTTTATCAGCGAAGCGCACGAAATACTTCACATTATCGCGCTTCGCAAAGCCCCCACGGGCAGCAAACCACACCGGCAGTGTGAAGTGAAACAGTGTTATAACTGGCTCTAGCCCAGCATCGGCCAGCGCGGCCAAGTACGCCTTGTAATATTTGATCGCCTCAGCATTCCACGCGCCCTCTTCTGGCTCGATGCGCGACCACTCCACACTAAAGCGCCACGAGGTCAGGCCCATCTTCTTGGCCAGGGCGAAGTCTTGGGCGTAGAGCTCGGCGTGGTTGGCAGCTTTGCCCGAGATATAATTGTTTGGATCTTTGGCGGCACTAGCTATGTGCGGCCAGTTGGGCAAGTCGCCATATTGATATTGGCTCTGAGCAGCGAGGGTCTTGGCCTGAGCTTTTTCCCACTCCGACCACTGGTTGTGCATACCACCCTCGACCTGATGCGCGCTCGTGGCAGCGCCCCAGAGGAAATGTTTTGGAAATTGCACCGTAGATTGTTGCTTAGCCATAATGCTTATTGTACCATCAGCTGAGGATTAAGAAAAATAGAATTATTGGGTGGATGCATCGTCTCTCTTTCTTTGCGCTCGCTCCACCTCCCCATCACTTCATCCGATGGAGTGTGAAAACAGATTACAATAATCTGTTTTCAGCCCTGGCGTCAAGAGATCGATATCCAGTGAATATCAACCCTTATAGTGTTCCGGAGGAGGGAGTGTGGAGGTGGAGTGTGAGAATACATGAGAGTTTTGAGATCAACACCCTATGACGAAATACAGAGCTCTCCCGCTTGCTTGGTCGCTGGCCTCCAGATATTTTCTTGTCTGATGGCATGAGCTAGCTAGATACAAAGAATACCGCTCCCCTACTCCGGCAATTGCTCGTTCTCGCGCAAGATCTTCTTGCCGCGCATTTCGTATTTGACGCCGGTCAGGTCGCTCGTGACGTAGTCGTCGTTGAGGAGATTGACAAAAACGGCTGCATCCTTGGCATCCATGATAATGATGCTCCCTGCCGCGTCGTCCGTCATCAGGCCCAGGCCCATTTCGTCGGCGTGGTCGATCAGTTGGTCTTGTGTCACCTGGGCGGGGTCGAGCTTTTGCAGTTTAGTCACCAGCGCTGGCGTATCGCGCACTAGGCGGTCGAGCGTGAGCCCCTCAGGCAAGGTAAGTTTGAACTGCTGCGTGATGGCAGCGATCTTCTCCTCCGCCACAGCGTGCTTCTTGGCATCGTAGCCAAAGAGCCGGACGAATTTGCTCTCGCTAAAGGCAAAAATATCGTTGCCGACGATCAACACCTGATTATCTGGCGTAATGCGCAGCCCCGCATCAGCCACAAATGGCTGGAACGACCCACCGCTGTACATCCAGGCGGTTGCCCCCTTGAGCACCTGCGACTGGGGCAGCAGCTTGGCCACGAAGAATGGCTCACCATCTGTGCCCATCCGGAAGCGCGCAATGATACCCTTAACCTTCTTGAATTCATGGTCACCCTCGTTGAAGGTCTCGAGGTCTGCCTCGCTATAGGTGATCTGCTCGATGACTTCCTGAGCATGCACTACCCGGTCGAGCGTGGTGCGCTCAAGGACATTTTCCTCAGCCTTGGCCGCCTCGAAGTCGCGCACCATCAGGCCAGTCGCTGCACCTGTCTGCACCGCCGTGATCATATCGTAGAGGAAGAGCACCTTGAGCTGTGCCTTGAGCTCGGCCGCATAGTTGGTAGCATACACCGTATAGCCCTTGGTAAAGAGGAAGAGATCCACCTCCAGCTGGTCTTTGTCGCGATCGGCTTGGTTAGCCCAGAGGAAGATGTCAGTAGCGTCGGTAGATGTGTCAGCCGTAGACTGTGCGGTAGTATCTGTTGGCTGAGCCTCGGCATGGGCGGCCACGTCTGCATCACTCTGCGGCGTGGCAGCTAGCTCTGGTGGCGTTACTGAGGTGGTATCGGTAGTGGGGGTTTGTGTGTTTGGTTGGTTATGCATGTAGCTATTCTACTACAACTATACCTTTATAACTAAACTTGTTACTGTTTGTTAGCTGCCGTATCGCCAATATAGTCAGCAAAATCAATATAGACACCATCCCAAAATATCCCTTCTTTGCCATCAATACGGCCACTCGCAAGAGAGTGACCTTGCGAGTTAAGCTCATATGGCAAGAGGAGGACTTGTGCGTTTTTGCCCAGCTGCGCTATTGTAGTATTGATCTGGTCCATATAATGCCATTCTCGAAACACTCCCCGTCGCTTACCATAATCCTGATCATAGCAACTCGATGCAGGATATGAAACAACATACAATGGCGTACTTTGGGTGTCGTCTTTTTCTACTTGGTAGCGAAAAGTATAGAGATCCCGATTAACCGGACTATCTTTTCCTGTTATGCGGCTATTCTGACTCAGAGCATCATAATGCGAAACAAACGATTGAATTTTCCCATCTCGACTTTTTGCAAAACCAGCCACACCAGTGCAGCCTGCCAACCCGCTTGTCGCTATCACACCCGTCTCGTTTTTTTCAAGAGATACCCTTCCAGACGAGTTCATCTCTACATAGGCAATATCATGTGAATTAAGCCGCATGGTCGCTTGAGATTCCTTTACATACCCCAACATAATGAAGCTGTCTTTCATCTTTTCTCGAGCGCTAAGGAAAACACTGTTCTGTCGGATGGAGGCGGCACCTGTCGGTTGTTTTATGATGCTAGCTGTACTTGGTGATGTATTTTCTAGTGTGATCACGCGATGGGTCGACAACTGACCCAACGACTGGATGATCGTGGAGTCTTTTATACTTCGGCGCTCAGCGCTACCTGTTAAGGCTCTCTCTCTCTCTCTGGATTTGCCATATTTTCTCCTTATTGTCTAGGTTACTTATTGTAAGAGATATCGAGGTGATTTGTCAATTAGTAAACTACGGGAGCTGCTGAGAGGTTCGCAGCTCTGGTGTAGGAGCTGAATATACTAGAATAATATTCATCTTTGTTTGCTATATTTTGCGAAAAATATGAGACGAGCCAAGGCTTTGGGGTAACGATGCGCTACTGCACCGCATCCTCGCCAAAATGCTTTTGCAATCGCATTTTTATCGAGCCTTCGTGCCGGCCGAGCTCGCGGCTGAGCTGGCGGATGCTCACGCCTTGGACGAAGCCTTGCTTGAGTGTCTTGTCGTCGGCTTTTGTCCAGGGTTTGTAGGCGTTGGGGTGGGTCTGGCGCATTGCGGCGATCTTGGCTGCCCAGCTGGTGCTGCCAGTTTTGCCCGTTGGATTCTTCTGCGGCATCGTAGCACGCTGAGCAGCTTGTTTGCGCAGATGGGCAAAGCGCTCGGCATCTTGGGCGGCACGAGTGCGCAGCTGTGTGTCGATGATGTATGCTTCATCGCTCATGGTAAGCGCCATCCGATTGATGCCGGTGAGATATATAGCATCGAGACTCTTAACGCGGCTCAGTGCTACATAGCCCATACCCGGAACAAAGGCTTTGCGTAGGTCGATGCGTGCGCTATCGAGCGTCATCCCCTGGCTCTTGTGCACAGTAATCGCCCAAGCCAGGCGCAGCGGCAACTGCGAGATGCTGGCCCGTTTGCGCGTACCATCGCGCAGCTCCCAGGTGTCGGGCTGCATCGTCACCACGTGGCCATTACGAAACTCCACCACGGGGTAGTCTGTGCCTGGCTCGAAGTCTGCTACCAAGCCAATACTCCCATTGGCAAAGCGCCGCGCTTGGTCGTTCTTGATGGCCATCACCAGCGCACCCCGCTTGAGCACCAGCACCTCCGGCGCGAGGATACTCCGCTGCAAGGTATCGACATAATTTTGCCCACCAGTGCTGCTGCGCTGATACGATACTTCGTCGCCAGACAGCTCGGCTAGACGGGCTTGGTTGATCCGATCGACATCGATATTGACGGTGTGGAGCTCGGTGAGGTCGCTCTCGTGAGGTGGCTCTACCTCTGTGCGAGCCAGTAATTGCTCGGCGTGGCGTCGGCGCAGGTCACCAGCTCGCATAGCCGTTAGGATGTCTAGCAGAGCATCGCCCTTTTGCTGGCGGTATTGTTGGTCGAGATACAGAATAGCTGGGTCGAGCTGACGCCAGGCTTGCGACTGCACCACAAAGCTCCCCTGCCGCCCACCATCACGATTAATTGGTGGTAGCTGAAAGAAATCCCCACTCATCACTACCTGCAATCCGCCAAAGGGCTGATTCGGCATCTCGCGCACGCGACGGCACACTTCGTCGATCATATCCAGGCGGTAGTCGTGCAGCATACTAATTTCGTCGATGATGAGCACATCTGTCTTAGCAATAATATCGCGCCGCGTCTTCGACAGGTGATCAAAAAAATTGTTCGGCAAGCTATCGTGAATGCCAATTCCCGCCCATGCGTGGATGGTGCTGCCACCCAGGTGTGTCGCCGCAAGCCCCGTCGTGGCAGTAACGGACACATACTTGCCATCCGCCTTGCACTGGCGGATGAACTGCCCCAACACATACGTCTTGCCTGTGCCCGCTGGCCCTGTCAGCAGCGCACTCTGACCACTACGCAAAATCTCCTGTGCAAGTGTCTGATCCATAGATTCTAGTATACAAGGTTGTGGGGTGAGAGGCAAAGTATGGGTATGTTCTCTTATACAAGCAAGTAATCGATCACCAACAAATAAACACACCCTACCTATTTTACCCGCAAATCCACAACCTTGACATGACAGCAACACCCTTCTACCATAGACACATTACTTATTTAAGCGAGAGGAGAGACATATGGCACTGCTATCTCGATACAACTACACCCCCAAAGATATAAATGACGGAGTACATGTGTGGGCCGATTGCCCGCAGCCCATGCTCGACGCTGTCGATCCAGACGCCACCATCGCCTACATCCGCAGTCGCAATCACAAAGTGCCACCACAGTTTGGCGAACGAGATGTGACACTGCTTGAAGAGTACGCCGAAGCCGGTCTAAGCATTGGCACACTTGGTGCATGCGCAATGGCTGCGGCAACCTATGCGTATGGATTTGACGGCACACCAATGCAAGAAATGGTAACAGGCTTTACGATTGGGTCTGCCACATCACTGATCGGCACTCCTGCTGCTGTTTACGGCCGAGCTATGTTGGCCGACCATGGGCATTATAGCCCATTTGCTCATTGGCGCGCTCACCGGAAGACACAGCAGCTGCGCAAGCTCATCGGTGAGCAATACCAGCCCGTCACCAGCACGGTGCGCGACTTGCAACAGATGATACATGAGCGTAATAGTGAGCAAGACTCATCCGTACTAATCAACCCATTCGACACAGCTGCACTAGCGCAAGTCGTAGATCGCGTTATGCCAGATCAGTCTGCCCTCCTTGCCCAGTATGAAATAAGCGATGCGCTGCGCGACCCATCTGGCTACGAGGCACTACGACACGACGTGCGCGAGACACTCTCTCCCTACCTCGATGCAGTGTACAAGAGCTACAAGCAGCACGATGCTACTCATAGCGCAGTTTAGTACCTCGCTCAAAAGATGCTACCACTCTTTCTCTATCGTGAGGTGGTTTCTTGAGAGATGTAACGGAACAGAATGAGAAAAGAATTGTACAAGATTTAGACACTCATATCTTACCAGTAAGAGTTCACCCTAGCCACCCTACCGATCCCACACAAACCCCTCGCCAAAGTGCCCCCAGCAGGCGGTTGGCTCGTAGATGGGCTGAGTGAGCTGAAGTGAGGTGATGATGCCGTGCGGGCTGAGGTTGTAGCCTGTGATGGGCCGCTCCACGCCATCGATAATAGCGGTCGCCTCGACGGGCTGGTCATGGCCAATCGCATACGCCAGGCGCACCAGCACCTCCTGCACGTGGTGCTGCCGTAGATAATCCACTGCAATGCGCCGCGCCATATACGCCGCCGAGCGATCCACCTTGGTGGCATCCTTGCCGCTAAAGGCCCCACCACCAATTGGCACGCGTGGCCCATAATTGTCGACAATGAGCTTGCGCCCCGTCAGGCCAGCATCAGCCGCAAAGCCACCAATCTGCCAGTCCCCGGCTGGGTTGCAGTGTAGCACTGGCGCGTCATATTGCTTATCCTTAAAAAATGTGTTCACATACGTCTGCTGCTGAAGCCACTCCTTGACTGCCTCTGTTAATTCGTCTTTTGGTGCGTGTTGGAAGCTTGCAACAATTGCCGTTATCTGCCCACCGCGCAGGGTTACTTGCGTTTTACCATCGTAGGGCCAACGTTGATACAAAAATTGGTTCAATCGCCGTGCCAGCACTGTTTCTCGTGGGAGTAGCTCAGGTGTTTCGTTGCAGGCATAGCCGATCATCACGCCTTGGTCGCCCGCCCCGCCATCATCCACACCGCGCGCAATCTCCGGGCTCTGCTGCGCAATGTGCTCAATTATCTCTACCTCACTCCCTGCCAAACGCTGCACAATCGGTGCCACTGCCACCGTCGCCTGCGACGTCACTTCGCCTGTCACAAACACCGTGCCATGGCCACCGCACACTTCCACTGCCACGCGCGCCTGTGGGTCGCGGGCCAGATAGGCATCAAGGATGGCGTCGCTCATTTGGTCGCACAGCTTATCGGGGTGGCCTGGGCTCACGCTCTCGGCGGTGCGGAATTGTGCTGATGCTATAGTCGTTGCTGTCATAAAAAACTCCCTTCTCTTATCCTGCACTACCAGGCGAGAAAGGAGCTGCTTTCTTACGCGTCTCATATCTTCCCTGCGCACAGGCTGGACTTAGCACCTTGCTCGCTTCCCGAGCAGGTTGCTGGCGAGTCATCGGGCCAGTCCCTCGTCGCACTCTGGATATTAGTGATATTGGTAATAGTATAGCATAAGGCAGCGTCTGTATGTATTATAGCTTGTTTACAACAGATATCTTGACACTACTGCGACCTCTTTTTATAATAAGCACAACATTCATATCAACCTCTAAACATTTTTTCCAAGGAATAACTATGGCACTACTATCAATGGCTCATGAATACGCACCAAAAAGTCGTGATTCTCGCATGTTTTATAAGACCGAGAAGTTTTGGGTTAATTGCCAACAAAAAGAACTTGACGAATTGTCGGAGGCGGCAGTCTGTAGTTACATTGTTAATGGCAAAGTGTCTCCAGCATATGTCGAGCAGATATCGATACTTGATCATGAGAGAGCATTTATGCTAGGTTCTGCTGCGCTTGGTCTCTGCATAGCAGGTGTAACTCATAACTTTATCGACAACCAGGGGGACAGTATCGATGTGTTCGGCAGCATTTTCAGTGGCTTGGGCGGTTTTGCGATGCCCCTCCTTGCGACAGGAACAAATATGTTCCTCGCAGATCACGATATCTATGGCCCGTTAACACACTTTCGTGCTCATCAACAAACAAAACAGCTTAAGGAATTGATTGGCGACGGTCATCAGTTAGTTACAGAAACTACTTACGAATTAAGATGCCTTATTAAAGCACAAAATAAAACACTCTCTCAGCAGTATCGCCTTGATCCTGATGATATGACAACACTCGCCTCTGTTCTCGACCACGTTGTCCCCGATAAGTCCGATGTTATCGAAGCCTTTGAGGAAAACTCCCGCGCACCAGATAACGAGCGCGTGATAGGGCCAGCTGCTAAGTCACTTTGCAGCGAAATAACTCGTACTATGGAGCCTGCGCTAGCTGGTGCTTATGCTAAGCACCGCTACCTCGTCGATACAGCAAAACACGACAAGAAACGCGCAGCAATAGCTCAAGCAGAAGCTGACGCCGCCTATCTAGAAGCTAAAGAGGAGCGTTTTAATCAAATTCTCGGCTATAACGCACGCCTTCTTGGTGAGCTCGAGTCTGATAAATAAATTTTGCCAGTCTAGAACCAGCAAAACATTCTAACATTCTATTATCTCAAGTTTTCCCCCGCTAAAGGAGAGTCAAAACATAGACAGATTACAAGTACTTAAACTTCAAATCTACAAATAAACAAGGTTGATGTCTTTGAGCTAAAAGACCACTGCTCATTCTCCCTCTAGCCGCTCCCCGGCTCGTGCTCGGTTGGCCCATTGGTCGGCGAGCTCGTTTTGCTCATGGCCGTTGTGGCCGCGCACCCAGATGAGCTTCGGCTGCACGGTGGTATAGAGTGCATAGGCTTCTTGCACAAGCTCGAGATTCTTGATGGGCCCGCTGCTCTTGCGCCAACCCTTGGCTGCCCAGCCAGGTGCCCACTTGGTGAGGACATTAACCCAAAATTCGCTATCGGTATGGATCTCGCATTTCTCAGCCCCAGCTAACTTCATGGCTGCGATGAGGGCCATCCCCTCCATGCGGATGTTCGTTGTGTTGCCTGGCTCGCTGCCCAGCGCCACGGGCTTGCCCTGCTCGATGACGGCATAACCGCCCGGGCCAGGGTTGGGGCTGGCACTGCCATCAGTGTAGAAAATGCGTGGAGTGGCTGCCATGCTAGTTACCACGATCCACGCGCTGAAACTCCATCCAATCTGATGGCCGATACCATTTCGTGTCATTGTTATAGCGCTCGTCAAATTTCGCCTGGTGCCGCGCCAAGAAGTAATGCCTGCCACCATCGTGCTCGGCTTCGTAGCGGATATACATTTGGTCTGGATAATTCTTGGGTGCGCCGCTGTAGAGCATCACATCCACTGTATTGCCCGGGTTGAGCGTGTGCGACTCATTGCGCATATTCCCCAGATACTCCCAGCTCACAACCTTCACCTGCCGGTCGGACTCATTCTTGATGCGTGCCCACACGTTAATTTTCGACGCGCTCTCATTCCGCACATCAACACGCTCGACGCGCACTACCGGAAAATTACTCATCTGCTTGTCTCCTTGTTTATGGGGTTATCGAGGTAATTATACCATATGGTGTGTGGAGTGCTCGTTAAATACAGTATTGTGCAAGTTTTGTATATTATTACCTCTGTTAGCATCAAGAGTTTCGTCTCACCCACACTATATATAGCGTGCCCATATCTAGTGTCTAGGGCCATGTGGAAAAGTCGTGGAGATTTTTTACTGGCACTAGACCACTGTGGGGTGATCATTTTTTGCTTTCATACTGCTATATAACTGATCAACCCGCTATGCCTTTCACCACGGATGATGATAGAGAGCGAAAACAAGGTAGCACCCCCATCACGCAAAGCAAACATTTCATAAGCCTAGCGATACCGTATTCACATATTTAGATGCCGCTATCTTACCAGACAGCCACGCAGCACACGGGACTGTATATCCTGCAATAATACCTATACCCCTACTATCTATATACCATTAGCCTATTTATAATCTGTTCTCATAAACATCTTTTTTGCCATGACGAGCCATACGTTGCTACAATAGTGGCATATAATTGCTATACGAATTATCTGGTAAGGTTATTATGAAACTCCAGCGTCTACTCGCCATTCTGTCGCTCCTCTGCGAGCGAGACAGAGCCACCGCTCAGGAACTAGCCGATCGCTTTGAGGTGTCGAAACGCAGGGTGATCCAAAAGACACAAAAAAAACAATCAATACTGACACACTGCTGTCATCATTTGTGGCGTATACTTAAGAGGCAATATACTAATCAATATATCGCAAGGAGGTACCTCATGATCGATCATTTCGGCATCATCGTTAAAGACATTGAAGCAAGTAAGGCCTTTTATGAAGCGGTATTGGCACCACTGGGGTATGCCAAAACAATCGATGAATCATATGGCGTAGGCTTTAGTAATCCAGACCAAACAAAACATACGGGGATATTTTGGCTTGGGCAAGGCGAGCCATCATCGCCGCTACACTTTGCTTTTGCTGCACCGTCGCGGGCAGCAGTTGATGCATTCTATGCGGCTGGCCTAGCAGCAGGAGCACAGGACAATGGCGCACCAGGCGTACGGGCGATCTATCATCCAGACTATTATGGTGCCTTCCTCATCGACCCAAACGGGCATAATATTGAGGCAGTGTGTCATGCTGCTGTATAGGCACACCCCTACCCTATCAGTGGATGGCAGGGTATCTACGTGAAGATTATTTTCTCAATTAATAGTAGCTAAGCACGGCAGTTTGATCTCTCCGCGAGTAGCGATGCTTCAGCCACTGCTAAAACATAAGAAGCTCGTATAATCGACCGAGCTTCTTATGTTTCCACAGGCTTATATATAGCGTACCTATACCCCTTGCGAGGCATGAGCTTATGGCAGGAGTATTGCTACGTTACCACGCTTACTGTGCTTGTTCATCGTTTTTCGCAGTGTCTTCGTGTCAAAAGTCATATCTGCATCGGCCTGCTTGTCAAGGAGCAGGTACCGGGCCATTGCCATAGCAGCGAGCTCACCAATACGCCGTGCGCGCATTACCCCTGGGCTATGCCGCTCGTTGGCTACACCTCTCTCTGTAGCATCATCTGGCCGAAAAAGCGCGAGGACATTCACCACTCCGTCATCTTCGCCTTCGCCCATCCAGCCACACAGCTCGCTTGTCATACCGGGCAACGCAGTAGCTGCAAAATCACATTTTGGCACAATGTGCCGATCGACAAAATCCATATAACTGCCCTGGGTCGTATAGACGGTATCCACCACTAGGCGCTGCTTGGGCCCTTCACCTTTTAGACGTATGTCAGTTGCCAGGCTAACTGGTGCAGTATGTGCACCGTCGTAGCGCTTGATCGATGGTGGAATAACAGAATCAGTATGAATCCGTACGTGATTCGGAATTGAACTTTTTTCAAATAATTTTATAATGCTCCTTATCATATATGATATATCGATATTCTACAAGTCATGCTACCTCTGTTTTTATCAATACCCTATAGGCCATCCCCTATATAGGTTCATAGTTGGATTTAATAGGATTACACTCAAGCAAGATACAGCTAGTGCCTAGCTACAGCTATTACTCAAAGCTATGCACTATAGCCTACTGCCTATGTAGGTTAAAGGGTATATTATACATAAGAATAGACAATCAGGACGCGCTCTTTAACACATTACAATCCTTTGTGTCTGCGCTAACCTCTCTCCTGCTGCTTCATCTGGTACATTGCATCACTTAGCTGGCTTTCATCCAGCTCTCAGCAATAGATGCATGCAGCGCAAACATCGACAACTAACAATCTGCTAGATGTATAGCAAGCGGGAGATGAGTAAAATCGAGCCTAGAGCTCTTCCTGCTGATAGCGCTGCACAAACTGGCGCAGGATCTTGACTGGTTCGGTAACGGTTTGCTGGCGAGCGCTGGCAATGAGGGCATCAGCCTCATCTGGAGCGCAGTAACCAGCGTGGCGGTAGATGTCGATGCGCAGAGCGAGACTCTCAGGGTCGAGCTCGGGATGGAACTGCGTGGCATACACGTTGCACCCCACGCGCAGCATCTGCACGCAGGTACGCGAGCGCGCCAAGACGGTGCAGGCAGCTGGTGGCTCGAGCACTCCTTCTTTATGCCCAACGAAGCCGTCGAAGGTGGTGGGCAAGTCGGCAAGGAGTGGGTCATCCCCAGCCGCTGGCGTGAGGGTGATCGGCACAGCGCCAATTGCCTCACCATAAGCAAAGCTGGGCGTACCACCCAGTGCCGAGACCAGTGCGCCAACGCCCAGGCAAGCACCAAGAAATGGGATGTCGCGAGCAATGATCTCGCGCAGGAGCGGCATCATTACGGCTTCGAACTGGCGCTGCTCGGCTGATTTCTCCTCTGGCCGGTAGGCAAAGTTGGCTGGCCCGCCACCCATCAGCACACCACTATAGGCATCAAGCGACTGCGCAAGGCGCTGCCCTGCCTCGATGCGCACTCGCTCAAGATCACCCGGTGCAAGGCCGCCAAAGTGCAAAAATGCCTGATATTCGTTATCCGACGCCTCATCCTCAGGGCGCGACTGCAGCAGTACAAATGGTTTCGTCATACTCCTTAGTGTAGCATGGCTTGGCGGTAGCTAATACCCCCTGCAGACGTGCGCTATGGGGTGTGGGGTATCTATGCGGGGTGGCCGCTAGAGATACTATTAGGTTGTGAGACGTCTTGACAGCCATCGCCTCGCAAATGTGCATTCACATCAAAAGAGCTGCTCTAACATGCAGAGCAGCTCTCGTAGCTATCAAGAGATGGAGATTTATTAATCCATCTTGCCTTCTACATAGCCCTTGGTTTCGTGAGCTTTATTTTCCTTTGCAGTGTCAACGGCGTCTTCTGCAGCGCCTTTGACATTCTCAGCTACTTCTTCGGCTTTGTCTTGTACGTCATCAGCTACTTTTTGAGCTTTGGCTTTGATGTCGTCAGTAAGTCCCATGTGAGGTCCTCCATGGTTAGTGTTAGTACAGTTCTATTATAGCAATGTTGGGCGATAATAGCTATATACCCAATAAGCAAAAAAGAGTGGCCGTTATAGCTTCAGACCCTTGTTCTACTAAGCATCCTTCGTTGCTAATACTCCATTGATGAAACGTGAATATTCGCTATTGTGGTAATTTTTGCGTTCTTGCCCGGGCTTTAGTACCTGACCGGTAGCACCCCCTGTAACACTCCAGCGAGATGCGTAATAAATAGAGATATCACACAAGAAGTGCCGTTTCTCCTAAATCTCTCCCCTATCGATATACTAGGGGGTTCAGCCTATTTGCTCACTGCATCGCTTGGGCTGCTCAGATACTCCTCCGCGTCGCGGATAAGAAAGAGGCTCACGTCGTCGCGGGTTTTGCCAGCTTTATGGAAGGGTGTGCTGATAACATGGATAAGGATAATCATATACACCAAGACGAAGCTAATCAGCCCCACCACCGTCAGGCTGGCGACAAATGGGTCGATGTTGGTAATGAGCAGGAGGCCAAGCAACGCCACCATAATAGAGCGCGCCAAGATGGATGCCGAGGGGATAAAGCGGATCCGCTGAATGTAGTCCACCCGATGGCGATGGCGGAGCAAGATGGTCTGCTGCTGCTTGAGCTTGACGATGAAGTTGGGCGGCACATTGCCCTGCTCCATCGTGGCAAAATACGGCGTTAAGCCCCGGATGTCCTGCCGGGCATCATAGGCCGAGTGGCGCACATCATCCGAAAACCCTTGAGCCACAGCGTGCAGCTGGCGGCGAAAGCCATCGATATCAAACACCGGATAGCTCTGATGAATCGCCGCAGCATCATCATACATATCCTCTAGCAACGCCGCAAACTCCGCTGGGATCCGCTCTGACTCTTTGTAATCGGCAATCGTGGCCGAGAGCAAAAAACCTATCACAAAGGTCACGCTGGATATGACGCTATTGTGCAGCGAGCTCTGCTCGATCGGCTCCCACCCCAGGCGGTGCAGAACGAACTTCACACTCACCACCACCGTCGCCACTGCCAGCGCCCACCAAAAAATCCGCAGGAGTTTGCCCTGCTGCTTGATCTGTTTTATCTGTTTGGTTGGTCGATTCATAATTTCTTTATTATACCGTATCTGGTGAGGAGAGCAATTGTCTTGCCTAGCGATGCGATAATGCCTGCTATGGCAGTCCATTATCTATCGTGTGAGATAAAACCAAGCACGCTCCATGTTGACTTATGCTATACCCACCCCCCTCCCCCCCTATAGGCTGCCCTATGGTGCGAAGCAAGCTCCTCCACCGAGCCAACATCGCGCAGCCACGGGAAATGCCGCAGTAGCACCGCTGATTGCGCAAGCTCCTGCCAGGTAATCGCTCGAGTGGTAATCCGCTCACCTGCATCACAGTGTGGCGGCATGTGGCGCACGGGTTGCTGGGCCAGCACCAAGTGGACGAACCACTCCATCTTCGGCTCGGGCTGCACCACCTCCAACAGCTGCCAGTCGGCAAACTCCCAGCCTGTCTCCTCGCGCAGTTCGCGCTGCGCCGCCGCGATGATAGTCGCATCCTCAGGGTCGACCCGCCCCGCTGGCAAGTGGCCACGCCGCACGATGCCGCCTGGCTGCTCCTCGTCATTCACCAGTACGTTGCCCGCATCATCCACTGCAATAACGAACACTGTATCGGGCCGGCGCACCATCTCGAAGGTCGCCACCGAGCCATCATACAGTCGCTGTGGCCACTGATAAACGCTAAATATCTCGCCCACAAAGACACACTGTGCCTCGGGCGGAATCATCCGAGCATGGGGTGGAATGGTACGCTGTGTCATGGTGGTATTGTAGCATTGTTCACGTCTCCATGCATTTCTCACTGCATATCATCTTCCAAAAATTCGCCCCCCACACCCCATATCTGCTACAATAATCCTTATGCATCATGATATCGAAACAATCCTCTTTACCAACGATGACATTGCGCGGGCGGTGGCGCGCCTGGGCCAGCAGCTGAGCCAGGAATATGCCAGTAAAAACCCGCTGGTGGTGGGGATTCTGCGCGGGGCGGCACCCTTTATGATCGACCTGGTGCGGGCGATGGATTGCATGCTGGAAATCGACTTTATGGATGTCTCGAGCTATGGCGATGAGCTGACCTCCACCGGTAACGTGCGCATCCTCAAGGACCTCGACACAGACGTGGCTGGCCGGCACGTGCTGCTGGTAGAAGACATCGTGGATACGGGCCACACCGCTCAGGTGCTGTTTGATTTATTTGCCGAGCGCCACACCGCCAGCACCAAGCTCTGCACTCTGCTGGATAAGCCCGAGCGCCGCACGGTGGATGTGCAGGCCGACTACATCGGCATCCCCACCCCCAATGAATTCGTGGTGGGCTACGGCCTTGACTACCGCCAACACTACCGCAACCTGCCGTATATTGGCGTGTTGAAGCCTGCAGTGTATCAGTAAGAGTGTTATTCGTTATATTGGGCGGCCACTGCGGTCGATACCTAACTGGTGATATATGCAAAAATACAAAAAAGGCGTGTTTCCCAAACACGCCACAGATGCACACTGCCAGGTAGTGTTCCATAGAGGGAACCTCTCACACTACTTCACTCATTGGTAAGATAAGCTGACGATATGACTGACTCTAGCACCTAGTATATACGACTCACTCGCGCTATACAAGACACTCCTTACCACAAGAATAAGCCAGTGTGAAATGTATCGCTTAGCGGCCGCACTCCAACGTTGTGCGCAGTAATAAATTCGCCATTGACAATGCGAAGCTTAGCAATGCTCAGCTTATGCAGCGCCTCCTTTTGCGGTGGGAAGCGGTGCTGAATAGGTCTTGTGTACGTTTGATGGATCAACCGCGCAATGTAATCAATCGTCCGCAGGCCGTAGTGAGTCTGTGGATCAACTGGTACAATTTCTATCCGATGGCGATAGCGAGCCATCGGAAATCGTTGTTCATCACTAAGCAGCTTTTGGACGTATTTTTCCATCTTGCGAGCAGCCGCTGCCTTCATTGTCTTGTTACTTACCACAATACGCACATCATCATTGTATTGCAAAACCCACTGTGCAATGAGTCGTAGCAAAATTCTCTGCCGCAGCTTGTGACGCACGCGTCGATTACGTTGAAAGACCGGTGTCCGCACCGTCTTATCAATAACGGTGTATGCGATTCGATGGTCTGCCCGTGCCGATAGACCAGTAACGATCTGCCGCTGAGCGCGTTGCTTTTCATGGAATGGGACACGGTTATCATACCACGGCTTATGCGATGGTTGTTGACGCCGACGCATTGCAGACGCATTTACCCGCCGGATCAAATTCTTCATCCGTTTGAGCGCCTTCTCGTCGTCAATCATCAGCGCTGTCATGACAAAGTATGGCTCGTGGGAGCTAAAGCCTAGTGTACCAGATTCATCAACGCAGATTGTTTTCATCTTGTATAATCCCTGTTTGGTGTCGTTTTTATAATAATACAAAGCAACCACACATGCAAATCCACTTCTAGTATCCTATATCTCCATTATTCAATAGACACCTAGCACCCAACAACCCCACACAATGATAGCGTGGGGTTGCTTGTGTATACTGCGGGGTGCGGCTTAGTTGTCGAACGACGCGACGATATTCATATGACCAGTTGAGGTGCCGTCAGGGTTGTTCACCCAGTTGCTGACAAATATCCAACCATAGGTTGCCGAGCTGTGGCGCCGCTTGTTTGGGTTATAGCCTGGATCCCAATCTGTTTCACTAACATCATTCATGGTGCGATCAGCCACAGTCATCCGAATAGCGCCACTATCCTGCGGCTTGGTGGTAACGCGGCGTGAGGCCTGGAACCACTCTGGTGCTGGCTGTGCCTTGGCGCGCTTGTCCCACCAGTGTTGGCCGGGCTGGTTGATCTTGGTACCGCGGCGTGGCAAGGTCCAGTACCAGCTGGATGCCCACACAGCCTTGTTGTTCTTGTCGTACACGACGATATTGCGGTCACTCTGGAAGGCTAGGCGCGTGCCTTTGCCCTGGGTGTTGGATGACCACTGGGCAGCACCGGTGTGGCTGTAGAGTACTAGGTTGCCATCCTTTTGGAAGGTGAGGATAAATTCGCGGCCACCACTGGTTTTGCCCGTCGTCAGGCAGAAGTTGTTTGGAGTAAAGTTGACGGTCTTGTTGCCCCATTCGAAAATACTAGTGCGTTCATATACGGCCTTCGTCTTTTTATCATAATACTCGCCACCAGCCAGCGTCCAGTGGTAGGTGTCGAAAAATTCATTCTTGGGGCCGCCTGCAGCACCTAGGCCACGACCGTCCTCGGTTGTCTTCCAGTATTCGTATGAGTTCATGCTTTTGACCCGGCCGATCATTGCGCTACACGTATTGCGAGCGTCGCTGATCTCGCGCTGGGTCGCACCAGCTTGTGCACCACCAAAGCACACCAATGCGGCCACAACTGCCGCACCGGCCAGCGGGTAGATTGCTAACTTTTTCATTGTCATCACTCCTTTGTAGAGAAGAGTTAGGCTAATATATGTGCTGATTATAGCCGATGCATATAAAACAAAAAAGACACAAATGATGCATAATTGACGACTATCTGAGATAATCCGGCACTTACGGAGGCAACCATACTACTCTCCCCCACCCCTCACCTCTGATGCTAGCTACTTTGCCCACCAAAAACCCCGCACCATTATCTGATGCGGGGTTGGCGAACCAAGCGAGCTATTAGCCCACTCGCGACGGGCGCTGCTTAGTTGTCGAACGTCCCAACGATGTTGACGTGGTTTCGTATGCCATCGCCTCGTGCTTCGTTGGTTACCACTACCGAGCCATAGGTAGCGCGCTGTGGGTACTGTGGCGAGGCCCAGTTGGTCTCGGGGATACCCTCGATGGTGCGGTCGGTGGCACGCAGGGTGAGCACGCCAGTGTCTTGTGGCTTGGTTGTGACGCGGCGCAACGCATGAAACCACTCTGGTGTTTGCTGTGCCTTGCCATAGCCGTGCCACCAGCGCTGGCCGGGCTGAGCAATCTTGGCACCGCGGCGTGGCGTGCTCCACTGCCAGCTCGATGCCCAGATGGCTTTGTTGTTCTTGTCGTACACAACGATGTTGCGGTCGCCCTGGAAGGCCAGGCGTGCACCCTTACCTTGAGTATTCGATGCCCACTGGGCCGTGCCAGTGTGGCTATAGAGCACCAAGTTGCCATCCTTTTGGAAGGTAAGAAGAAGCTCGCGGCCACCCGTCGTCTTGCCACTACTCAAGCAGAAGTTCCCTGGCGCAAAGTTGACTGTCTTGCTACCCCAGACAAAGCGCCCGCTGTTGGCAAATGATTCGTTAGACGCCCAGTCGTACACCTCTGTGCCGGCCACCACCCAGCCATGCTGCTGGCGAAAGCTGTTGGTTGCATCGGCGCTGTGATCCTCTGGGTAGCCCTCAGGCATCTTCCAGTAGGCATATGCATTGGCCGCCTTGACTTGGCCTACCACCGCACTACATGCTGCACGCGCTGTACTCAGCTCTTGCTCGGTCGCATGGGCTGGTGCACCACCCAGGCACACTATGGCCGCTGCCACTGCCACGCCAGCCAGCGAATAGTTAATTAACTTCGTCATACACCCTCCTTCGTGTTAGGTTGTTGTGCCTCTAGTATACCCCACTACCCTCTGCTGCAATAGCCCAAAAGACCGCCCCTTATTACCCCATCTCTGTAGCGGTGTAAAAACCACATCGTACTGTGGAAATCGCGTGGATAACTGCCCACACTGCGAGAATATACAGTGCTCTCTCGCCCTGGCAAAAATATGCATTATGCAGCGAGCCTTGCAAGATTATGGGCCTAACCCCTTGCAAAAAACTAACCATAAGCGTTATAATCATGCTCATAACGTTTTTAGACAAAAACAGGGGGGACAAAACGGTGATAAAAAAAGCAATTATTGTGCTTGCGGCACTTGGTAGTGTTGTGTTGCTTGCACTTCTCTATCATGGCACAACACATGCCGACCAATGGGGTATGGTGTGGCACGACGAGTTTACTGGCTCGGCTGTGTCTGGTGAGTGGGACATACTGAAGCAAAATACTGACAACTTGCGCAATACCCACCTCGCCTACAGCCCAAATAATCTCAAGGTTGCCAACAGCCATCTCGAGATTACCACGCAGCGCCACTGTGTGAGCAACTTGAACGAGCCGCTCACCAGTGCCAACATGAGTGAGCAACCCTGCCCTAGCGGTACCACAACGCGCTACCTTAGTGGACGAGTCAAAAACAAGGGTAAGGTTGTGGATGGCACCAAGCCCTTCCGAGCCGAGATTCGGGCGAAGTTTAATTGGAATGGCAAGCGTGGCACGCGGCCATCGCTGTGGATGGTGAGTGGCAATACGCTACAAAACTGCAACGACAACCCCAAGGCCAACGACCCATACGGCGAGCTGGACATCATTGAGTGGTATTCATCCACACCAAATTACGCGTGGTCAACCACCCATATGTCGTGCTACCACCATGGCGCCGATGGCAAATGGAAGACCGGCTGGCGGACACGCGCCCTCTCGCACAGTGGTGAGCACTATGCTGGTGCGCGGCCAGGCTCATTTGCCTACGAGTGGCACACCTGGGCCGTTGAGTACGACGGCACAATGGTGAAGTACTTTGTAGACGACCAGCCCATCAAGGTGTATCGCTACCATGTGAGCCCTACCGACGATGGCAACATCACTCCTCGGAAGGACTCTGAGCCACTCACGAAGGTTGCCAGCCAAGAGAATATCAATGGGGCATTCCACCGCGGCTGGCAATTCATCCTCAACGACTACGTAGAGATTAGCAAAAATCTCAGCCCTATCGACCCGTCTGAGCCATTCCCTACACAGACGATGCTGATCGACTATGTGCGCGTCTTCCAAAAGGGTGCGGGCACGCAACCACCCGAGACGCCAGTGCCAGCAACCGGCACGAAATGGGCCAAGCATGATGCCGCCGGTGACCGCAAATGGTCGGCCCTTGCCAGCTCGGCTGATGGGAGCAAACTGGCAGCTGCCGCCTGGGGTGGTACAATCCATACCTCGCGCGATGGCGGTGCAACCTGGACGGAGCAACCAAAGTCTGAGGTGCGCAACTGGGTGAGCATTGCGAGCTCGGCTGATGGGAGCAAGATTGCGGCACTCTACGACTGGGGCGGCTACATCATGACATCGCAAGATGGCGGTGCAACGTGGCGCAAGCACGCAATGAGTGGCTCAATCAACTGGATGTCGATCGCGAGCTCGGCCGATGGGAGCAAGCTGGTGGCTGTCGCCAAGGATCACGTTATCTACACCTCGCGCGATAGCGGTACAACGTGGACGGAGCAGCCAAAGTCGGGCAGCCGCAAATGGCGCGCCGTAACGAGCTCGGCTGATGGCAATAAACTAGCTGCAGTCGTCGAAGACGGTGCTATCTACACCTCCTTAGACGGCGGCAAGACCTGGACAGAACGCGCCCAAGCTGGCACGCGCACCTGGACATCAATTGCCAGCTCGCCCGATGGCACAAAGCTGGTAGCAACAGCTGCTGGCGGTAACGTCTACATCTCGACCAATGGCGGCGCGACGTGGACGGAGCGCAGCGTGGACGGCCGGCACAACTGGACAGCAGCAACCATCTCGGCCGATGGCAACACCCTCGCCGCAACAGCCGGTGGCGGTGGCTATATCTACGTATCGACCGACGGCGGTGCAACGTGGGTAGCTCAGACGTCGCCTGGCGTGCCCAACTGGTCGGCTCTTGCCAGCTCGGCTGATGGGAGCAAGCTGGTAGCTGCTGCCTACGGTGGCATGGTGTACACCACTACCCCACCGGTAGAGGACGGCACACTGGCCGCTGCCGAAGCTGCTGTGGCCCGAGCCGAAGCCAGCAAGAGCCCTGCAGACATTGCCGCAGCCCAGGCCCGCATTGCCGCCGTTAAGGATGCACGCAAACAAGCCGCTCTCCAGGCTCGACTAAATGCCATCACATCTGCCCCATCCACACCAACACCCAAGCAGCCAAAGCAGCCAACCAACTCAACTACCATTACCCAGCCACACGGCGGTGCGGTATCGCTCGCTACGGCCGGCAAACCGTGCAGCCACATTGCCTCAGCCGAGCCAGCAACCGCCCCCGCACAATACCAAGGCCGAGCGCTGCGCTATAGCGTGCGCTTTACCATCACCTGTGCTGAGCACACATCCCACACTGGCTACACTACCCATGTAGCCCTCACACTGAGCAAGCACTACCGTGACCCAAGCCGCCTCACCGTGCTCAAGCTGGCCAAAGGTGGCTCAGTCATCGAAGACATCACAAACCGGATCAACTTTGGCACAAACCCGAGCGGTACACGCACAACGATTGCCTACGATGTGACCGACGGTGGCTTTGGCGACGAAGACGGCACTGCCAACGGCACGATCCTCGACCCCATCGCCATCTACGAAGATACATCGCACACCGGCTCTACCAGCAACTCATCGCGGCCTAGTGGCCTCCTTGCCAACACTGGCGACAGCCTCCTCCCCACCGCCCTTGCTGCAATTACACTAGGCAGCGGCGGAGTGTGGATGCTCCGCAGGCGGCGCTCGTAGCGCACTACTACCCCGCACAGGTACACCTCGGCTTGGATACTATGCTATCCAAGCCGATTTCTTTTGCCTCCTCGCGTGTATTAGTCTGTATATATAAGCTTGCTGGTAAGAGCGAGATACACGTATTAGCAGTGTGGGGTTGGCGCTCTAGCTATTCCCACACTGCTTTGGGCAAGAATAAGAGCAAGCTATGCGATATTTCCCCTCCAGCCCAAACTGCCCTCAATAGGCGCAGTGCTATTCGTTGGCCCGATGCGATCGCTCACGCCGCCGTTGATGTGCTCACAAGGCTGGTGCACTAGTGATCGGTACCGAGACACGCCACACGGGAGGTAAGCTCTATCGGCGGCCACGATCTCTAGCATCATAACCGCACACAGCCAAAGGCCGCACCAACACGGTCGTGGCCCACCTATTCTCGCCCAAGAGCCCCTAGCAGCGCGCTAGTGCTGGTATTCTACCTATATAAGGTGTTTCCTTGCTGCTTATGCTCAAGCACAGCTATGCTATATCACCACTACGTCAGTACCCGAGCCGCTCAATATAATATAATTACTCTAATACAGGCCACATTCTACCCTGCCAACCAAAAAAGAGAAAGGCATACAGTATGCCTTTCTCTTGGGTATAGAGACGCTGCAGTGCAGTGCTCTAGTTCTTGCGGCTCTTGACGAACCAGAAGCTTCCGGCGCCAAGACCACTGGCCGCGAGTGCAGCAACGAGCCATACGCTGTCGCCGGTGTCGGCGAGAGCTGGACCTTCTTGCTTAGCAGGAGCGGCAGCCTCTGCTGCTGGTTTAGCTGCAGGTGCTGGGTTGGCTGCTGGTGCTTGCTCTGCAGCCGGAGCCGGCCCTTCTGCTGGTGCAGGTTCTACGGCTGGCTCAGCTGGGGCTGGATTTGCAGGCGCGGGTGTAGCAGGTGCAGGATTAGCAGGTGCCGGGGTAGCTGGTGCTGGGGTTGCGGGCGCAGGATTGGCCGGAGCTGGGTTAGCTGGAGCTGGATTTGCGGGCGCTGGGTTTGCCGGAGCTGGGTTTGCCGGAGCTGGCTGCACAACTGGCTTGTCCTTAGCTGTTGCTGTGTTGATGTTGCCACCGTTGAGTGCTGCAGCGAGGTTAGCACCGTCGTTCGACATAACAACAGCCGACCACGCACCGGTAGCAGCGCTGTCATTTTCCATCCAGGTTACACCACCGTCATCTGAAGTGTAGATCTTGCCACCATTGACGGTTGCGGCGAGCTTCATACCATCGGCCGAGCTAGCGATTGATGTCCACTTCTGAGTGCCAGCGGCTGCTTGCTCTGTCCAGGTGACACCGCCGTCTGTCGAGGTGTGAATCTTGCCATCGTTGACTGTAGCAGCGAGCTTCATACCATCGGCTGAGCTAGCGATCGATGTCCACTTCTGAGTGCCAGCGGCTGCTTGCTCTGTCCAGGTGACACCGCTGTCTGTCGAGGTGTAGACAACACCGTCGGCAACAGTTGCAGCGAGCTTGGTGCCATCAGCCGAGCCGGCGATCGATGTCCACTTCTTCGCACCTGGGTTGGCTTGCTCTTTCCAGCTTGCGCCAGAGTTAGTAGAGGTAAATACCCCACGGTTGGTCGCCACAGCGGCAAGCTTGGTGCCATCGGCCGAGCTCGTCACAGACACCCAGTCGCCAGCAGCTCCTGGGAGACCATTTTTCGTCCAGGTAGCACCTGAGTCATTCGAAGTGTACATGTAGCCACCCCATTGGTAAAAGGCAGCGATCTTACTACCATCAGCCGAGCTGGCAAGAGCCGTCCACTTTTGCGGCGCAGGAAGGCCGGTTATTGGTCGTTCCATCCAGGTGACACCACTGTCTGTCGAGGTGTAGACATTCCCGACATTCACTGCTGCAACGAGCTTGGTGCCGTCTGTCGAGCCAGCCATTGCCGACCAGTTCTTTACACCAGAGCCAGCTTGCTCCTTCCAAGCCACCTCTTGGGCAGCCCGTGTAGGCTGGGCAAACAGTGCCACCATAGCGGCTACCGCCACCAGGCACCCAGCCTGAGACACGCGAGCGAGCGTTCTCCATTTATTATACTTTGCTTGCCTGAGTTCCCTCATGCAATAACCCTCCTTTTTGTTGTGAAACACAACACCTTAAATATAACGTTCGCATTATAACACTATTGTGCTTATGGTAACAAGGGGGTAATTGAGCAATGACCAGTGGTACACCTCACGATGCGCTATGAGTGGTGGTGCTTGTCGTTGTTACTGGAGCTGTGTTTGGTAGCAATCCACCGCGCCATATGGTATACCACAAACCCCAGCACAAGCAGCAACGATAGATACACGAGTACGAATTTTGCCATCGTCGCTACTGTTGTGCTAGCCGCAAGTGCTGGGTTTGCGAGTGCCGGAAATTGGCTCAGCATGAACGCAAAAGCTATATTTTCCCACCAGTCGCAAACAGCAGCCATCACAGGCAGCACAACTATCCACCGAGCCCAGCTCAACTTCCACCGCCGCAGCGGGAGACGTCGGAGAAAAAACGCCAATGTGCAAGCATAAAACACCGCATAGATAACTGCATAACAGGCGTCGATCGGCAAAAAGACATGAAGATACGCGCTTCTGCCAGCCTCACCCAGAGCGGCCAATGTATGGTTAATGTGGGCGGTATTGTTGCCAAAGTTAAGGTCAAGGATTGCCACACCACCAGACACCTGCGACACATATCGAGCCGCCTGTCGCATCGCAGCCATACCAAGGAGAAAAATTACCAGCAGTCCCCCAATATAGCGAAGCTTTACCGCTTGAATACGACGAGTTATATGCATGATTTTATTATACCTCTATTATTAGTTTAGCGGAATCGACCCTCCTAGATGAGACAGTCCGCTTATGCTCGCTCCGTGACAGATGCACAAGTAGTGCTTATATAACAACCCGCAAACACTACTAGCCACGCCACAAGCGAGACAATGCCTACTGCTGAGCTAGCCAACAGTGAGCTCCCACCAACGACCAGAAGTAGCATAACTTGCGAGAAGCCATTAAACGTCCCATGTAGCACGGCAGCAAGCCACACACTTCGGGTTCGCTCAACGACAAAACCAAGCACAAGCGACATAACTACACAAAATCCCACAAACAGCACTACTCCCGGAAGTGCGTTCGCTGCGCCATAGTTATACCCTAGAGCAATCAGCGGAATATGCCACAACCCCCATAGCACGCCTATTGTCGCATATTTTTTGCAAAATGACAGCCCAGCAAACGCCTGCGCGAGGTAACCACGCCACATGATCTCCTCTGTCATCGCAAAGATCGCATTTACCGTTAGCCCAGCCATCAATGCACCAACGATGCCAAGTGGCAACATGACAAGCGGCGTTGGTGGCATATTCATCGTGCTAGTATCGACTGATGTACCGATGAGCTTCTCAAGATTATATACCAAGTGCTCATTCGTCGTCGCTAGGTGACCAAACGTCTCTGGCCACAACCAGCCAAGAATAGCAACGGAACTAATCATCAATACTGCCCAGGCCAAGAATAGCCCAGCGACCAATGCATACTTCTTCACGGTGATATGCTTCAATGATAACAACACACGAAACGGCACTGGTATGCCAAGCATAAATCGACTCAGTAAGAGCGTATACAGTGGTACCGGCATATACAAAACCGCAACGTACGCCAAGCGCAATGCAAGTGCCACCAGCGGCGCACTACCACTCGTCACAGCTATAACCGCCCAGTAACCGCCTCCGGCGAGTGCCGTCAAGACAAAGAGGGTGATGAGTACTTTGTTGCGATGCTCTTTTTTAATGAGAGGGCGTGAATTGGATGTTTTTTCTGTCGTGTTACTCATATGTATACACCTAGCCTTTTGTGATTTTGTTCGTATGAGGTGATTATACCACCTTGAAGCTTTTCTCGCTATTTACTTATATAGATAATTGTCCACCATAACTAGATTAGCTCATTTGCTTTATTCTTCTATCGTCGCTACAATAGAGAGATTAAGACGAAAAGGTTCCGAACGGTTAGTTGCCTAAGGACCCTTTTTCTATTTAGTGCCGAACAGCTAACTTACTGCCTCAAGCTATACAACCGCCATCTCCTCTCTCATCACCCGCACCTGCCATTGGCGCTCGCGAGTGGCGGCAGCGGCGTCGCCGGGGTGGAGCAGGTTGATGACCTTGATGGCGTAGTCGCTAGCCACCATGGCGTGCTCTGGCATGTGGCCGGTGCCGATGGCTTGACCCACCACGCGCAGCACTGCCGTGGTGAGTTCATCCGGCGCTTGGCGAGCTAGCTTGTGCACCGCAAAGCCCGCTTGGCGCACATCGTGCATGCGGGCCGCTCCGGCCTGCCACTGGCGGTTGACGGCAAAACCGGCGGTAATGGCCGGGTTGTGCGGGTCATTGTAGCCCGCCGTATCCATAATGTGCGCTGCCAGCCGCAAGGCATAGCGGCACAGCGCCACCTGGCTGGCGCCCGCGTACAAGGCATCGAGCGCCGCCCGGCCAGCGTTGTCGTCGTTAATTGTGATTTTTACGCGTGTTGGCATGGTGGTTCCTTATGAGATTTTAAAGGCTGCCTCTCATAGAGAGTCGTTACTTGCCGTGTTGTATCTATCAGGTACGTCGATGACTCACTACTAGTTACACTCGAGGTGATTCAGATAAACACCGCGTGGCATGACGAAAGCCGATCTGCTCATCACCCTTATGGATATCCTGGAGAGATAATACAACATAACCACTGTCATCCCATGCAATATACGGAGCATACAGAGACTGCTCTGGTGCCTTACAATATACTCCGTAGGTTTGATCATTGTCCGACGACTGCGACTCCCCTTCGATGATCTTACTCAACTCAGCAGTCAGGGCTTCTGCAATGGTTTGGCTGTCGTAACCATACCGCTTATAGAGATTCGGGTCTTTATCTAACGGAGACCGATCCTGCTCTTCTACAGTTACTGCATGGGTCTGATCGGAGTTTTGCTTCTGCTCAGATTTACGAGGAAAACGAATTGGAATCCCTCCAACCGAAACAAAGCCAGGAATGGCAAAGGTCAGTGTTGGATCGGGCTTTTTACCTTCTTTGGATGACTGTTGACCGCTCTGGTCTATGAGTGCAGTCGCCACCTGTGATAGCGCCTGTTCGACCGACGGATCAGGCCCTTTTATATCGACCCAATCTAGCTTGTGGACTTTTTGGTAGCTCATCCCTAGAAACCGCGGCTTTTGCCTACCAACAATAACACTTGCCGTACAGGGGATGCCATCAGGGCTATAAAAAACCGCTGTACCCTCTGGAACTGTATTGAATTTTGGCCACGCATCATGGGATAGACTCCTGCGGACATGTAGGCCATATATCGTTCGCTTCATATCGTGTGTTGTATCAATTTGCTGCCGCAACGGGTTATTCTCGATGCTATCATCTTCCATCGCTCGCCGAAAGGCTTGCTCCCACAGATTGCGGCTGAGATTATACGGCGTTACAACAACACGTGGGTCATCCTCACGCTCTTTGAGTTTTTCATACCGATGAGCCAGACGCAAAAGTCCTCTGGTGGCACTTGTGCCGAGCGGCGCGCAGCTTTTTAGCCCCATCTCGTGATATGGTTGGCCCGTTGCATAGCTAATGATACGAGATGTCGATCGCAGCGCCTGAAAGAAAGACTTGCCGAATTCTCGATACTCTTTCTTGTCGAAGATCTCACTCTTTGCTTCCTCAACAAACGAGATCTCACCGCGCCGATCTAGAGACAGCAGCCTCTCTTGGGGCTGCTTTGACACCTCGATAGACACACCCTTTTTTGGAATGATAAATTCCGTCTCTTCACCTGTTACTGAGTATGTGTATGATTCCCAGCCATTCGGGATAGATTTCTCTCCGTTCATCGGTCGCTCCTTCTGTGTATAATTCAATTACCGTTTTTGCATATTATATTGCAATTGTAGCGTTTCGGCAATAAGCAGACGTACTACCGCTATACTAGCTTATCGACGACAACCCGCCGCTGTTCCGTCGTATCTCGCTCGCGGACGGTGACGGTGCCATCCTCGAGCGTCTGGAAGTCGATCACCACGCAGTAGGGCGTGCCGATTTCGTCCTGGCGGCGGTAGCGTTTGCCAATGTTGCCATTGTCATCCCACATTACTCGGCCAGGGTTGGCTTTGGCGAGGCTCGCGTAGACGTCGCGGGCTTTTTCCACCAATTCTGGCTTATTCTTCAGCAGTGGCGAGACGGCAAATTTGACTGGTGCCAAGTGCTCTGGCAATGCCAAGTACACCCGCTTTTCGCCATTTTGCTCGTCCTCGCGGTAGCTACTGGCCAGCACTGCCATCAGCGCCCGCTCAACGCCGAAGCTCGGTTCGATGACGTGCGGCACAAATTTCGTGTTCGTTCCCTTGATGGTATATTCCATGCTCTTGCCGCTGGCGCGCTGGATGTTCATTAGGTCAAAATCAGTCCGGTAGGCGATGCCCATTAGCTCTTCGCGGCCGATCGGATAGTCGTATTCGATGTCGATCGTCTTTTTGCTATAGTGCGCCCGATCCTCTGCTGGCACATCTAGCTCATGAATGTGCTCTTGTTTCAGGCCTAGTTCTGCCAAGAACGCATGTGTGCTCGCAAGCAGCTCATCAAACGCCTCTTGCCAATGCTCAGGGTCTACAAAATATTCAATCTCCATCTGCTCAAACTCGCGGCTGCGGAAGACGA
>CALBWN010000047.1 GCA_937974295.1 uncultured Candidatus Saccharibacteria bacterium
CGAACCTGCGACCCCTTGGTTCGAAGCCAAGTACTCTAATCCGCTGAGCTACGGGTGCTTACTAGCCTTATTGTACCACCACTGACGTGAGAATCCAAACTGCCTGCCTGAGAATACACTCTAGGGAGTGGTGAGACTGAGGGATTGGATGGTATTATATAAAAATAAGAACGAGGACCTTGGGATGTACAAAGAATACAAGATAGATTGGACACAGTTACGCGCAAGAAAAGATAGTAGCATCCTTCCCGTAGCAATCTGGCATGTACTCCATGCTCAATCAGAAGATACCAGCACTGATGAAGTGTACTGGACAATTGAAAACAATACATTCTTCAATCGCGAACTATATGAAGCAACCGAACCAGTCACGACTGTCATTACCCATGAAATACACGTCGGCAATTACACGACCATCGGTCTTCGTTATGGCCTCGATCTCCTCGTTGAAATCGCCTGCGGCTGGTCAGCACCATCAGAAAAAGAACGAGGCAATACCGACCTAGCTGACCGCTGCCGAGAGAAGATCCGTGCCATCATGCCAGACCTCTACCGACTTGCCGAAACGCAAACCGACCAACGCGTCCTACAGGGAATTGTCGATCTTACGACTAAACTTGAACCCGAAAAACAGCAGCGGACAAGGATACTATCGATTGTGGAAACAAAGGCCTACGACCAAGGGCTTGTTGAAATATCTTTGCGATTTTTAAAGAAGTCGTTGAGATGACTCTTAGATTGTGTAAGCAATAATTTGATATATCCTATAGTAATAGGCGCTAAAGAAAGTGGTATGGCCTGGGGTAGAGTCACTCTCGTATTGTTAGTAGTTGATAAACAACCTACTCGTATATATTAGTAACGGCTATCCCACGCTCCGTTAAAGTTTCCTCTACTCGCTTGACGACTTGGCTGGGGGTAAGCTCGGCTTTGACAATGTAGCTGTGGACGCCAAGGTGCTGGAGCTTTTTGGGAGCTTCTTCGTGGCCAAGGTTGGTGAGGACGATAACTGGGATGGTCTTACCCCATGAGTAAGCGCGGATATGCTCGAGTGTGTCGGCGCCATTGAGGTGGGGCATTTGGAGGTCGAGCAGGATGATGTCGGGGTGAGTTCGCTGCACCAGCATGATGCCAGCTTTGCCATCGCCCGCGACTTCCACCGCAAAGCCAGCCGCTTCGAACTTCATACGGTACATTTGGCTGATGGTTTGGTCGTCTTCGATGATGGCAATTTTAACCATTTACTTTATAATAGCAGGTGTAGCATGAAAATGGAACAAAATCACCCAAAATCAAGTACCATATCTATACCAGCAGAGCCCCTGGTAGCACTAGGTAGCGCGCTGGCCACTGCAACCGACTTTGCAGAGGTGGTAGCAGCGGTGCGTTCGGCGTTGGAGGCGGTTGCCCAGCCAGCCTGGTGCGGGGTGATGGTGATGGTCGATGGAGCGCCGCCGCTGATTGACCTACCAGATGAATATACTACCTCTGTCGATATACTCTTGCCGCTGTGTGAAGAAGCAACGGCACGTGCAATGATTGCCATGCTACCCAAGCATCACGCACTCCGCCGCTACGACATTACCGTGGTACTGCGGCTAGTGTGGCAGGGCAACCACTGTGGATATATCGTGCTGGGCCCGCCAGCTGGGCGAGTCACGTATACTACTGCGCAGCGAGCCACTCTTGCAATGATAGCCCAGCAATGCGCAGTGACGCTGATGGCGCAGCAGTGCCATAATACCACGCAGCAATTCCAGCAGCAGCTCACCCAAGCGGTAGACCATGCAACGCGCCAATTGCGCGCTTCTAACCGCCGCCTGCGCGAGCTCGATGCCGCGAAGGATGAGTTCGTCAGTATGGCAAGCCACCAGCTGCGTACACCACTCACTAGTGTGAAGGGTTATATCTCGATGGTGCTAGAGGGTGACGCTGGTGAGATTAATGCCACGCAGCAAGCCTTCCTCGCCGAGGCCTTTACCGGTAGTGAGCGGATGGTGCAGCTGATTGGCAACTTCCTCAATGTGTCGCGCATCCGTACTGGCAACTTTACAATCGACTTCCACCCGGGTGATGTTGCTGCGCTGGTGGCAGAGAGCATTGAGTCCATCCAGCTCATCGCCGAGCGCCACCATTTGCGGGTGGATTATCGATCGCATGGGGTTATACCACCTCTGTTAATCGACGAAAATAAACTCCGGCAAGTCATCGTTAATTATATCGATAATGCTATTTACTACTCGCCTGGTGCTGATGTTATTACGGTGCGACTCTACCGCAAGGACGGCTGGGTGGTGTGCACCGTGCAAGACCATGGCATTGGAGTGCCGCAGAGTGAGCAGCGCAAGATCTTTACGAAGTTCTTTCGGGCGCACAATGCCCAGCTGCAGCGGCCCGATGGCACGGGGATTGGGCTGTTCTTGGCAAAGAAGATCGTGCTAGGGCACCATGGCGAGCTAATCTTTCATTCGCGGGAGGGGCAGGGGAGTACCTTTGGCTTCCGCCTGCCGATCGATCGCCTCACGCCGCGCCAGGGCGCATCGCCAAACGAAAATCACTCCCCACGTGGGAAGTGAAAATCGCACATCTCCTGGGCTGGGTAAGATACCCAAGGAATCCTCCTTTGCTTGGCACCTCTCGCACGGGTGCCAAGGGTGATATTTGCACAGTTATAGCGTGGACAAACCAGACAAATGCAGTATGGGTTCTCCTGCATCTCGTGGCTTGCGGTGGCTGTATCGAGTGCTGTTTGTGTTAGTTGTCTCCACCATGCAAGTGCATGACACGATCAGTGTAGCATCACGCCTAGGGTATGTCAAGCCTTTTTTACAACATTATCGCTAGACAAGGGCCGATTTTTTTGCTATAGTGACTAAGCGGCCTCATCGTCTAGCGGTTAGGACACTGGGTTCTCATCCCAGCAACCGGGGTTCGATTCCCCGTGAGGTCACCATGGATTTATTATGATGGCTCGTTGGAGTCATTTTTATATGATACAGACGTACATCCTTTCATCTATGATCTAGCTCCCATCCTGCTATAATAAAGCATATGCATAAACCATTACGCGGTGTTAACTTGGGTGGGTGGCTGGTGCTTGAGCGCTGGATGACGCCGTCGGTCTTTGCGGGCACCGATGCGAGCAACGAGCATCAGCTGATGATGCAACCAAACGGCCCGGAGCACATTGCTAGGCACCGGCAGGAATTTATGACCGAAGCGGACTTCGCCTGGCTGCATGCGCACGGTATCGAGGCACTGCGCGTGCCGGTTGGTTACTGGGTGCTAGAAAGCCAGGATGGCTACCGCGAGGCTACCAAGCAGCTGGACTGGTGCTTTGCAATGGCCAAAAAATACCATATGCGCGTCTTGCTTGATTTGCATGCGGCGCCGGGTGCGCAGAATTTGGGCGACCACAGTGGGAGTGGCAACCGCATGCCACAAACCG
>CALBWN010000048.1 GCA_937974295.1 uncultured Candidatus Saccharibacteria bacterium
CAAACAGCTGGCCAAAGAGGCGGATGTGGTGCTGACACTCAAAAATAAATTACTCCAAAAAAGCAAGGAAGATAAAAAATCAGCCCGCAAGAAAGCTTAATCGTGGTGCAGATAGTGCCGCAATGTGTCAGGCAAAGTAGGCGCGCGCATGTCATAGGCGTCGCCAGTTAGGTAATCGAGACAACTGGTCGTGTGGTTACGCTTGGATAGTTTCGTCATGATGGGGAGATGTGGACTAGTTTGTCTACGTACAACACTAATGTGGCCAAAAAACAGCTGCAGGTTACACTTCACTGTTTATGGTATGTGATATGTTCGTCGATGGTATCGGTAGGCACCAAGGCTGCCTTCGTGACAACGAGATGCGGGCTCTTTCTCGCCTGCCATATTTCTACTTGACTCATGCAAAAAGATATGAATAGTTTTTATAATGGAGATGTTTTTCGCATAGACATTGCGTAAAATAAGACTACGTCCCAAACGCGCAAAATCGTACTGCATCGACCATCGTATGAGCTCCGATTGCAGAGCTCAAATCACGTTTTCGTTGCATAATGGCAAACGGCAATCCAAACAACAGCGCCAACACCACGACGCTGCTCAATGTGAAATTCGTTGCGTCAAAATGTATCAAGACGTGTGGTAATACCATGATGGCATAGCATAAAAAATTATCGAACCTTGATAAGGCCCCATCCTTGATGCAGTAAACGCTCAGCGCAAAAAAGAAGAAACGAAAAATGATCTCTTCTGACACGCCGGCTTTGATCGCACGCAGGAACCACTCGGGTTCGATCGAAATATTAAATTCCATGGCGGATTTTGCCAAGAGGATGTTGATAACTGCCAGCGTCGCTCCTGCGATTGCCGCGATGCCGACCGTTTTCATTATCTCTTTTATGTTGGCGGCCTTGAACAAGAGGATCTTGTTTTTGCTTTTCTTAAAGACGCTGGCGCCTCCGATGTACGCAACAATAGAACATACTCCCAAAACAGCATGAGATGGCATGGCTAAACAGCCTAAGGCGATCCCTGCAAAAATATCATGCTTGGATGTACTTTTATTTTTAATAATAAAGATGATCGCTAGCAGCAGCACGACTACAAGCCACAACGCCTTCAGTCTCTCTGGGTTGAGTAAGGTTATGAGCCAGAGAGATATAAATAGTATGTTAATAGTTAGTAGTTTTAGCGTTTGATGCTGGCTGGATTTCGATTGCATATTATGATATTTCTTACTCGGTTTTCGCTACTGTAATCAATATACCACCGATATCATAATATTGCCAAATTTCATACTTGACACATTACACTGGCAGAATATCAGTCGTATGTACGTGCTGCAGAAAATTACCCACTGTTTGCACGAGTGCTTGCTGGTAGTTATGCGCTGCTTTGGCGTGCGAAGTTTCGTGATGCATTAGTTATATTATGCCACATATTGAGGAAATGAGGTATGGCCAAAGGACGTCTGGCTCATGACTAGCGCTTCTTCATATACCTCGTGGTCTCCTCCCAGAGCGGGTTATCCTTGTACGGCACGCCATCGTGCGCCCAATGCCACCAAAAGTATCCACCAACGTAGCGTGGAGTGTACCGCGGCATGGCATAATAATGCCGGAACAACTGTAGCTTACGCGCCATCGGGGCATGCTCGCTGGGTGTGCCGCACTCGCCAATGCCAAGCTTAGCCTGCGGGAAGAACGTCTCAAGCTCAGCAAAGAGCTGCTGCCAGTTGGGCTGGTAGCCATCGTTGTCATCATCGTAGTAGCTGACGAGGACATAATCGACGCCTTGCTTTAGATCCTCTGGCAGGTATGTCTGCAGCCAGTCTTTCATGCTCAGCATGCTTCCGTTTGGCGGGAAGTAGTAGGGTACAAGCGCCGCCACGGCATGCTTATCCTTAATGTATCGGTAGGCACTGGCCACCTTCGCGGCAGTAAGGTGCGGATCTTCTTGGATCCATTCTTGGCCATTTATTTCATTACCAATCTCCCATATCGCGACGTAGTGAGATAAATACTGGTACGACGCAGCAAAGCGCTGCTGGTAGCTCTCAGTGCTGTAGCTGTGCATGCTTGAGGAATCAACGGGCTGGGCCATGATATCGGCCACGCGATGAATCGCCTTGAATAGCTCACGGTAACTCTGCGGTGATCGATCCTCGGACATAACAATTCGCACCGTTGGCCGAGCAGGCAAACGCTGAAGAGCCTCGACGATATCAGCAAGCTTTCTCGCACCCTCCCAGCTGTCGTCGATGGTTAGACCATAGAGCATACGCGACGGAGAGGTGTGCTGAGGATGTGGATGATCCGTGCCGCTCTGTGGGGTGGAGTTTGGTGCTGGCGCGAGAGTACACAGCAGCGCGTACATCAGCAAAGAAAGCAATACAGTAAGACCAGCAATATGAACATACTTCGGCATATGGTGAAGTCCTTATAGGCTAGTATACCAAGACGTAGTTTTATAGCAAATGCAGAGTGAATTGCGCAGTTCACTCTATTGCTCGTGTGTTCCTCTGGTGTGGTAGCTATTCCTTGTTTTATATCTGTATAATAAAATAAATATAAGTCAATAAAAAGAATGCAGAGTGTCTTGCGGGCAGTAACGTTCGATCATAATATACACAGAGGTAGTACAGGACAAGAACGCATTATCATAATTATGTCATAGTGATAATAAAGTGATATAATCATACGCATGAAGAAGAATCGTATATATAACCATATTCCTGATTTTTGCCTCTTTGGCTTTGGTTTTATTGCCTTTGCGGTGGCATGGGTGTGGCCAGGGACAGTAGTAATTGCCAGCGAGTGGTGGTTGGTAGGTATTGCCTGTATTGTTGTGGCCGTGCTGACAATATATGCAACGATGCGCGCTTTGCGCCGAGCTGCAACCTCAACCAACCCGCTTGATGAGCCAAGCGAGCTGCTCACCACGGGGCCGTTCAATTTCTCGCGCAACCCACTTTATCTTGCATATACCATAGCAGTGCTTGGCTGTGCTTTGGCGAGCGGCTCATGGCTGGCGCTGCTGTGCCCAGTGGTGTGCTTTGGCGTGCTAAACTGGCTGATTATTCCGATCGAAGAGCACACCCTCCATCACGTCTTTGACGAGCGTTACGAGTGGTACTGCCGACGGGTGCGGCGCTGGCTTGTAGTGCCTATGGTGTGCAAGCACATGGAACCTATGCGCTTTATAACAATACGGCGAGCGGCTCGGCCATATATTTTTGCGGCGATATCTGGCATTGTTGTGGCAGGAACGGCTTTTGCCCCACATTGGCTTCTGCAGCTACCAGTATTTTTTGCATTGGCATTGCTATTTATAGCAGTGCGACGACTGTCGGGCGTCCATCTTTATGGCGTTGGTGCTTGTTTCTTGCTGGCATGGCTCTTACCAACGACCTATTGGTATTACTACATTATGTCGCCCGGCGTGGCA
>CALBWN010000049.1 GCA_937974295.1 uncultured Candidatus Saccharibacteria bacterium
TGGAGAGCTCCTAGGTTGGGCTTTTTCTTTTTCACGTTTTTTCACTCACCACAGGCTATGTCCTTATCCAGCCCAGTTATAGGCCGCTCAATCCATTCCACTACTCAGCAGCAAGGGAGATACTGCCGGGCAGAGATACATAGCACACACTCTCACTTCGCGGTATAATAGCTCTATGCTGAGTATTTTCTCTCTGTATTATCTCCGCCCGCTAGAGCAAGGCAGCTGCGCATGAACACCCCCTACTGGCAGCAGCAAACACCGGCCAAACCGCTCTACCCAGACATCGCCTGGAACAAGCCGCAGCAGCGGGCGCAAGCAGGCAAGCTGGGTATTATTGGCGGTAACCGGCTAAGCTTTCGTGCTATCGAGCACAGCTATACCACTGCACTTGCTACAGGGGTAGGCCAGGCACGCGTGGTGTTGCCAGATGCCCTACGTGGCACTATTCCTGCCAGCGTGACGGATACGATTTTTGCCGCAAGCAACAGCAGCGGCAGCCTGGGCAACGAAGCCTGGCCAGAGCTGCAAGCCTTGGGCAATTGGGCCGATACGCTTCTTCTCATCGGCGACGCTGGCCGCAACAGCCAGACCGCCATCGTCTACGAAAAGCTCGTGAGCCACACCACCACACCACTCATCATCAGCCGTGATGCGGTCGACTTGCTTATGCCAAGCGCCCCGCAGCTTGCCAGCCAGTCAAACAACCTTATCATCGCATCATTCTCGCAAGTCCAAAAGTTGCTGCGCACGCTGTACTACCCCAAGATCCTCACCTTCCGTATGCCGCTTCTCCAGCTAGTCGAGGTGCTGCACAAGTTTACCATCACCTATCCACTCACCCTTGCCACCTTCCACGCCGACACTATCCTCATCGCTCAGCACGGCACCGTTACATCAACACCGTGGTCGCAGCCAATGGCACTCTGGCAAGGCACTGTGCCAACGCGCATCGCCGCCTATACCATGTGGAACCCAGCGACACCCCTCCAGGCAGCAACGGCTAGCTTGCTAGATGGGAAGGAATAGGTGTTAGGTATCTACTCCGGAGCTTTTGTTATGGCTATCTGCGATTCTCTTCTTCATCTCTTTGGCTAGTGAAGGGAGGCATAAGAGTCGTTCAAGCCCTAGAGCACGAGCAACATTTCTATGATCTGCTTTTTTGCTAGAGCGGCAAACGATAGGTATCTTCAGGCACAATGAATATACCAATGATACCATCCAAAGCAATGGGATTTTATATCCCACCAAGTCAATAGAGGCAGGGAAGAGCGAGAAAAGAGATTTGCACGCGATGTGCAGCACTATTATTATGTTGTTCGTTTTTTGTGTTCAGATCATACGAAGCACAAATCATGAACAAATGTTTGCGTCACATGAGCCCACGACCTCTGTTATTCTGCTGGACAAAAAAGTAGCACAAGCATAAAACACCACCAAGCGCTATACCAAAACTCTCCTATTGCATGGTGTGCTATATTTGCATGAATGTCGGTATTATATATCTTATTTATAGAACGGAAATAGCACGTTTTTACCGGAAATCAAGTACTCATACCATGTTTTGCGGTAATGTTTAGCTTGTCGGTAATGGCAGACCGCCTATTTTCTCTTGCGCTATAAGACAAAAAGCAGGTGAATAGTGTATTTGTTCGCCCTAGTTTGTGCGCTCCGTCAACCATGATACATGAGTAATTAGCGTGTTCAGTGCATCCTCATACTGCTCTCTTTGTTTTGTGTGTTGCTACGCAGCCCCCATCACTTGCCTTATTCAGCAAGTAGAAGCCACCGTCTCAGCCTGTATTAAAAGTCTATGTCGCTGGTGAGTAATCTCGCTCATCTATCTGGGGATAGAATCGGGTGGGTATAGATGGAATATCTTGAGGAAACCATTGAATACCGTTATCCTTAGCAACTATGCCCGCAGAAGCTAACTACGGCCTATATTAAGCCTCTATCGAGTAGGGGTGTAAATGATCTAGCTACTCGTGCCACTATCCAGAACCCGCGATGTAAAATACATATTTACGCTGCCTTTCTCTATTCTTCTAGCAAAATATATACCGCCACTGACTAACATAGAGCACCACCAGAACAGACAGATTGCACTCACAATGCGCGGCTTGCCCCCTTAAAGAGCGGGCGAGAGAAAGGGTAAAGAAGCTTAATACGTCTCATCAGAGTAACTCTCACTCCACAATCCCACAAATGAGACCAATCAAAAAGAAAAGAGGACGCGCAGCTTATATTGGGTCAATGATTTACTCTCAAAAACCAAACCAATAAAAATCACCCGTCCATGCAAAACGGGTGATTTTTGGGTTATCGCAAACGGTTATATTATTTGCGGTGGCGGCTTACGTAGTAAGCGGCACCTGCAGCAGTGAGGCTACCAATACCAGCCAGCGGCAGGAGGGTACCGCCCAAGCCGGTGTGTGGCAACTCAGCTACTGGAGTTGGAGGAGTTTGCTCACACTTCGACATGTCGGTGGTGTAGTCATTGCTTACTTCGTTGCGGCGAACTTCGACGATCTTCTTGTCAGAGATACGGCAGACCTTGACTTTGTCGCAGTCAGCGGTGTTCTTTGAGTGCTTCTTCTCGTCGAATTCTTTTTCCTTGATGGTGACAATAGCACCAGTCTTCAGTTCACAGACCTTCATCTTGTCGCAGTCTTTGACGTTCTTTGAGTGCTTGGTAGCGTCAAATTCGCTTTCTTTGATGGTGATGATGGTGCTGCTGCTCAGCTCACACACCTGGATGCTTGGCTGAGGTGTTACCTTGATAACAACCTGGCAGTCCTGGCTGGTCTTTTCAACGTTGGTGCTACCACCTTCGTTACCAACTACAGTCATCTTAACGGTGTATGTGCCTTCTTTAGCGTAAGTGTGACGAACGGTTGCGCCGCCGGTGGCAGTCTTGCCGTCACCAAAGTCGTACTTGTATGTAGCAACCTTTGCACCTTCCTTGGCAGTTGCCTTGGCGGTGAATTGGTATTCGTTGCGCGAAACCTGAGTAGCTTGCAATGCATCGCAGGTCAGGCTTGGCTTGGCTGGTGGGGGAGTTGGGGTGCCCCAGATAGGGTTACCACAGTCCTTAATAACACCAGCGATAAACTTACCGTTGTTGTCGAACCATGCATAAACGCTAAAGGTTGTCTTGCCCAAGATGAAGCTATCACCGGTTGGGTACTGGTAGTAGGTGTGGCCACCAGCGGTGCGCTGACCTTCTGGCTGCTTTTGCTTTGTACCAGCTTTGGCCTGCAGGGTGCGGGCACCAGTAGCGACAACACGACCACCAACAGTCACGTTGCCGTTCGCATCAACTGTACCTTCTTGCATGTTGGCACCGTTGATCATCTGCTCGGTAATACCGAACTGGCTGTACAGCTGACGGATCTCTGTACGCTTTGTATAAGTGCTGCGCAGGGTCTGTACGTCCTTTGTGCCGCACTCTACAACATTAAAGTTGCTACAACCTGCTGAGATCGCTGCCGATGCTGGCTGCGCTACCCACAGGCCACCGATTGCTGCGCCAGCGATTACGCCAAGTGCAACAAACGATTTTGCTAGTTTGTTCATTTGTTTTCCTCCTCGTCATTATTAGACGTTATGTGTTGAGATTATCATGTCCTTTATTTTTTGTCAACAATAATCTTTTATATATTATGCTTATGCTTAAACCCATATTTTGTGGCTGCTGTTCTACCACAAAATTATGATCGTAGCCACCGTTATATCGTGGTTGCGTGCAAGTGATGTTCGGTGGTGTTGTACTTATCAAACATACATCGCACGCTCGGTGCTTTCGCCTGTTGCGCAGCTATGTGATGTTGCTCGGCTTTTTTGCCATATTTTCTCTTGATCGTTCATGGCTGGTTATCCAGTAGCTCAGGATGAGCGAGCGGTCGTATTGACTAAATAGAGTGACCGGCTTAGGTATATCTCCGTAGAGTCCTGCACGAGAGGCTAGCCAAGTGCGGTGCAATCTGCTATACTTGCAGAAGCTGCAGGGTAGGGCTGCAATCGATCTTACTCACGCCGCGGTGGTGGAATTGGTAGACACGTCAGACTCAAAATCTGATGTCCACTCGGACGTGCCGGTTCAAGTCCGGCCCGCGGTACCAGTGTTTATTCAGCTGTTTTCCGAAAAATAAGCCGTAAGTGTCGGCTTATTTTTTTATTGATGACTCTTGCTGTCTGTTTATGCCTGTCTCGAGAGTGTGGACACGGGCAAGCAGTCTCTTATCCAAAATAGGCCTTGAAACGCAAGCGATATATTGGTATATCAAAGCTAATATTGTATACTGGAAGTAGTTATGCAGCCACAAGATCCGTCACGCACAACATCACGAGGGCACTCATCATCGCAGAGCCGCGATGCACGGCTTAGTGAGGTGCGTGGGCAAATCGATGCACTGTACAATACGTCAAGCAGCGGTGGCAACACAAACCGCCCAACCATGCAGCCCATTATTGGCAGTACACCGACTCGCCAGCCAGCGCCCAGCACGAGCGCCAAGGCGGCTACCTTCTCAGTTCCAAACCTCGCCAGCAAACCAGCCAGCCATGCACCAGTGGTGCGGCACGCGATGGGTGGCGTTCAGCACAGCCAGACGGCTTACCGCCCAGGTGCTCAAGCATGGCGTCAGAGCCAAGCAGCTGCAGCGTCAAACGCTCACTCAACACCTGTCACCCGCGAGCGCGATATCTCATCCATCACGCCGCGCAGCCGGTCACAGGCGCATTACATTGGCACATCAGCCCAGGCGTCGCAATCACCACAGCCCGCACCAGCCCGCACAGCCACTTCATCAACAGTTCACACGCAGCAACAGCCCTCATCTCAAGATAACCATACCGAGCAGCCAACAGCGAGCGCGCATCAGCCGCAGCAACCAGACAGCCAGCGCCCTGCCGGTGCACCACGCCAGCCCACCGCCAACCAAAAGGCCGCCTGGCAGCAATACCACAGCGCCTGGCAAAACTACTACCAGCAGTATTATGAGCGCTACTACCTCGGCCAAGTCAAGAAGGCCGAGGAGCGCCTGGCTGAGCAAGCCAAAGCCCACGACGCCGATACGCCGAGTACCACCGCAGCCACCACTGATGAGCCAGAGGAGCTTACCCAGAGCCAAGCCATGGGCGACCTGCGCTCACGCTTGCTGAGCTCGATCCGCAACGGCGCAAACAAAGTCCGCCATAGCCGACACTTCATCCCTGCAGTAGCTGGTATTTCCGTCATGGTATTATTCTTAGCGCTGCAGTACAATCGGGTCTTTTTCTCATACGTTGCGGCCTACACCTCACCAGGCGACCTTGATGCCCAGAGCTATATCATTAGCCCATACGACTCGACCAACGTTGGCCCAGACCCTAAGCTCATCATCCCCAAGATCGCCGTGGACGTGCCCATCGTGTGGGATGCCAATGCCGCCAGCCAAGCCTCGCTCAATGCCGCTATGGATAAGGGTGTGGTGTGGTTCAACATCCCTGGTGCCAATGCCAAACCTGGCGAGGTGGGGAACTTCGTCGTCTCGGGCCACTCGAGCAACGACTGGCTCGATAATGGCAAGTACAAGTTTATCTTCGCGCGGCTCGAGCAAATGCAAAAGGGCGATAATATCTACGTCAATTACAACGGCAAGCGCTACACCTATACCGTCACTGGCTCACAAGTCGTCAAACCAACCGATGTGCACGCGCTGCAAACCAATGCCACCAAGCCAACTATGACGCTCATCACCTGTGTGCCGCTTGGTACCGACCTCAACCGCCTGCTCGTCACGGCCGAGCAAGTCAGCCCCGACCCATCCTCCGCCAAGAAAGAAGCATCTCAAACCACTACCAACAGTGGCAGCAATAGCAAGAGCGCTATGCCAGGCAACTCACCAACCTTTGTCCAGCGGGTCGGCAACCTGTTTTCGGGGCGGTAAGCTGGCTTTATAACCAGTGTGGTGTCTACGCTTGAGGTGCGATACTTCTCACTGGTTACTCTGGTAGTTCGTATAGCAGTTGGCATCATCATGTTTTCTGCGTGTACCACAGCGTCCATTAGATCAATACGCGCTTACACCCAGCGTCGTCGTCAGGGCAAATAAGCCCACCAAACATAGCTCACTGAACCATGTCTCAATCTGATCGCAGTGCCCTTAAGCGCACTCTCGGGTTGAGATATATCCGGGTTCAGTTTGAGCATGGTTGGTGGGCTATGCTCTTGGATTATATAGATATATGAACAAGCGAATTATGTGCTTAGCGTTCACCACAGTTTAGCAGGGGTAGCTGCACGATCCTGATGATAACTCTAGTCATTGACAATCTTCGTCTGGCGCAGCGCCACGCCGTCCTTCGTCTTGACGAAGCTATAGAGGTAGCGCTGGTTCTGCGAGAGGACGACGGGAAGATCAAGCGCTGAGGTAGTGATGTGCTGCTGGTTGGCACCGTCAAAGTCGTAGAGATGTACACCGCCGTACGTGAAGGTGAAGTGATAGCCGTCAATCCAGTTGATGTCACGCGTCAGTGGCTGGGGGAGCTTGATGGTGGAGGATTTGAGCAGCTCGAGGTCGTACGTCATCAAGCTCGCATCGTTATACACACAAGCGAAGCGGTGCCCACCGCGCGAGAAATCGACATGGCTAATGCCACCTGGCATGCTGAGGCTAGCGACGGACTTGAGACTACTTGCGGTGCGTGAGTCGCTCGCGGCGTGCGAGGTGCTACTGAGGATCTCGGCTGTCTCACCATAGGCGATCACGTAGTATACTTTGTCGTAATATTTTTCGATGCGGAAGTGAAGTGGTGCCACGCCATCATCGGCATAGCTACGGACGGTGCGAGGCTTGGTGGTGCCAATAGTGAGGTAGCCAGCGGTGCGCTGCTTGGTGGTGTGGTCGAGCTTGGTCGTGTAGGTGATGGTCGTGTCGCTATAGAGCGCAAACTCAGCCACGTTGCTAACGAGCGGGCCTGTGATGGTCATGTCACCGAGACTTGCTTGGCGCAGGTCGTCCCGGCTCTCATCGGCATCCTTGGGAAGCG
>CALBWN010000050.1 GCA_937974295.1 uncultured Candidatus Saccharibacteria bacterium
CTGTAAATCTCCCGCTTTTTAGCTTCGTAGGTTCGAGTCCTACCTCCGGTACCATTTCTGCCGCTTTAGCTCAGCTGGTCAGAGCAACTGTTTTGTAAACAGTAGGTCTACGGTTCGAATCCGTAAAGCGGCTCCATATGTATATAGCGAAGACTTTCTTAAGGAGGAGGTCTTTTTTGTTCTTGCAGTTACGTAGTAGCTGTAAATTGGTAGGAGCTTATTCCACTCTTTGTATTAGCTATTGTAAGAACAATGTTGGAAGCGTGGTAATTGTGTGTATGTGTAGTGAGTATAGTGATATATCAGGCTTACGCAGCGAGAACCCCTTGCCCTGAGAATATAAATAAGGCAGCATACATGTTGCTACCCTATTGGATTGTACTTAGCCCTTATTATACCTTTTACCGCTTGGTGCTACATCGTAATGCGGCGTGGCGCGCTGCGCTGGATGCGGTTGCCGGGCATTGGAGCTCGTGCTGGTGGATGAACAGCAACGGACTGTCGACTATATGCGGCATTTGGCTGTGGCTGCGGAGGTGCTTGGGTATACGCTGGCGCTGCTGGAGCGGGCAATGCAGCTGGTGGATGGTAATACGCCGTTGAAGGTTGGTGCTCTACCTGCTGAGACGGCACAGTAATGCGTTGCTGGGGTTGTTGGCGAGATTCTGGTTGTGTTTGGTGGTGCCGCGGTGATTGCGCAGAAGTAGGCTGAGGTTGCATCTTAGCGCGGATGCGCTGAGCTTTTTTGTGGTCGCCAGCTCGTTCGTAGCCTTCAGCCAGGAGCTGATATGTTTGGGTGCCAGGTTCTAGTTTGGCAGCCCGTTCAAGCGACTCCAGCATTTTCTTATTATGGCCGAGCTTTTCCTGCACCTTGGCATAGGCAATATGCCGCGCAGCCAGCTTGTCCTCCATTGCTAGTGCTTGTTCAAAGGCGAGAGCAGCTTTGTCGTAGCGCTTGGTTTCGTAATAGATGAGGCCAACATTATGCAAGCTCGAAGCGCTTGGCTCGAGGCTTTGAGCGATCTCAAAACACTCAATCGCATCATCAAATGCCTTCTGCTTGGCGTATAAAATACCGAGGCGGTTATAGGCGGTTGCATTACGCTCATCCACCCGCAGGATCGTGAGCAGTGCCTTCTCGGCGCGGAGATAACGACGATCGCGGAGTGATTCCTGAGCTACCTCCCACAGGCGATCAAGCTTGCCCGAGAGGCGCATTGGTAATTGTGAGGTGGTCTCGGCAACTGATTGCTGCTGCCATAAGGCAAAGGCACCAGCGCAGGCTACCAATAATAATCCATACATAGTTATAGTATACCACATGCCAGCAGCTGAATCCGCACGCTGGCATTAGCAGTAATGCGCTCGTGTGCGCGTGCGATACGCTCTGCCTGAGCAAGCAGCTGCTGTGATGGCTGCGTCCGGAGTGTATGCCATGCAATGTGTAGTAGGCACTCAAGCAAGAGCAGCGCACGAGCTCGATCGTGGCTATAGCGCTGCCCAATTACGATGCGTTGGCGGGTAGCACCAGTGATATACTGACGCGCGTCGGTCATTGCCAGGGCAATAGTGCGAAACTCCTCGTCATTAGCAGCCAAGCGTGCGATCGTCGCAGGTTGCTGCTGAGCAATAAACTGCAGCTGGGCACGGCGCGTTGGGTCAATAATGCCAAGTTGGCCAAGCTGAGCAGCTGTTTGGGTTTGCTGAGGTGGGATAATACGGACGGTCTGGACGCGTGAGCGAATTGTTGCCAGCAAGCGTTGGGGCTGATGGCTGGTGAGGATGAGATGAAGCGCGTGAGGCGGCTCTTCGAGGAGCTTAAGGAAGGCATTTTGGGCGGCAGGTGTCATTCGGTCGGCATCATCGATAATGACAAACTGCCGAGCCGCTGCCTTGCCCTGAGTAAGCGCGTGAAGCGAGCGGATGTCATCAACGCGAATTGTCCCGCGCTGCTGGTCGTCATGGCCCTGACTGGTATGAGGCTGGAGGATAAGTGCGGTGCGGCTCGCAACCTGCCGTGCTGCAGTCATAAGCCCAAGCCCAGGCGCACCAACAAGAAGCAATGACTGTGGTGGCTGCTGTGCAAGCTGTGCAAGACGCTGCTCGGTGCGGGGGTTATAAACGAGCGATGGCATCGGCTCCCTCAGGAAAGAGTGCCATAAAGGCTGCTGGCGGTGGTGCAACAAAGGTTTGGCGCACACCAGCACGAGTTGTGATTTCGAGCTGGTAGGCGTGCAGAAGGAGGCGCTCCCCTGCCGATCCATAAATGCGATCACCAACAATCGGTGTGCCAATATATGCCAGATGGACACGCAACTGATGTGTTCGACCAGTGCGGGGGCGCAGAGCGAGTAAGCTCATACTGGACTGCGAGGCGAGTATTTTGTAGATTGTTTGGGCAGATTTGCCGCGTGGATCGGCTCGAAAGGTGCTTGGCGCGGCCGGGTTGCGCCCCAGCGGGACATCGATCTTGGCTTGCTGCTGACGGGGCTGCCCTGCCACGACTGCTAGATACGTCTTCTTGGCGTGGCGCTCGGCGAATTGCTTCTTAAGCTGCTGGAAGGCCTCTGGTGTACGCGCACCAATCATTACTCCGCTGGTGTCGCGGTCGAGTCGATGGACAATCCCTGGCCGATTTGTCTCCAGCCCAACCGAAGTATAGCGCCGGAAGAAGTCTGCTACCGTAAATTCATCATTGAGCGCCCCCTTGCTATGCGTCAGGATACCGGCTGGCTTGTTGATAACAATCACATCGTCGTCAATGTAGAGAATGGGGAGGGTTTTGTCGCTATAGTCGACCGCGTCAGGTAGGTTGATGGCGATGCTGTCGATCTCTGCTACCAGTTGGCGTGGCTGACAGACGACTCTATCGTTGACGGCGACGTGGCCAGCTTTGATGTGTTTTTGCCAAGTGGAGCGACTAGTCTCGGGGTAGCGCGTTGCAAGCAGGCTATCAAGGCGCTGGGTGGTACGCCGCTGCTGAAAAAGATAGACATCCTTACCCTTGAATGGTAGGCCGTAGGTCGTGATGTCGCTGAGTGGGTTGGGGAGAATTTCCCCCGTTGCATCACTCTTTGCGGTGTAGATCTGCTGCATAATGTAGGATGCATGATCCTCCGCTGTGTCGTCGATCAGCAAAAAGTACTGCCGGCGGGCGAAGCGAAAGCGCACCAGCTGGTTGATGGGCTGCGGGTGGCTACTGGCGATTTGGTCGATGTGACGCGGGACATTATCGTCAGTTGCTTGACGAAACTGGCGTAAGATAGCAAGGAGGTCGCTTGATGTGATTTTCATATAATGACTCCATCTCGCGCTCTACTCATGATGTACTCCGTAGGCCAACTGCCTTTTGTACGCGGAGGAGCGTGGTGTTGGCGACCTCATTCATCGCTCGCTCAGAGCGCTCGAGAGTAGCAAGCAGTGTCTCGTCAGAAATGTTTGCGAGCCGCGCTTGAAAATCAGTGAGGAAAGCAGCCACTGCCTCGGCCACCGCACGCTTGAGTGGACCATATTGGGTCTGCCCTACCCACTCGGCATTTACCTCAGCTTGCGGGCGGTCGGTTAAGATTGCAAGCAGTTGAAGTAGATTGGTAATACCCGGCTGACGCTGCCAGTCGAAGTTGATAACGCCAAGCGAATCTGTCGTGGCAGCCATGATCTTTTTGCGCGCTTGGGCGGGGGTATCGGCGAGGTTGATCTTGGACTTTTGGTCGTTAGAACTCTTACTCATCTTCTTTTCTGGGTTTGTCAGGCTGCGGATGCGTAGGCCGGTGTCGCGCTGGATGAAGGCGGTTTGCTTGGCAGTTGGCTCTGGAATAGTAAAGAGCTCGCTAAATTTACGATTCATGCGCAGTGCAATATCTCGGGTAATCTCCAAGTGCTGGAACTGATCCTCACCGACTGGCACCCATCGAGCGTTGTAAAGAAGGATATCAGCTGCCATCAGAACAGGGTAATTAAAGAGCCCAACGGTGACATTGTTGTTATCAGCCGACTTTTCTTTAAACTGCGTCATGCGGCTCATCTCGCCAAAGCCAGTGAAGCAATCTAAAATCCATGTGAGTTCACTGTGTGCTGGGATGAAGCTCTGCCGGTAGAGAAACGTATGTTCGTCGGTGATGTCGAGCCCTGCTGCGATGAAATACTTGAGGTTGGTTAGCGTATTCTCGTAGAGTGTTGTGTGGTCGATCGGTGTGGTAAAGCTGTGGAGATCGGGCACAAACATATTGAGCTGATACTGCCCAGCATACTGTTGCTGTAGCTGCACCATAGGCACGAATGCGCCAAGATAATTGCCAAGCGTTGGCTCTTCATTGCTGCGGATTCCGGTGAGGATAACTTCTTTGGACATATACGTAGTATAGCATTTTCGATGGCGAGTTTGAATACAGAGGCCAAGGTGTGCAATACAAATATTGCTGATTGACACCAGGAGGCTTTTCTGGTTAGCTAGATAGTAAGGATTAGCTTCGAGCAAATGAAGCGAGAGGAGTAAAGGAGACTACAAGAAGCAATGCAGATTTACCAGCAGTTACTGCATTGATTGTAATACCAAGAGAAAAGCCTAAGGAATGTCATGCTAAAAACCATTAAAACGAAGAAAAACAGCACCAAGTATACTCTTGTTGCGCTGGTGGCAGGTTTTACGCTGCTGAGTGTGGGGTCGAGTTATATTCACGCACGATCCGCTCAGAATTCTCGCAATAGCAATCTATCTAACATTGCTACCAACACCAATACCGACGGATTCCAGCAATCAAACCACTACAATACACCAAAAGGCTTCATGAATGACATCCAGACGATATTCAAAGGAACGGATGACTACTACCACCTCTACTACCTGCTCAATAAAAACTATAAGTCGGGCAACGATGGCGCTGAGTGGTATCATATTCGCACCAAGGATTGGGAGCACTTTGAAGACCTCGGTGTGGCAATTCCTAAGTTTGTTAACGGCTGGTCGGCAGTTGCCTCGGGTTCGGTGTATCAGAATGGCAATGGATTTTTCCGCGACTTGCCCAAGACGGCAATAATTGCCTACTTTACGAGCTATACCGAGACCGGTCAGCATCAATACGCAGCATATTCGCTGGACGATGGCCGCACCTACCACCCATATAACCACAGCCAGCCAGTCATGAAGGCTCAATCGAAAGAACAAAACTTCCGCGACCCACATGTCTGGTACAATGAATCCACCAAGAAGCTGGTGATGTACTTGGCCGAGGGTGATAAGGTTGGTATCTACTCGAGTAGTGATGGAAAAAAGTGGGAATACCAGGGTACAACGATGCTCAACAGTAGCACGCTTGATGGCAAAGATCTTGGCCATATTGAGTGCCCCAACCTTAAGAGTTTCTATGACCCACAAACAAAAACCACCAAGCACGCGCTGCTCTTTGGGGCTAATGGCTATCAATATGGTTCGACAACAGGCAGCTACTACATGATTGGCCATCTCGAAGCCAATGGGAACTTTGTCGCCGAGCAGCAACCAGAGCGGCTTGACTACGGAACGGATTACTACGGCGCTAATTACTACCAAGAAAGTCCAACACGCGTTAAGAGTATTGGCTGGATGGGCAACTGGGAGTACTCACAGGGGAAGATTCTGAAGGATGACGGCCAAGAGGCGAAGCATATCGGCTCGATGAGCTCAACCCATTCCCTCTCGATGACCCAAAAGGATGGAAAGTATGTCGTGCGGTCGCGCTTGATTAATAACAACACGCGCACCAGCGGCCTCCGCACAAAGCAGTCGGCCCGAACATCCAAAACGGCGCCTGATGGCTACCACAAAGAATTGCTCAAAGTCAATCGCAAAGCCTCGCAAGAGATTAGTCTTCACTTTGCAAACAATACGGCCAATACGAAAGGCCACGTTCGAGTCTTTATCAATCAAAAAGACAGCCGCGTGAGTGTTGACCTCAACACCGAGACTGGTACCTATGAGGTAAAGCGTAATAGCTCGAAGATCACTGGTGAGGCAAAGAATAAATATGAGAAGGCGTATGCAGTATATAATAATTGGCAAAATCGCCAGCGCTACTTCGTCTATCTCGTCGCCGACAAAGGGAGCCTCGAGATTGCTATGCCAGATGGGCAGATCTATTCGCTGATGAAACTATCAAGTGATCCAACCATGCAGGTTGTAGTGGAGTCAAGTACTGATAATAGCGTATCGGCGACGCTATGTGACTTCCAAAACAACACGCGGTAACATAGCACAAGAAAATTTCTTCTCTGATAGACAATAAAGCTCCCTTGCTGTCGAAGGGAGCTTTATTATATCAGGAAAGGTGTAGTAGTATGCAGCACTGTATCATGCTATATAGGAAAGCGGGCTTATTGTTCGAGGTGTTTGGCGATAAGTTTGGCATAGCGTTTGCGGATCTCGTGGCCAGTGATGGCTGTCTCAATCATGACATTGCGACGCTGGCGCTGGATTGCCTTGAAGTGCTTTGGTATCATCACTGCATCGAGTGTGCCGTAGAGAATAGTTATCGGTAGCGGCGGTAGATTACAGGCATCATCGAGCGAGGTCTGGAGCAAAATACTATTGCGTGCCGTCTTAGTGTAAGGCGAAAACCCTTCGCGACTGATGTGAAAGTTCTTCTGCGTCCGTTTGTATTGATTGACTGCGCCGATGAGCTTTGGTGACGCGTTGATCGCCTTAAGAAATCCTTTGCCAATTGTCTTGAGTAGCGCCTCGCGTAGTGGGCGCTTAGCAATATCGCTTGGCAGATAGATCGGTGGTGAGCACAGCACAAGCTTTTGGATGCGGCGAGGAAACAGCTTGGTGTATTCGATTGCGACTAGTGTACCAAGTGAGTGTCCACACAAGATCACCTGGCGCAGCGGCGCAGCATGGCGAATCGTTTTGCGCAGGGCACGCGCATGATCAGTCAGGGTATAATCGGGCCAGGCAGGCTTGCGCGATTGGCCAAAGCCTAGCAAATCAACTGCCAAGACTGGTTGGTCGCCAAGCTGATTCAGTACATCCTGCCAAATATTATGATTTACCCCAATACCGTGAATAAGCACAATAACTGGCTGAGATGTGTCGTGCCAATCGCCAAACACCTGGGTGTGCAGCGGATACGCCAGGCCAAATAGTTCGTGAAGTTTGTCGTACATACTTAGTATATTATTGTACCATCTTTTGATTAGACTGCGACGACGGTATGCGTTATACTAAAAATATTGATAATCAGGGAGAGAAGCATGTGCATGCTACCTAAAAAAGATTACGTATCATACTGGAATACAAGTATAGATCAGCGAATCATCAGTCCTGTGCATGAGGAAAATCCTTGCTCAAGTGAGAACACACCGGGGATTGTTCAGGTTGGGTCGAGTGGTCGGTATGGAATTGATCTCGTAGGCGTGGGGATCGAGGCTGCTATTATCGCGATGCTCGTTGGTCTCGTGCTCCTTCTGAAGTTTCGCTATAAGCCACAGACAACGGAGGGCCGGCGATGGCGCCGAGCTGGTTGCTGGACATTGTCTATTTTTGCAATCTTATTCGTTATCGGTATTGGACTCGTCACAATGCGACGACTTGGTGTGTTTGGCATGATATAACACATGAGAGGTGGGTGATACTACTTTGAGTGTTTTTTGTTTTTGTAGAATCATGAGTGATGTATAGTTAATAGCTGTTGCTGTCAAATTACGATCGTGACTAAATAATTATTCCTAACATTCTCTTAGAAACCAGCAAAGCGCGTATAAGCAGTTATAATTATAGACTAATTAAATTTAAATACCCTGCCATGTTGACAGGGTATGTTATGAAGCAGGCAAAATGCTTAACGCTTCGAGTATTGTTCGCGTTTGCGGGCGCTGCGCAAGCCGTATTTTTTGCGCTCTTTTTCGCGTGGGTCGCGGCGCAAGAATTCGGCCTTCTTGAGTGTGCCGCGCAGGTCTGGTGCGCCAACGGTAATCGCTTTAGCGATCGCCATCTTGATAGCATCAACTTGACCGCTGAGGCCACCACCCTTCACCAGGACGGTAACATCAAACTCTTTTTGTTTGCCAACCAAGGCCAGTGGGTCAGTCACTTCAGCTAGCAATGTCTTGTTGCCTGACAGGTAGTCAAGCGCCGACTTGCCATTGATCGTCACATTTCCCTTACCTTTGACCAGTCGAGCGCGGGCAGTAGCGCTTTTGCGCCGGCCAAGACCATAATCGTATGTTGCTTGTGCCATTTATTGTACCTCTACTTTCTCTGGTTGCTGTGCGGTGTGGGCGTGCTCTTCGCCAGCAAAGACGCGGAGACGAGCTAGGCGGTCTGCTGCAAGCTTGTTCTTGGGCAACATGCCCTTCACAGCAGCAGTAATGATACGCTCTGGTGCGTTTTCGCGCACTTCCTTGAGCTGAGCGTCTTTAATCCCGCCGGGGAAACCACTGTGATGGTAGTAGATCTTGTCTGTCTCTTTTTTACCAGTCACAACAGCCTTGGCTGCGTTGATGACGACAACGTAATCGCCCCCATCGACGTGTGGTGTGTAAGTTGGCTTGTATTTGCCCACCAAGTACTGCGCAATGGTTGTTGCGGTGCGGCCAAGTGGCGCTTGGCTCGCGTCGATCAAAATCCAGCGCCGGCTAACATCGGCTGGCTTCTGCGAAAATGTTTTGTGAGCCATAACTACTTCGCCTCCTTTGTGGTTGCCTCGGGCTTAGGCATTGGCTTGAGCTCGTCAACAAACTCAATCATTGCCATCTGCGCGCCATCACCACGGCGCAGACGTGTCCGATACACACGCACGTGGCCGCTTGGCCGATGGCCGAGTTGCGGGGCAATCTGGTCAACCAGCTTGATTGCTGCAGCTTGCGTGCTGAGCCCGGCAATTACTGCGCGGCGATGAGCGAGGTCACCCTTCTTAGCTTTGGTAATGAGCTTTTCGATGTAGCGCACCAACTCTTTGGCCTTGGGTAGCGTCGTTTCGATTCGCTCCTCGACAACCAAGCTGGTTGCCAGGCCTTTGAGCAGGGCTCGACGTTGATCGCGTTCGCGGCCGAGCTTGCGCCCTTTGTATCCGTGTCGATGCATTTAGAGCTCCAATTCTGCTAGTTTATCTTTTACTTCGTCGAGGGCTTTGCTGCCAAAGCCTTTGAGCTCGCGCAGGTCCTGCTCCGTCAAAGTGACGAGGTCGTGGACAGTGCGAATCTCATTGTTGATGAGCGCGTTTGCGGTGCGGGCACTGAGGCCAAGGTCTTCGATCGAGGTGTTCAGCTCGTTGTCTTCCTCAGCAGTTTGAGTACCAAGCGCTGGTGCCGATACGACAGTTGTACTGCCAGCAAGAGCGGTATACTGATTGACCAAAATTGCCGCAGCTTGCTCGAAGGCATCGCGTGGCGTCAAGCTACCGTCAGTCTCGACAGTCATCTCAAGCCGCTCCAGGTTGGTTTCTTGGCCAACACGAGTTGGATCGACCTTGAAGCGCACACGCGTCACGGGGCTAAATTGCGCGTCCATGGCGATCATGTCGCTGTGCAGCCGGTTAGCACTCGACTCCTCCATCGGGTAGTACCCCCGACCAGCCTCGGCCACCAGATCAATAACGACACTCGCTTGCGGGTCATCAATCGTGCAGATGACGTGCTCAGGGTTGACAACCTCAACCTCAGCATTAGCTGCAATATCCCCAGCGGTTACTGCACCGGCACCTTGCTTCTCAAGACGCAGCTCGACTGGTTCATCGCTGTGAACAACCAAGTCGACACCCTTGAGGTTGAGCATGATGTCGGTGACATCTTCCTTGACGCCAGGCACTGTAGTGAACTCGTGCGTTGCGCCCTGCATTCGGAAAGCCGTAAAGGCTCCGCCGCGAATACTGCTCAGTAGCACCCGGCGCAAGCTGTTGCCCAGCGTGTTGCCGTAGCTGGCGTGCAATGGCTCAATGACAAATGTGCTGCTGTGCGGCCCATTGTCATCGATGCGCGCCAACGCCGGATCGTGAATTAATTTAGACATGTACAAATTCTCCTTACCCTTGTTAGCGTGAGTAATACTCAACAATCAGCTGTTCGTTGATGCCAGCTTCAGCTTCTTCACGCTTTGGCTCGCCCGATACTTCGATCTTGAGTTTTTTGATATCGCTCTTAAGCCAACTCAGAGGTGGTTGGGAGGTGTTGCCGTAGATGTCGTCAATTGCAGTAAAGTAACCAGACTTTGCGCTCTTTGGCCGAACAGTAATGACATCCCCTGCCTTGAGGCGAATTGATGGAATGTCGACGCGGCGACCATTAAGCTCAAAGTGACCATGGCTTACCAGCTGGCGGGCCTGACGACGGCTCGTTGCAAAGCCAGCACGGTACACAGCGTTGTCGAGCCGGAGCTCGAGGAAGCGGAGCAAGTTCTCGCCACTCAGGCCTGGCTTGCGAGTTGCTTCGTTCATAAGCTTAGCAAACTGCTTCTCCAGTAGGCCATACATGCGGCGCACCTTCTGCTTTTCGCGCAGCTGCGTTGCGTACATGCTTGGCTTGCTCTGACGGCCATGAGCGTGCTCGCCCGGAATACCGCTTTTGCGTGCCAAAATCTTGTGTGCCTTGGGGTGAAGCGCCACACCTTCGCGGCGGCTCTGCTTCACGATTGGGCTTCTATCTCGTGCCATTTACGCCCTCCTTGCCTTTCGTGGGCGAACGCCACCATGTGGCACACCCGCTACATCTTTGATGCTATTGACGGCAATGTCGAAGTTGCTCATTGCGCGAATTGCCGCATCTCGGCCCAGCCCAACACCCTTGACGAATACATCAACGGTGCGGACGCCATAGCTACTCTTGGCAGCTTCTGCGGCTTTTTCTGCAGCAATCTGTGCTGCATAGGCTGTACCTTTCTTGCTCCCACGAAAGCCACATGCACCAGCGCTGGCAGCGGTCAAGACGTTGCCCTTGCTATCTGCAAATGTGACAATAGTGTTGTTAAAGGTTGCCTGTACATGCAGCTGACCAGATGGGACTGATCGGCGCTGCTTTTTCTTGGTGGATTTTGCTTGTGCCATATCTCGTCCTTTCTCCTACGTCTTACTTGCTGCCTTTGGCTGTGCTCCGCCGACGGCGATCGCCTTACCCTTGCGAGTTCGTGCGTTCGTTCGAGTGCGCTGACCGCGTGTTGGCAAGCCATTTTTGTGCCTGAGACCGCGGTATGCACCAATGTCTTTGAGGCGTTTGATATTGTTGGTCACCAGGCGTTGCAGATCGCCTTCAGTGACATAATCTTTGTCGATAATGTCGCGAAGTTTCTGCTCCTCAGCCTCGGTGAGATCTTTCACCCGAGTGGTCGGCTCTATTTTTGCCGCCGCAAGGATGTCTCGAGCAAGCGTGCGCCCAATACCATGGATGTAGGTAAGAGCAATATGCACTTGCTTGTCTGATGGGATAACTACCCCAGCAATTCGAGCCATGCTTAACCCTGCCTTTGCTTATTCTTAGGTTTTTTCTTGTTGATGACACGGAGTCGGCCTTTGCGCCGGACCAGCTGATCATCGGGGCTGATCTTTTTGACACTCGCACGAACTTTCATGAGCGTACAAATCTCCCTACAGGAAAAACCTGCCGTTACTGAGAACAGCGGTGATATCAGGCCGCCGCTCTACGTTATTAAACGCGTGCGCGGAAGACGATTCTGCCCTTCGTGAGATCGTATGGGGTTAACTCGACTTCCACGGTATCGCCTGGGACCAAACGGATATGATGCTTGCGCATCTTGCCGCTGATATGAGCGATAATGCTTAGGCCGTTCTCCAATTCTACCTTAAATTGCGTATTAGGCAGTGCTTCCACTACCTTGCCGCGCAATTTGATAACTTCTTTCGAACTTGCCATAGATATACAGCTTCGTATTATACGCTATTTCTCTGTAGGAGTAAAGAGAAGTGGCCAGCTTTTTGCATTATTATTGTGAGATTATGGATGGTACTATTCCTATATCAGAATGGAGTCGTAAGAGAGGTAGCTTTTGCGATAAGCAACTTCTAAAAGTAGCATCGGTTCTGCAGTCCACCCTTTCTATATTTGAATTGCAATGATATAGCGCTATGCCACTCATAACGCACGTTCTGGAGGTATTCACGAACGAATTGAATTATTGTGAAATACAGAACCATATCAAAAAATACCACCACAGACGGAGGTGGCGGTATTTTTGTGACATATATACTAATGATAGCCTTATGCCTTTGCGGCAGTACGCCGTCGGCCGAGGAGCCCACGCTTCTTTGGCTGAGTATCAAGGTCATCGACTGAGAAGTCGTCATATGTTACCATCAGCGCTCGTGAGTTAATCTGACGGAGTGTCTCAAGGCCAACCGTCACGACAATAAGCAGGCTCGTACCGCCAATTGCCATGTTGTTGGCATTAATGCCAAGCTGCGCAAAGATGTAGTCGATCGCAAACGGAATGACGGCGATGAGCCCCAGCGCGAGCGAACCAAACAGATTAAGTCGATTGACAGTGCACGACAGATATTTCTCGGTGGTAGGGCCAGGGCGAATCCCCTCGATGAAGCCACCTTGGTTTTCAAGACTCTCCGTAATCTCACTCGCATTAAAGACAATACCGGTGTAGAAGTAGGTAAAGGCAATGACGAGTAAGAAGTAGATCGATGGGTAGATGAGCACTGTCAGGCCACCTGTGGCGTATGTTTGAGCGGTGGGTGCCTGGAACCACTGGATAAGGTTATTTGCTAATTGCTGATTTGCACCAGGTGTCGCATGTAATAGCTGCCCCACAAAAGCTGGCAAGCTGAGGAATGCTACTGCAAAAATAACTGGCACCACACCCGCAGCGATGAGCTTGATAGGCAGAATGCTCTTGATGCCGCCATATGAGCTGTTGCCGCCAACCCGCTTGGCATAATTGATCGTGACAATGCGCTGTGCTTCGTTAATCTTAACGAGGAGATAAAGCAGGATGAGGCCGATCGTCCCAAGAACGACCACTGTCCAGAAGGTTGTTGGGTTAACGGGCAGTGAGAACCAACCAAAGACGCTGAGCGGACCATCTTGAGTATTGAAGAGCGACGAGTAGATTGACCCAAAGGTGGTTGGCAGCTGGCTAATCACACTGGCGAAGATGAGCAGGCTAATACCATTACCAACGCCCTGCTCTGTCATCAGCTCACCAAGCCACATCAAGAGGAGCGAGCCAGCGGTGAGCGCCGTTACCGCGACAATCCACTCATGGAGCGAACCAGCTACCGTACCGGTTGTGCTCCCAGCCAGGACCGATTGGCGCAGGAAGTAGATGATACCGATCGACTGAGCAATCGCCAGCGGCACACTAGCGATACGCGTCCACTGATTGATCTTGCGCCGGCCTGATTCACCATCTTTGTGCATTTCCTCAAGGCTTGGGATGGCTTTGGTAAGCAGCTGCGTAATAATGCTGGCATTAATGAACGGCCCAAGGCCAATCAAAACGATAGACAGCTGTGCCAACGCTCCACCAGTCAGGATGTTTAAGAAGCCGCCAAAGTCGCTTGCTGATACCACATTTTGGATAATGTCCTTGAGTCGGCTTGGCTCGGCCAACGGTACTGGCACATGTGCCAAAAAACGATAGGCGACGATGAGCCCGAGCACGATACCAAGGCGTTTTTGCATGTCTTTATTTTTGAGCGATCGAAGAATAATCTTCCAGTTCATATATTGTCCCTTTTGCCACTAACTACTATAACGCTATATCTAGTACAGTATACACGAATTGCCCCAGAAGCGAAAGGGTCAGCTGTCAATATGGGTAGCTTTGGCCGCAAAATTCTGCAAAAGGTTCATGTTCTTCGTGGATGACGCCCAGATACAGATTGATGACAACTCATAATAAATAACACGAGATATATATTCTCATGATATAATGCTAAATGTATTATTAATTTACTCTGATAATTTAGCTTGTTTCGATCTTGCTAAAGTTACAGAGTTGCACATACAAGGAGGAGCAATGGCTCAAAACAACCAAGGGCTTAAGATCCGGATCCGCCTCAAGGCATACGACCACAAGGTGATCGACCAATCTGCCAAGCAAATCATCGACACTGCCCTGCGCACTGGCGCAAGCGTGGCAGGTCCTGTGCCGCTACCAACACGGCGCAGCAGCTACACAGTGGTAAAGAGCCCACACGTATACAAGACTGGTGGTGAGACATTCGAGATGCGCGTTCACAAGCGTCTCATCGATATCACTAACGCCACACCCAAGACGATCGACAACCTCCACAACCTCAGCTTGCCAGCTGGCGTGGATGTTGAGATTCGGATGTAGCTTGTTGCTATAGAAGCACCTAAGAAAAGAGTGATAGCTGCTATCACTCTTTTCTATTTGCCTGACTAAACCACCTTTTACTGGATGCGTGGTGCTGCACTCCACAGCATACCCTATAGGGTTGTGTGTTTTATGGTGTAGTTTATAGCGGCATTAATCATCTTGCAGGACAAACAAAAATACCTCCCCTGTGGGAGGTATTTTGTGAGTTTGCGAGTACTGTGCAAACTACTTGACGATGTTGGTCACAACACCGGCACCGACTGTGCGGCCACCTTCGCGGATAGCGAAGTCTTGACCTTTGTCCATAGCGATTGGGGCGTTCAAGGTCACCTTGAAGGTCACTTGGTCGCCTGGCATCACCATTTCCTTGTCGGCAGGGAGCTCAATCTCGCCAGTCACGTCCGTTGTGCGGAAGTAGAACTGTGGCTTGTAGCCCTTGCTAAATGGTGTGTGGCGGCCACCCTCTTCCTTCTTGAGGATGTAGACTTCCGCCTCAAACTCGGTGTGTGGGGTGAGTGTGCCTGGAGCGACAATCACCTGACCGCGCTCGATCTGGGTGCGCTCGATACCGCGCAGCAACAGACCAGCGTTGTCACCTGCCTGACCTTGGTCGAGGCTCTTCTTGAAGGCTTCGACACCAGTCACAACAGAGGTCTGAGTTGGCTTAAGACCAACAATCTCTACTGGGTCGTTGATCTTGATGACACCCTGCTCGATACGACCGGTTGCAACCGTACCACGACCCTTGATAGAGAAGACATCCTCGATTGGCATCAAGAATGGCTTGTCGAGGTCGCGCTGAGGCAACTCGAAGTAGTCGTCCATAGCAGCCACCAGCTCCATCACGGCGTCCTCTGCCTCGGTGTCGCCCTCGAGCGCCTTGGTAGCAGAACCCTTGATGATTGGTGCGTTGTCGCCATCGTAGCCGTTCTTGGTCAGCAGCTCGCGGACGTCCATCTCAACCAGCTCAACCAACTCTGGGTCGGCCAAGTCCATCTTGTTGAGGAAGACGACGATCTTTGGCACGCCAACCTGGTGAGCAAGCAGCACGTGCTCGCGTGTCTGTGGCAATGGACCGTCGTTGGCGGCAACCACCAGCACAGCACCGTCAATCTGAGCGGCACCAGTAATCATGTTCTTGACGTAGTCGGCGTGACCTGGCATGTCAACGTGCGCGTAGTGGCGCTTCTCCGACTCGTATTCCTGGTGGGAGCTGGCGATGGTAATACCGCGTTGCTTCTCCTCAGGAGCGTTGTCGATGTCTTCGTAGTTGCGAGGCTTGTTTACATCGCTTGGAAGACGCTTTGCCAACACGTGAGTGATGGCAGCCGTTAACGTTGTTTTACCGTGGTCGACGTGACCCATAGTACCAACGTTAATGTGTGGCTTACTTCGATCGAAATCTGCCATGTAGGTAAGTACTCCTTACTTATGTTAATATTTGGTACGACGCGAGCTACTTGCCGGAGTAGAGACACTACGACAAAACGCGTCGCGCGTTAGGATTTATTATAGGGTGCGGTGGCAAAAAAGTAAAGTAGCTAGTCCCACCAAACATACCACTGTCGACTGCCATATACCTGGTTTGCCAAAGCTTCGAAGGTCTCCGACCCTTGATAGACTGCGTCGCCATATGAAAAATAGAAGAGCTCAACAGCGACTGCCTTAGCATCTGCGTCAGTCTGTGGTGGATGCTCGACGTAATACTCAACAGTGTCATGGCTGATTGCGGCAGGTACAGCACCGTACTTTTCATACCAATAGCGTGATACCGCCACCTGGATGGCTGGCTCGGGGCAGTCATTCCAGCCACCCATACAGAGGTAGGCGAGTGCCTCATAGGGTGCTGTGGTTGGTAGTTTGATAATAATAACCGGATCATCGCTACCTGCCTGGAATGGGCTGATGAAGTCAACCGTAGTAGGGTCATCATCATGAGGCGACGCCGAGAAGCCCGGCGCAAAATAGTCATATACAGTAGATATGCGCTGATCCTTTTTCGCTGTTTCAGCTGGCAGCTCCTGCGCGATTTGAGTAAAGAAGGCTGGTACATCAATTGCCTGTGATGCTTCCACGGTGCGCCGCACAAGCTCGGGGACTGTCTGGACGCCAGCGTTCTCTAGGCCTTCTGTTATCTCATCCAGGATGAGGTCATCGAGCGTCACAATCACTGGCGTGAATCCCTCGCATTTGCCTTGCTCACGTAGCTGTAGGTAGCGCTGCGTGGCATTAACGACTTCGCATTCTACGTAGTCGACATCGCTCCCAGCAAAGAGTGTTTTGAATCGCTGTATTGTATCTGACATACTATTCCTCCTTGGGCGCATTATAGCATAGAGGGATGTATCAATTATTACTGAGTGCAGCGAAAAAGGTGCGGACTTTCGGCTGAGCAGAGTGGTTGATAACCTGCGCTGGCGTGTCATCTTCGATAGTCTTACCCCCGTCAAGGAAGACAATCCGCGATGCGACATCGCGCGCAAACGACATCTCGTGTGTGACGACGATCATTGTGATCCCTGTTTCGGCAAGGTGCTTAATAACCGCTAGTACCTCGTCGACCATCTCGGGGTCGAGCGCACTCGTTGGCTCATCAAAGAGCAAGACTTTTGGCTGCATTGCCAAGGCACGAGCAATCGCTACCCGCTGCTTTTGCCCGCCCGAGAGATGACTCGGGTATTCTTGAGCCTTGGCACGAAGGCCAACCAAGTCGAGCATTTGGAGCGCCTGACGCTTCGCCTTCGCTCTTGATAGTTTGCGTACCTTGAGTGGCGCTAGCATGATATTTTCGAGCACGGTCATGTGCGGAAAGAGGTTAAACTGCTGGAAGACCATGCCAAGCTCAGTTCGGGCTTTGTTGAGGTCGGTCGCTGGATTGGTCATCTCAATACCATCAACCCATACTTCCCCGCTTGTCGGCGTCTCGATCATATTAATACAGCGAAGCAGCGTGCTTTTGCCACCACCGCTCGAGCCCAAGAGAACGACAACCTCTCCCCGCTTGATTGTCAGGTCAATGCCGCGCAAAACATAATTGTTGCCATAATGCTTGCGGAGCTGCTTGATATTAATCATGCGCTTTAAGCCTCCTCTCTACTCGATTCATCACCCACGTAAATAGCGTGGTGAGGGCGAGGTAAATCATTGCAGCGGCGAAGAGCGACTCAAAGGCGGTGGCCGTTTGGAAGCGGATATTATCAGCGCCGCGCATTAGATCGTTCATACCAATCCAGCCGACGACTGATGTCTCCTTGAGGAGCGAAATCCCTTCGCTGATCAGTGACGGCAATGACTGCTTGAGTGCTTGAGGCAGGATGATATAACGCATGGTTTGCCAGCGACTCAAGCCAAGCGAGCGCGCCGCTTCGATTTGCCCCTTATCAATACTCTCTATCCCGCCGCGAATAATCTCAGCAATATACGCACCACTATTGATACCAAAGGCAAGGCTTGCAATCCACAATTTTGGCACCCCACGGTAAGAGCCAAATACCACGTAATACATAATGAGTAGCTGCACCAAAGCGGGTGTGCCACGAATAACTGTGGTGTAGGCATGAGCCACACTCACCCATGGCCGCCAGCGCTGGAGGCGATGTGGTTTGGAGGTGCGAAATGGCTGCCAGGCAGACTGCTGCATAAGAGCGACAACCAGGCCAATCACAAGCCCAATGATTGTCGAGAAGACGGTGAGAAGGATGGTCACTTCTAGGCCGCGCCACAAGAATAGATAGCGCTCATCGCCAAAGAGGATATCCCACACATTCATGGCTGGGCTACTCCAAAGTGTTTTTTGATAAGCTTCTCATAGCGGCCATCGCGCTTCATTGCGGCAATGCTGGCGTTTACCTCAGCGAGTAGTTTGCTATTACCCTTTTTGATAGCAATGGCGTAGTCTTCGCGTGAGAGGTTGCGCGGCAAGGCAGCGAGCTGCGGGTTCGTGGCGAGGTATTGCTGAGCTGGCCCATCATCCATAATGGCAGCGTCGATCCGCCGACTACTGAGCTCTTGCACGACACTCGCCGTCGATTGGAGTTGTACCACCTGTGCTTCACGAATCTTGTGTGCCAGTGTATCGGCTGTGGTGCCAAGCTGTACGCCGATTCGCCTGCCAATGAGGTCATCACTGGTGGCAATTGTTGAGCCAGTCTTTGGTACAATTATCTTTTGCGCTGCAGTGTAGTATGTGTGCGAAAACTCAGCATTCTTGCGTCGGTCTGGCGTGACAGTCATACCAGCTGCAATGAGGTCGATTCGTCCAGCCTGCAAGGCTGGCAAGAGACCATCAAAGGCGATCTCCTCAATTTGTAACGAACGGTTTGTGTCCTTAGCAATCTCCCGCACAAGGTCAATATCAAAGCCAACAATCTCCTGCCCCTGCTTATATTCAAACGGCTTAAAGCCAGGATCGGTGCCCAGCACGAGTGTTTTTTCCAGACCACTGCCAGCAGTCTTGGTGGTAGAGGCTGCTGGGCTCAGCTCGACATCCCAATACATATACCCTAACAAAATTACTACCATAGCAGCGAAACTCAGCCATGTAAGCCGTGTCAGTCTGAGTTGCCGACGAGTCGATTGTGCCATGCATATAAGTATAAGCGCTTTGCTAGGCGGATGCAAGTACTTGTATTGTTCTATTTACCGCGCTATGATAAGAATACAAAAGCAACACACAAGGAGGCACCCTATGAGTAGTCTTACAAAATACAATCCATTTGAGGAATTGCGCGCATTGCAGCGGCAGCTGTTTGACAATCCCTTTACCACGACACTCAGCCAAGCTGTCGCAACTGATGTCTATACGGTAGATAATACACTGGTTGTTGAAGCGCACGTGCCAAACTTTGCCGAGGAAGACCTCGATGTAAGCCTTGACAATGGTGCACTCGTTATTCGCGGCGAACGGCACGAAAAAACCGAGGACAAACAGCGCAACTACGTCGTTCGTGAGAGCAGCACAAGCTTCTGCCGTCGTGTACAGGTACCAGATGGTAGCGATGTTGAGCAGATTAAGGCCCATCTGGAGGACGGCATCTTGAGGGTAACGGTACCACTGAAGCCGCTACCTGCGCCGCAAAAAATTGCCGTCAAGAAAATAGCCAAGCACGATAAGAAAACGAAAAAGTAGTACAAACTATAGCCTTGCGCCAACAAAAGCTGGCATATACGTCGGCTTTTGCGTACTATTCACCATTCCCTCACGCTAAAACAAAATAATAAAACACCCCTATAATAGAGGTGTTTTATAGAGATGATACAAGAAGGCTTACTTACTGCGCTTCTCGATGATCTCCTGCGCCACGTTTGGTGGGACTTCCTCATAGTGGGCAAGCTCCATCGTGCTGGCAGCTCGGCCCTGCGACATCGAGCGGATGTCGCTGGTGTAGCCAAACATGTTTGCCAGTGGCACAATAGCCTTGACGAGCTTCGCGCCGCCCATCAAGTCTTCCATTGCCTCAATGCGGCCCCGGCGGCTATTGAGGTCGCCAATGATATCACCCATGAATTCCTCAGGTGTTGTTACCTCAACCTTCATCACTGGCTCGAGCAAGACTGGGTTGGCCTTCTTGATACCTTCGCGGGCAGCCAAGTGGGCAGCCAAGTTGAAGGCGAGCTCGCTTGAGTCAACATCGTGGTAACTTCCGTCGTACAAGGTCGCCTTGACGTCAACAACTGGATAACCAGCAATCACACCGCCATCGAGTGTCTCCTTAATACCCTTCTGCACAGCCGGGCGGTACTCTTGTGGCACCACACCACCCTTGATTTCGTCGAAGAATTCGTAGCCCTTGCCTGGCTCGTTCGGCTCAAAGCGCACCCAGACATCACCGTATTGGCCACGACCACCAGACTGCTTGGCATGCTTACCCTGTGCCTCAGCCGTGCCCTTGATGGTCTCGCGGTAGGCGACTTGCGGCTCACCAACATTGGCCTCAACGTTAAACTCGCGCTTCATGCGGTCGATCAAAATCTCCAGATGGAGCTCACCCATACCGCTCATGATAGTCTGGCCTGTCTCTTCGTCGGTGTAGACACGGAAGGTTGGGTCTTCCTCGGCCAGGCGCTGCAAGGCAATACCCATCTTTTCTTGGTCGGCCTTGGTCTTGGGCTCCACCGCGATCGATACCGGTGGCTCAGGGAAGCTAATTGCCTCAAGAGCAATTGGGTGCGCTTGATCGCACAAGGTATGCCCCGTGAAGGTACCCTTCAGGCCTACCACAGCAGCAATGTCACCAGCACCCACGCTGTCGATCTCTTCGCGCTTGTCGGCGTGCATCCGGACGATGCGCCCCACACGCTCCTTCTCACCCGTCGTTGTGTTGAGGACGTAGCTACCAGCAGTCAAGCGACCACTGTAGACGCGGATAAAGATCAGCTTACCAACGAATGGGTCGGCAGCCAGCTTGAAGGCCAGTGCGGTCATTGGCTGCTTGTCATCAGGTGTGCGGCTTACTTCGTCGCCAGTCTTGGGGTTCTTGCCCCAGATTTCACCAACATCAAGCGGGCTTGACAGGTAATCAACCATCAAGTCAAGCACCTTCTCGACGATCACACCGCGACCATCACCACCCGTCACCAAGAAGAAGTCACCAGCCAAGACACGTTGGCGCAGCGCTGCCTTGAGCTCGTCAATAGTAATGGCATCCTCACCTTCGTCGAGGAACTTCATCATCAGGTCGTCATCAGCCTCAACAGCGTTCTCGACGAGCAGGCTACGAGCCCGCTTTGCCTTCTCGAGCATATCAGCTGGGATCTCGCCCACCTTAAGCTCATGGTCGGTATAGTCATCATAGGTGTAAGCCTTCATGTCAATGAGGTCTACCACACCACAGACATCCTTCTCAAAGCCAATTGGCAGGTGGATTGGGAAGGCTTGTTTGCTCAGGCGGCTATGGATCGACTCGATCGACTTGTAGAAGTCGCCACCAGTCTGATTGATCTTGTTGATAAAGCAGATGCGTGGCACACCGTATTTGTTAGCTTGGCGCCACACGGTCTCACTCTGGGCTTCTACCCCCATCTTGCCATCAAAGACTGTCACTGCGCCGTCGAGTACACGCAGGCTACGCTCCACCTCGGCGGTAAAGTCGATGTGCCCAGGGGTATCGATGATGTTAATCTTGTGGCCCTTCCAAAAGCAGGTCACTGCTGCAGAGGTAATGGTAATACCACGCTCTTTTTCTTGGCTCATCCAGTCGGTGGTGGCACCACCATCATCACCGCGCACGGTACCAATCTTGTGGTTAATACCGGTGCGGTACAAAATACCTTCTGTCGTCGTCGTCTTGCCGGCGTCGATATGGGCAATAATACCAATGTTGCGAAAGTCCTGCAGAGGGACATCCTTGGGGGTTGCCATAGGGGGCTCCTTCTCTCCTTACGTGTTTTTTAGCATGAGTAATACAACTCTCAACGATTGATTATAGCATGGATTGGGTGTGGGCGGTAGAGTAATTATCACCCCTGATGAGTCCACCTGCCCCCTGCTAGCCAGGGAGCCGTTCGCCGTTTTTTGACCACACGCCGTAGCGGTCTGGCGCGGTGGTGCGCATTGCTTGAGGTACGGCATCGTACTCACCTGGCGGTAAGCCGCTTGTATTGATATAAAGTAGCTTGTATTCGGTTTGCTGAGCATTGGTGATGTAGAGGTAGGTGTTGTTAGTTCCATCAGTGGTACTACCCTGTGTGACGCTGGGGAGCGTGGTAATGTAGGCTGGCACCAATTGGCGCAAGAATGTGGCGCTATCGCGGCGCTGGTAAGTGGGGGTGGCACTACCAGCAGTCTGAGCAACCGGGTATGCACCATTTTTGGTATAGTAGCGATCAAGTGCTTGGCGCATTGCTGTGAGGTCGGCTACGCGAGTCCGTCCCTGTGCACCGGCTTGGATACGTTGGTACGAGACGAGTGTTAATGTAGCAAGGATGGCAATAATGACGATCACAACCAACAGCTCTACCACAGTGTAGCCAGCCTGTTTTTTCTGCATCAACGGATTATTCATAGTGCTCATGCTTTGCATTATACGAAGTGCAGTGCGTTTGCGCAAGAGCCATTGCTGCCAACCTAGCTTGCAGTGTATAATGACACTATGCTATTCAGTGGATCACCCTCCTCACCTCAGTACCGACGCTCTCGCCTGACGCCGCGCGGGCTAGCGATACGCTTTGCTCTGGCTGGTTTAGTGGTTGTTGCCATCGCAGCAGGGATTATTTATATCGCAACTCGGCCACATAAAGCCAAGAATACCGAGCAGCACACCGAGACAAAGACTGGCCCACGGGAGCAGCTCACCGCCGCCAAGACGCTCGAGCGTGCCAAGAAGTACTTCAAGGGCACAGAAGCCGTTAAGTCATCACTGTCAACACCGGTCAAGGCTGAAGGTTCTCACTTTTATTCTATCGCTACTGATCCAAGCAAAACTAAGAGTGCTGCCGCCACTCTGTCCAAGGCTGAGGCTAAGCGCAACGTCACCGCTCTGGAGCACATGCTCGACTATGATCAATTCACGCGCTATGTCGTGCAAGATGGCGATAAAGACGGCCCATACCTTGCAGACTTTACACGGAGCAATGGCGATGTAACGTGCCAGATTAGCAATACCCCACTTGACCCAAACGACCCGAAAAACAAGGAAACTCGCTTTGTTGAGTTCAAGTGCCTTGATGCTGCCGACTACAAAGACCTCGCCAAACAGCAAGCTCCTCTCTACAATGCTTACTCGCCTGCCGCAAGTTCGAGTTATAACGTCGGCATTGTCGGCACTATGACAGTGCGCGAAAGCAAGCTTACAGGCTATCGCTTGGCAGAGATACCACTGGGTGGTGTACAACCCGAGTCGCACCTCTTTAATTCGCAAGGGACGGCGCTGTTTTATCAATCGAGCGATGGGCGCTGGGTCTTTTTCCAGATTCGCCAGAACGATATGCTCTCCTGTGACGTCTATAAGGCTCAACTTCGCAATGCTAAGAAAGTCGACCTGCGGCAAGTCTACGAAGGCGACAAATGCCGCGACCTCAGCAAAGGCGAGGTAGTGACGGTAGAGATGCCGAAGTATCGGTAGTGCCAATTAGTGTATATGGCGCAGGCTAGCCAACACCTGTTAGGGCGGTTTGTGATTATATAGCTACTAGGGGTTGGAGTGACTCGTATTACATAACCATCAATTTATTGTATAATCAAACTTAGTAAATCAACTAAGCCAACTTTACAGAGGAAATATGGAAACGAGACTAGATGGCCCTATTACCAAATATATTGATCTAATTGGAAGAGGCATTGATGGAATACAGGAGCAGGTTGATAAAGCAACGAATGGCTTGGCATGCGAGCCGTTAATTGAAGATACCGACGAAAGCTTCCTCGGTGCTGGTTCGACCGAATCGTACTGGTCGTATTATAGCGCAGGCCTCGAACTGCAGTGGCGTAACGATATCCTCGTCGTTCTTTCTATTTACCTACAGGATGACAGTCTTTATGAGGAGCCCTATATTCCACTCTCTTACAAACTACTAACATCAATATCAAACACAGCATCGATACAGGAAGTCATTAACACGTTTGGAGATCCGGAGTTTGAAGGAGGACTCTGGGGGAGAAAGAATCTGCGATATAGGTTGGATGCAGACAAGTTCGTTATCTTTCGATTCAACGACAAAGGCACCCTATGGGCGGTTCAAATTGGTCTATATCGTATCTTGAGAAGTTACAAGCCAGTTTAGATCAATATCAAAAAACCAGCAAAAACTCATCTTATCCTGATGAGTTTTTTGTTCTTCTTCGCATTTACATTTATAATTACAATATCTGCCACCAGTGCCGTTTTGTCCTAGGTTTTGGACGACGCTGATCCACAACATGAAGGCTCACTGGTCCTTCAATAACTCGCCAATTGACATAACTTTTCGGTCGTGGAGCAAACTCTCTGCTAAGAATTGTTTTTGTCGATTCTATAAGTTCATCTTCGGGCATGACAAGCGCTTCTTCTTTGCTGATGTGTGGATAATACAGATCGTAGCCATACGTGAAATGCTTGTCAATTCGTGTCGCTATATTCGATAAGCGATCTCGTATCCGTTGCATCCGCCCAGTAGGGGCGGCTTCGCCTGTACCCTCTACTGTAGCAGCAGCTACTTCTTTATCTTGCTGGCTCACTTTCTCGTCAGCTGAACCGGACTGAACTGATTGTTGAGAAAAACGTTCATACATACTACATCTGTTATATCACATATTTACAATAATTGTCGAATAGTATTAAGACCGTCTATGAAACAAGAGCCCCACTAGAGAGTGGGGCTCTTCTGCTCTAAACTAGCTATTCCCTACAGCTCGTCGGTAGTGATTGTCACTTCTGGCGCAGCTTCTTCGGCCTGAGCTTCAGCGACAAACTCATCCTCCGGAGAGTCATTCTCCTCGAGCGGCAATGGGTGTGCACCCGTACCAACCGGCACTTTGTTGCCGATGATGACGTTCTCCTTAAGACCCTTGAGGTGATCGGCGCGGCCGCTAGTGGCAGCGTTGATCAGCACGCGAGTCGTGTCTTGGAATGATGCAGCAGACAGCCAGCTATCACTCCAGATACTCACCTTGGTGATACCAAGCAGCAGCTGCGCATACTGGGCTGGCGTCTTGCCTTGGGCAACGAGCTCCTTGTTGGCATCGACCACTGATGCCTTGGAGATGATATCGCCCATGACGAAGGTGCTGTCGCCTGGATCATCAATCTGCACCCGGCTGAACATCTGCCGGACGATGATCTCAAGGTGCTTACCAGCCACATCCTGGCCCTGCGCAGCATAGATACGAAGCACTTCGTTAATGATGTAGCGCTGGGTTGCCTCTGTGCCCTTAAGGCGCATGAGGTCGTGCAGGTTGAGCGAACCGAGCGTCAAGCGATCGCCTGGCTCGACCATATCGCCCGGCTTGACGACGAGGTACATCGTGCCAGGAATCTCGTAGCGGACTGGTGCTGTCGCGTTGCCGGTGAGGACAAGCGAGTCACCAGCAGACTCGACTACCCCATCGAACGGTGCAGTGAGTGGCTGTGTGCCATCGTCGAATGACGCGATGACGTCGCCAACCTTCACCTTACTGCCCGATTGTACCATCACCATGCGGCCATCAAGTGGCATGCGCTCTACCTTGCCTGCTTGCGGTGTGACCTGTACAACGTACTTCTTGCCATCTTCCCAAATATCAACCAAACCGGCGACCTCTGTGACGTAGGCCTGGCCCTTCGGGTTACGTGCCTCAAAGAGCTCCTCAACACGTGGCAGACCCTGGGTGATGTCCGACCCACCAACACCAGAGCTGTGGAAGGTATTAAGCGTCAGCTGCGTGCCTGGCTCACCGACCGACTGCGCGGCGATGACCCCAACTGGCTGCGAACCATCGACGAGTTGGCCAGTTGCCATATCGATCCCATAACTCTTGCGTGGAATACCGTGCAAGTTCTTGGTAGAGAGGACAGACTGGATACGTACTTGGTCGATCGACTGATCTGCCTCGATAGCGTCGGCAATCTCACGTGTAATGAGCTGGTCGCGGTCGAGGTGGCCTGGCACTGCCTCGGCGGTGTAGCGGCCAAACAAGCGGTTACCAAACTCGATCATTGTCTCCTCAGACTCATTGCGGTAAATAGTGAAGCCATCGTCGTCACCCTCTTCGTCCTCAACGGTAAAGACATCCTGCGAGACATCGACCAAGCGACGCGTGAGATAGCCAGAGTCGGCCGTCTTGAGGGCGGTATCGATAAGCCCCTTGCGAGCACCACGCGTTGCCACGAAGGCCTCCAGGCTCGACAACCCTCGCTTGAAGTTGCTGCGGACTGGCAGCTCAATCTCGCGGTTAGCAGCATCCACCTGGATACCGATCATCGCACTGGCCAACTTAATGTTGTTGACGCTACCACGAGCACCAGAATTCACCATCGTTGCAACAGAGGTGTCCATGTGAGCCAATTGGCTGCGTAAGAAGTCTTCTACCTTGCGGTCGACGGTGCGCCAGTTATTGACGGTCAATGTGTAGCGCTCGTCCTCGGTAATGAGCCCTTGATCAAGCTGCTCCGAGATCGCAGCAGAACGTGCGTCACCCTCAGCCACAAAGTCGGCAATTTCGTCGAAGCTGAGGTAGTCTTCCATACCAGTCGACACCGCAGCAGTGGTGGCAAAGCGGAAGGCTAAGCCCTTCATGCGGTCGGCAGTGATAGCAGTCTCGGCAGCGCCATAGCGCTCAAAGATCTGACCAAGCACCCGCTTGAGCTCTTTCTTGGTCTGGACGTTGTTGTTGTAGGGGAAGTCCTCTGGCAGGATTTCGTTGAAGAAGACACGCCCTAGGGTGGTTGTCCGGATCTCACCCTTAGCTCGAATGCGAATTGGGCTCTGCAAGTGGAGCTTGCCCATGTCGTAGGCGAGCTCAGCAGCCCGGCTATCAGCAAAGACAGCAACAGTGTCAGTCTGAGCTGAGGGTTTCTCGTATGTGAGGTAGTAGTTGCCGAGCACCACGTCCTGGTCGATACTGAGGACAGGGCTCCCGTCGGCAGGCTTCAGCAGGTTATTGACGGCACTCATCAGCTCGCGCGCTTCGGCCTGCGCCTCGGCACTGAGTGGCAAGTGGACAGCCATCTGGTCGCCATCATAGTCAGCATTAAAGCCGTTAGCGACGAGCGGGTGGAGCTGGATCGCCTTGCCCTCAACCAGCTTTGGTTGGAAGGCTTGGATACTCAAACGGTGCAGTGATGGCGCACGGTTAAGCAATACGTACTTGCCCTTGATTACCTCATCCAGCGCATCCCACACGACCGCTTCGCCCGCCTCAATCAGGCGCGTTGCACTCCGGATGTTGTGCGCATAATCGCCCTTAATGAGCCAGCTGATAACAAACGGCTTGAAGAGCTCGATTGCCATCTGCTTTGGCAAGCCACACTGGTGGATCTTGAGCTTTGGG
>CALBWN010000051.1 GCA_937974295.1 uncultured Candidatus Saccharibacteria bacterium
CCATCATACGATAAACTATACCACTATGTTATAACTACTCACAGTATTTCTTGAGTGTCACCGTATCTCCTACCCGCGCTTCACGCGTCGTCTTCAGGTTGGTGACGATGTAGCCGATTTCGCCGGTGCCAAGCAGTGGGTCGGGCTGCATGGTTGGGCTCAGGTGCCCCACTTCCAGGGCAAGGCCGCGGGCGCCGGTGGCCATCATGGTGATGTCCGCACCTTTCGGTATCGTGCCATCCACCACGCGCACGTAGAGGATAACCCCGCGGTAGTCATCGTAGTAGCTATCAAAAATCAGGGCGCGGGTTGGTATACTCGGCGTCTTGCCATCTTGCGCGGCCATGTGCTCAGCCTGCAATGCCAGCGGCGACACCGGCGCTGGGATACGCTCAACGATAGCCCGCAACACCTGCGGTACATTCTGCCCGGTCTTAGCTGAGATATGGATAATATCGCTCTCATCACAACCGAGCAGATTAATCACCTGCTTAGACACGCGCGGTACATCGGCTGCTGGCAGATCAACTTTGTTGAGCACCGGGATGATCGCAAGATCCTGCTCCATCGCGAGGTACACATTGGCCAGCGTCTGCGCCTGGATCCCCTGGCTGGCATCCACCACCAGCACCGCACCTTCGCAGGCCTGCAAGCTGCGCGATACTTCATAGCTGAAGTCAACATGGCCAGGGGTGTCGATCAGGTTGAGGTCGTAGGTACCAAGCTGGGGCGCGGTGTTTCTGCCCCCGTCAATTGAATCAACAGATGATACTAAGCGGGTGGCAGTCGACGGGGCAGCACCCGCTTCTGATTTATATTCATACTTCATCCGCACCGGGGCGAGCTTGATGGTAATCCCCTTCTCGCGCTCTAGGTCCATGCTATCCAGCAACTGCTGCTTCATATCCCGCTTGGTAACGGTGCCCGTCAGCTCCATCATGCGGTCGGCCAAGGTGCTCTTGCCATGGTCGATGTGGGCGATGATGCAGAAATTACGGATATGTTCCATACGCTAGCGTTTCCAGTTCCAGCCAAGGTTAATCCGTCCAAAGAAGATCTGCCGCAACCGATTAAGCACTGGCTCGGCCTCTTTAAGCCGCAGTCGCCGGCTGAACCATATATAAACCGCAAAGCTCACCACTGTGATCATAATAAACTTGGGGAAAGCAAGGAAGAAACTCTTATCGTTCGTACCAAAGGGAATCATCACCACGCTCAGGTAGGCAGCCAAACCAGTTGGCACTGCAGCAATGACCATCTTGTAGATACTGTTGACGAAGCCACGATCAAACAGCCTCGGCATGCGCCGCCCCATGAAGAAGAAGAGGACAATCACCTCCACTACAGCAGTGATAGACTGTGCCCAAGCTAGGCCGTAGCCTGGGTTTTGGTTCTTCGACCAGAGATTTACCAGGATAATCGCCAGGATAATGTTAAACCCAATCGCAAAGAACGAGATATAAAGCGGTGTCTTGGTATCCTGCTGCGCGTAAAAGCTACGGGCTGCAATATGATAAATCGTGCGGAAAAATATCGTCAAAACAAGCACACCAAGAAAGCCCGATATCACCGGGTCGCCCCCGTTATGGATAAAGCTCACCACATAGCCCCGTGCAAAGTAAGTAATGACTGCCACTGGCAATGCCAACCAAATAATCACCCGGATCATCACCTGCAATTCTTTGCGGAAAAGATCCTCGCGCCCTGCCCCCAGATGCTCCGTCATTTGTGGGAAGGCTGCGTTACTAATCGCCACGCCGATCAAGTTCACAGGCATCAATGACAATGCCGATGCCTGCTGGTAGGCCCGCACCGTCCCATCAGCCATGCGCGAAGCAAGGTTTGTCTCCACGAGACCATTAAGATAATCGATCCCTTGGTCGAGTGAGCGCGTCCGCAGCAAGCGGAGCACCTGGCGAAAGCTCTTGTTCCTCCGCCTGATCGTAAAGCGGTAGTCAAAGTCCAGCCCCAGTAGGCCGATCGAGCTCACAATCAACTGCAGCACTGAGCCTAGCACCACACCCAGTGCCACACCCATAATGCCACCCTCAAACACTTGCCAGCCAAAGATATTGATACCATTCGTAAAGAAGGTTGCACCAATGATGATACCAATATTGTAGATCGTTGGTGCTAACGCGTAGAAGGTAAAGCGCCCAATCGCCTGCTGCATGCTCGCAATGACGGTAGAGATAGAGAAGAGGAATGGATTGACCGCAATCACGCGCATCATACTCACCGCCAGGCTCCGCCCCGACTCGCTGAGCCCCGGCCCCACCACGACGTTCACCAGCGGCTCAGCAAAGATCATAATCAAAATACTCGCCGCTAAGGTGGTGAGTGCCAAGAAGTTAATCAAGCTCGAGCTCAGATCCCAGGCAGATTGCTTATTGCCCGATGCTAGACGCTCATTAAACACCGGTATAAAGGATACACTCAATGCCCCAGACACCAGCACAAAGAACATGAAATCGGGGATGGTAAAGGCTACAGTATAGGCATCAGCACCCACTTTGTAGGTGTCGTAATACATTCCATTAATAAGCCGCTCACGATACATCCCTAAGACGCTCGATAGCAGCGTCGAGCCTGCCAGGAGGGCAGCAGCATTCTTGATGTTTAGTTTGCTATTTGCTTTGGCGACGACTGAGCGGACACGCCGACGATTTGCTCCATGTGCCACTGGTACCTCCCTGCTCCTAATGGAGCTTGGCCTCCGTTGGCAAAGTGGCATCTGCCATCGCAGCCTTAGCTTCGTCTTCTTCTAGTGTTTCGTGAACAAGCAGCTCATCTTTGAGCTTCTCAAGCGCTGGACGGTTGTGCGAGAGGACAATCTCAGCACGGCGAGAAGCCTCTTTGATAAGCGCCTCCACCTCATGGTCAATCGCCTCAGCAGTCGCATCGCTATATGGCCGCTCGTGAGTGATCTTGTCGAACACCATGCCGCCATTATCTTCGTGAAAGACTTGGTCGCGGAGCTTTGCACCCATGCCCTGCTCAATCACCATATCACGGGCAATCTCCGTCGCTTTGCGCAGGTCGCTCCCTGCCCCAGTTGTAATGCCGTCATCGCCATAGATTAGCTTCTCAGCAATCCGCCCACCCATTGCTCGGGCTAGGATGTCCTTAAATTCATATACATTGGTGTAGCTCTTATCCTCTGGTGGCAAGAACCATGTCACGCCACCCGTACCACCACGCGGGATGATGGTTACCTTATGCACTGGATCGCTATCAGGCAAGACATGCCCCACAATAGCATGACCTGCCTCGTGGTACGCCGTGAGTTCTTTTTCGTGGTCGGTCATTACCTTCGCTTTGCGCTCGGGACCAATTGCCACTTTCTCAAAGGCTTCGGTCAGGTCTTGGTTGGTGATCGTCTTCTTGCCGCGGCGCGCTGCAATAATCGCTGCTTCGTTGGCCATGTTCGCGAGGTCGGCACCACTGCTACCGGCTGTCTTAGCAGCAAGCTTGTCGAGGTCGACCGACGCATCGGTTGGTTTGTTCTTGAAGTGCACCTTGAGGATTGCCTTTGTGTTCTCATTCAGGGCCTCCTCATAGTCGGAGAGATGGGTCTTGTTCGTACATCCGATCTCCACAAGTCTTGCCCCGCTCTGCGCGCAGACATCCGGGATCCGGAATTTTCCGCCGATCTC
>CALBWN010000052.1 GCA_937974295.1 uncultured Candidatus Saccharibacteria bacterium
GTCGGATGGTTGAGTTTTGCCGGAGACGACGAGGCTAATCGACGACGCATTGAAGTCGCCAAGAATGTCAAAGTGTGGTGGCTCGATCACTTTGCGCTGCCATTTCTCCTCGCCAGAAATTTCCTCGCCAATCCGATTGATGATATCGCTGGCAGTGCTAATGTTGGTGTCGGGCGCAACGGTGATGGTGAAGTATACTTTGCTATAGCCCATCGTCTTGTTGATGACGTGCTGCACCACACCATTAGGGAAGAAGTGGACGTTGCCCTCGACATCGCGGATCACTGTGGAGCGCACGCCGATCCGCTCGACCGTCCCGCCAAAGCCATCGATCTCGATAATATCTCCTACCCGATACTGGTTTTCACTAATTATAAACACTCCTGAAAGAAAATCCTTAACGAGTGATTGTGCGCCAAACCCAAAGGCGACACCAATAATCCCTGCGCTCGCAAACAGTGGTGCAAGAGCTGCACTATTGAAAAAATGAGTAAAGATAGCATAGCCCGCAATCACCACGACAATAATGCGCCATACATTAGCAAAGAGCCCGCCCAGCGTCTTGTGCCGCTTCTCGAGATCTTTCTTGGGCAGCGTGCGCTGATATGTGGTAACGAAGGCATGCCGCGTCAGCCACATTACCACGCGCGGCCCCAACCAATACAATGCAATTGCCACGATAATAATGATAATAATCTCTAGTGCAGTGAGCTCGGGTGAGGTAATTGGCTTCATATTATGGTAGTATAACAGATGTGAATGATGAATTAAACCAGCTTGTGCTTACCTTGCAGCGTGGTGGCGTGGCAGTACTCCGGACTGATACGCTGTATGGCATTGTTGCCCGGGCAGATGACGAAGCGGCAGTAGCGCGGGTATATCGCCTTAAGCAGCGTGATAGTAATAAATCATCCATCATCCTCGTGGCTGATGCCAGCCAAACGTATGCCGATATACCCACCTTACCGTCGCTTAATACCTCTCAGCCCACGAGTATCTTGCTCGATTCGCCCCATGCTCCGCAGTGGTTACGCCGCGCTAATGATATGCTGGCCTATCGCCAGCCGCAGCTGCCGTGGCTCCAGGTGGTCTTGCGCCAGACTGGCCCGTTGATCGCCCCCAGTGCTAATCTCGAGGGGCAGCCACCCGCCCGCACTATTGCTGAAGCTCGTGCATACTTTGGTAATGGTGTCGATTACTATTATGATGGTGGCACTGTGCCGACTGATACGCCACCATCACGCTTGGTACGGGTGCTATCTGATGGGGTGGTGGAACGACTCAGGTAGGGCATAATAACCTGAGAATAAGTTAGAATCTTACTCAGTGATGCAAGTATTACAACATTTTTTAGAGCGGTTCTCACTGCTCGAGTGAAAAACATGCTAGACAGATAGTGAGTTCTCACACCTCACCCAGATAACGTGGAGCGTAGGGTCACCCGCGAAAGAGGCCATGTGATTCAGGTATAATAGACTCATGACGTATCTTGACCCTCAGCAATTTATCATCACTCGCAAACGCAAGAAATATCGTTTTGCTAAGTTTCATAACGCCACCAACTGCTACGAGTACGATGAATGGTGCCAGGCAACGCCAGAGGTGCGGCAGAGTGCGACGGTGCTCGAGGTTGGCGCTGGTACCGGGATGTTTAGTGTGGAACTAGCGGCGCAGCACCCAGATGAGGTGTTTGTGGCACTGGATGTTAAGGGTGATCGCTTGCAAAAAGGTGCATACACAGCGCTCGAGTGTGGCATCACCAATGTGTTGTTTGTGCGGGCTCGGGCCGATCAGATTGATGAGCTCTTTGCTGCTCATTCACTCAAGCAGCTGTGGGTAACCTTTCCTGATCCATTCCCCAAGCGGCGCAGTGCTGGCCGGCGCCTTACTCACCCAACATTCTTGCGTCAGTACGCGCAGCTGTTGCGGCCGGGTGGCTCGCTCTTGCTCAAACACGACGACCGCGATTTCTTTTGCTGGAGCCTGGAGCAGCTCGTTGCCTGTCAGTGGTCGATTTGCGAATTATCCTTCGATCTCCACGAGTCGTCACTACCTGATGAATACAAGACGCTCACCGCCTACGAACAGCGTTGGATGAGTGAAGGGAAGGCGATTGGCTGCGTGCGAGCGACGCCTCATTACTCATAAAAAACTGGTAGTGTACTGCTAGTGGCAAGTCGTTTGTTCTTGAAGCGCTCATCTGTAGTGACATCGTACTCAGCCCAGGCAGGAGTACCAAATGCGTTTGCTGCAGCTCGTGCTGCTGTTTCATCTTCGCCAGAAAACTCAATCTCGCCGACGCACAAACCAGCAAGCTGGCCATGATAGATGTCAAGCTCAAGCACAACTCCTTGATAAGGAATTTGATAGCGTGTTTTTTCGACTCGTGCTCCTGCAGTGCGAGGCCATAGTACTGCAAAATCCTCGCGGCTGAGAGGAGTGTTTTTCTCATCGCGAACGAGATCACCACCAGATTTCATTGTGTGCTCAAAATGAATATCACCAAAGCTTCGGATGCGTTCTTCGCTCCCATCATCGCGAATCGCCAGATAACCTTGACGGAGAGTAGTATGGTCAAAATCATCGAGGATCTTTCCGGCCAAGACTTCTCTTGTGAAGGTGCTTGACGTTGGGTCAATAATGAACTTGCGTTCAATTTCCTTTGGAGGCTGTGCGTGTTCTTGCTGCTGCGGCGGGGTGATTTCGCTCGGTATACGTGCGGCGCATCCAATAGATTCTACAGTAGTAGGATAAGGTGAGCCGCTGGTTTCTGCCGCGTTGTTATATCCTCTATGTTCGCTATTTCGTTGACATTGTGGCATATTTTTCTCCTGTCGAAAGATTGACCCACCCCTAGTATAGCGTGCTAAACTAGATGTGTCAGTTATAGTGATTTGAGTCAAATATGTTTGAGCAAAATACGATTAACCACCATATCCAAAGGCGGATTCTCAGTGTGCTATGCTACCGCAAAGTAGCTCGCTTTCGTGATCTGCGCCCACCGCGGGTGGATACCAATCTCTTTAGCTATCACCTCAAGGTACTGCTCCAGCACCAGCTTGTCCAAAAGGTGCCGGGTGGCTATAGCTTGGCACCACGTGGTTTGGCGTATGTCGATCGGGTGAGTACAGACAATATGCTGGTTCGTACCCAGCCCAAGATTGTGACCATGCTGGTGGTGCAAAATAGCAATGGAGACGTCTTGCTGCAGCAGCGCACCAAGCAGCCCTACATCGACACCTGGACGCTCCCTTACGGAAAGCTCCATATCGATGACAGATCTATCCAAGCGGCGGCTCAACGCGAAGCAGCGGAGAAGCTTGGCACTATGGATCTCGCGCTACGGCATGCGGGCGAGTGCTATATTCGTGTTTGGGCAGACAAAGCGATTCTCTCAACTACGTTGGCTCATGTGTTTTATGGGGCAACTGATGATATCACTCCGCACGAACGGCTCGTCTGGGCGCGCCCACACAAGCTGGCGCAGTACGCGCTTGCACCGGCGGTGGAGCAGATTGTCGCGCGGGCATTCTTTCGCGATCCATACTTTTTTGAGGAGTTTGACAACGTTTTAGATCAATAACAAGGAGGATATATGAAGATCGACGACTACGCACAGCAAGCAATCACTACCCTGAGCAGTGACTATGCCTACGGTGATGCTAATGCCCAACTAATGGGTATGGTGCTAGGTCTGGGCGGCGAATCGGGCGAGGTGCTTGAGAAGTTCAAGAAGCTACTGCGTGACCAGCAGGGCACGATAACAGAGACAGATAAGCAGGCAATCATTAAGGAGCTGGGTGATGTTTTGTGGTATGTAACGGCAGTGGCACACTTGCTTGGTTCGAGTCTTGAGGAGGTCGCTCAGCGCAACAACGCCAAGCTCGCCAGCCGCCAGCAGCGCGGCCAACTGCGAGGTAGTGGGGATGACCGGTAGAAATATAACCTTCCAGACTGGTTAAGCACGGCGCATCTATTGATTATTTATTACGACTGAAGTTTCGTAGCGATGTCGTTGATGATAGTAGCTTCGGTCTCAGCTTGAGTGGCGCGCTGCACAGCGTGAACAGTGCGCATACCTGTTGCGGCGGCAGTGGCGATATTCTTCGTCCGATCGTCAACAAACAGTACGGATTCTGGACAATGACATAAGCCTAGATGTCCCAACGCGTGAATGTATGTAGCAGGTGCTGGCTTGCGGTGGCCTGTCTCGTAGGAGAGCAAACAGGGGTCGAAGATAGCTTCGTCGTACACACCACTTTGTTGTAATACTTCGGCGTGCTCCGGGATGGTGTCGCTCAGGATGCCAACGCGTAAGCCTTGTGTCGCCAGGTGGGCAGCGTATTCCATCACCTGATTGCGAATTGTGAGTGTCTCGCGAAAACCTTTGACAATGCTGTCTTGCTGCGTATTCGTTGGGTGGTCGCAGCCAAGCTCGCGCCAGAATATAGCACGATTAGTCTCTCCGCTGCCATAACGATGAATTGCAGCTGGCCAACGCTGGTCAAAGTCACCCGGGCTATCGAGTGCTTGGCGTACATCATTGTTCACATAATCATAATTGTCGATAAGGACACCGCCAACGTCGAAGAGGATTGTTGTGATTGCTGGTGGACGCTCCATGATTATTATGCTCCTCCCTGTCCAAGATGCTGCCGCACCCAGCCATCAATCGTGCCTGCGCCCATGCAGAGCACAAGCTTGCCCTCGGCGCGGGCAGTTTGGATGGCGTGCCACAAGGTATCATCTAGCTCGGCATAGTAAACGCTGCTACGGTTTGTTAGTTGCTCGGTCAGTTGCTGCGGGGTGAGAATAGGCAAGGCTGGGTCTTCGCGGCTGAGGTAGGTTGGCAGCCAGTAGATTTGCTCGGCGCGCTCCATGCAATCGGTGTATTGTTGGCGGATCTCATGCTGGCGGACGTTCTGGTGTGGCTGATATACCAGCACAACGTGGTCGGACAATTCTCGTGCCATCTGCAGCGTTGCGGCGATCTCTACCGGGTGGTGGCCATAATCGCTATACAGCCCAGGCCCAAGCCGCTCAAAGCGTCGCTGCACCCCCGGGAAGGTGTTGATAGCCGCTCGAATGTGCTCGGGTGAGCCAAGCCTGAGCTGCTTGCACGCCGTTGCCACCAGTGTTGCGTTTGCACGGTTGTGCGCCCCTGCGAGGGTAAATTGCTGCACGTCCTCATCTTCCAAGACACGCGCCCGCCGCCGTGGTGGCACAACGCCTGCATCAGCATCGCGCTGCCACATGATGGTATATTCGCTCTGCTCGAGGAAGCGGCTAAAGGCGTCGGTATAGTCTTGCTTGGTAGGGTAGGTGTCCGGGTGGTCGTAGTCAACAGAGGTCAGTAGTGTGAGATGAGGGTGGAATTGCAAAAAGTTGCGGTCAAACTCATCACACTCATACACAAAGTAGCGGCTGTCTGGCACATAGTGGCCGCTGGGACCAAAACTCAATGTTGTACCCACCGAGTAACTCACTGGCTCGCCCAGCTGACGCAGCGCCCACACCATCAGGCCAGTTGTCGTCGTCTTGCCGTGGGTACCAGCGATGGCGATGAGCTGGAGGTCTTTTTCGTTGATGAGATAAGTGAGGAGCTCATCGCGCTTGGCAGTGTAGATGCCAAGCCGCTGCGCCAAGACGAGCTCAGGGTGGTCGGGCGGTAAGGCCGCAGTATAGATAAACCAATCGATGGGGGTTTGTTGATGGCGATAGGCCAGGTATTCGCCTGTTTGGTCTTGTGAGACGGAGATGCCACGCCGCTCGAGTTCTTGTGTTTCGAGCCCCGTGTGGCTATCCGAGCCAAGCACATGGTGCCCTGCATCGTGCGCCAACTCAGCCAATGGCCCCAGGCCCACGCCGCCGATTCCAGAGAAGTAGATATTCATACCTTCCATTGTACCGCCTCTGGCACAAAACCACCAGAGGTGGCTAGTGAGTGTGATCGCTCCACCTCGCGCTACTGGGTTCAATATTGAGGTTATGCTATACTAGAGCCAAAGCATAAGTGGGCATACGTAGGGTATATAGCATGGCAAACAAACAGCAAGTCAAGCGCTCGATGAAGCGGCTCCGGCGCATCAAGATGTGGCACTTGGTGCTACTGCTTATGGTGCTGCTCGTGCTGTCTGCCACTTTTTTGCGGCTCAATAATGTGGGGATGACCGAGCGGCGGCGGGCAGTTCTCTCGGCAGATAAGGCGGGCAATATGGAGCAGATCCGCCAGCGCATTGCTGACCTCCAGCAGTACTCCTCTGCCCATATGAATGCCGATACTGGCCCAATCTACCTACAAGAGCAGTACAATCGCGACGCCAAGGCTGCGCTCAACGCCTCGATCAGCACCGCCAACCGCGCTGGCCAAACCGCCAACGCCAAGGCTGATGCAGTGTGTAAGCCACGCTTCCACAGCTGGTCGATCGACTACGTACGTTGCGTTTATGAGGAGCTCGGCAAGCTCAGCAGTACCAATGCTGGCCTCCAAACTGCCAAAATGCCCGACACCAGCCTCTACCACTACAACTTCAGCGCACCACTATGGTCGCCCGACTTTGCTGGCTGGACGATTCTCCTTACTGGCGTGGTCATCTCAGCCATTCTTGGGCGTATCGTGGGGATGATTATCCTGCGTATCATGCTGCGCATTCAGTATCGAGCAGCGAAATAAATAGCTAAAAAATAAAAAATCACAACATAATTTACAACACGCACAACACACATGATGGCCTTGAGCGAGCGTTCGCTAGACGCTCCATAAAATTTATGCTTGACCCCTGTTTATCGTACAAAAATAGTACCAACATCTATCATACACAATAACCACAAGCGAAAAGCAAAATCGCGCGTCTATGGTCGCCATCTCTGTAAAAAATCGCTGCCAAAGTGTTGACATCCATTTTGTGAGCATGTAGGCTAGGTTTTGTAAGATCAAATAGGAGGAGCACTATGGCTTACGAATATACTAGTTCGAATGGTACTACATACTACTTGCACACGCAAAAAGATGCGGTATTGCGCGGTGGCGTAAAGCGGACGATTTACTACTTTTGCAAATCACCAAACAACGGCAAGGGTGAGCCGTGTGACATGCCTGAGGGCTACTATGTGAAGGAGCACTCACGCAATAAATTCCCCTTTGCTGCCAAGAAAGACGCGGCAAAGCCCACCAAAAAGGCTGCTAAAGCAACCAAATAACCCGGACACGTGTATATGAAAAAAAGACCTTTCTGTTACAGAAGGGTCTTTTTTGTTGAACTTAGTGTAAGAGAGGGCTGCAAAGCAAGTGGAGTATGAGATGAAGTAAGCCGCGAGCCTATACCGCATGACGATAACTAAGTTTGTATAGAGAGGCACGCTCTCGCACCACTCAGAGCGCTAGAGAGCGGCGCTCAGCGTGAGCTGCGGGGTTTTCTCGTTTTGCGTTGTTCGCAACAAGAGAGGTATGAGAGGAGGTGTGAGCAAGGCAAAGACACTTGTAGAACTGGATGCTGGTGGCGCTGCGTACCGAGAGGTAAATAATTTTATACCGTTTGCATATACTAAAAACACGCCACTATGGGCGTGCTATGACTAATCTTTGCAATGGTGGGGGCGGCTGGACTTGAACCAGCGGCCAACAGGTTATGAGCCCGCTGCTCTGACCACTGAGCTACGCCCCCAGATCCACTTGCCACATTATACCGTATTGTTGGTGTATATGCTACTACTAGTCGAGCTTGCTAAGGCTCTTGATGGCTCCGCCAGCGGCAGCGGTACGCGAATCAACGTCTTCTGGTTCTTCTTGCCGTGGTCTATTTCTACGCTGAGCGGCGGTTTGGGATGGGTGAGTGGCTCGTGCTGTTTCTTTCACTTCGCGGCGGATACGCATACGCTCCAGGACAATCTGATCGAACTGCGCATCACGGTTGGTGTATGCCTGGGCATATTGCTCTGGTGTCATCCCGAGTGACTCTGCAATAGCAATGTCAAGATTATACCAGGCTGCGGCACGCTTCTCTTTGAGTGCTTTGCTTCGTGGGTGCTGTGCAACCTGATGATCGTAGCTATTGATGATTCTTTGGAGAGCGTAGAGGTCTTCGCGTGTTGGCTGAGTGGACTGCTCACAAGGTGAGGGTGTCTCAGCCTGTGCTTGGGGTAGGGCGCCTGGTGCGTGAGAAGATGCTGGCAATCCATCGTCCTCTAAGTCGGCTAAGAGATCACCTTGCTTGCCATTTTTTTGTAGCGATAACGCTGCACGCGCAAATGTTGCAGCGGTGAATTCTATCACCGTTTTTGGTGGCGTTGAAGATTCTAGGCCGCGTTGTCGAGCAGCCTCTTGAGAGGGTTGTTTGTATGTCATCTTGCATTGGTTATAGCACAGAGGTCGACACCTGGCAAGTCTATGAGCGATTTTTGACAAAAAATGTGGTGTACAGCGTGTTTTTTGCTGGCCGCAACTTTTGCAGTAACTGCGCGGTCTACGATATAATAGAAGCCTATGAAGTTTGTGTTCAGCGACACTACCAAGCGCCATATCATCTACAAGATCAAGCATGATTATCTCCAGCTCAATACCGTTGTGCTGGCGCTTGCGCTCGTGATTGCGACGTATCTTGCCTGGCAATCGGTGGCGCGCCTCCAGCAAAACTACACGCAGCAGCGCGAGCTGGAGACGAAACGGCGGCAGCTTGTCCTTACCGAGCTTGAGACGCAAACGCTGCAATACCAAAAGAACTTCCGCGAGAGTGACGAGTACAAAGAGCTTGCTGCCCGCGAGAAGCTTGGCTTGGTGGCGCCTGGCGAGAAGGTGATTGTGCTGCCCAAGAACAGCCCCGAGGCGCACGACCCACCAACCGATAAGCCTACCAACCCCGATACACAGAGTAGCAACTTCGAGCAGTGGGTGACCTTCCTCTTTGGTGGTGCAGCTGAGCAGGCCCAGCAAAAGGATAAATAACAAGCGGGGGAGCGGAAATATTGACATTCAGGTGTTAAATCCTTGACAATCGGCATTCATCGCTGGTAGAATAAGAAGTGTAACGCGGGGTGGAGCAGCCCGGTTAGCTCGGTTGGCTCATAACCAACAGGTCGCAGGTTCAAATCCTGCCCCCGCAACCAAGGTAAGAACCCTACCACACGGTAGGGTTTTTGCTTTGGATTATCTTGGGTGGGTAGAGAAGAATAAGTCTAGCCTTTATCTTAGCACACCATTAGTCCTGCTACCACTGATGTTTAGCAGTGTGCCATAAGTGCTATGCGAGTTGGTGGAGTCTCACCTCAGGCATGAACCAGTGAGCGCTGTTCACCTGCCCTAGAATGGTGAGGGATACCGAGATAGCAGGGATAATTAAGAAAAACTAAAATAAGAAACAATTTGTTTGCATTTTGTTCGTATATATGCTAGGATCGAGGTAGGTCGATAATGACAACACAAAAAAGAGGGTAGATATGCGAAAAAAGACGAAAGAAACCATACTCGCCACCTGGAATCGGTCGCGTAGTATGGCAGAGCTGCGGGCATTCATTGCCGCGCGCCACAGCAAATTAGCAGAGGTAGAGCTCTAAACGATCGAAAGCACCTTGGGCGATGTACCTGAGGTGCTTTTGATTATAGGGGATGATGTATACGATGTGTGATTTGGCACTCCACGCTTCATCGCTCTCTATCCTCGCATGCTTTTTGTCTCGATCCCAAGACTGAATACTTCTTTATAGTATTCACTTATACACTGGAGCCAGATAGCGATTATAAGCAAAAAATAAAGCGGCGCACCTATCGCACGCCGCCTATCATATCTGGTAGCACCGACTGGGATCGAACCAGTGACCTCAGGCTTATGAGTCCTGCGCTCTAACCGGCTGAGCTACGGTGCCAAACATGACGCATTATAGCAGAGAATTGGCAAGAAGGCTAGGGCTCGGGTGAGTGTTTTGGCGTTCTTTTTTGCCCAGGCCAGTGGTATAATAGAGAAAACGCCCAATCAGGAGTTAAGGAGAACCACCACATGATACGACGACCACGCTACGATTATGATTTGTTGGTGCTGGGTAGTGGTGCAGCTGGCAGTACTGCAGCGTTGGTGGCAGCCCGGGCAGATAAGAAGGTGGGGCTGATTGAGGCAGACACCTTTGGTGGTGAAACACCCAATTGGGGTGATATCCCTGTCAAGACGCTGCTGGGCGTGGCACAGCTCTACAATCGTATCCAGCGGGGTCACCAGTTTGGGCTCGATACATCGCGAGTTGATTTTGACTATCCGGCCATCCAGCACTGGAAAAACACAGTGGTAGAGCGGACTGGCGCGGGTGATAATGAGCACTATTATAATCAACAAGGGATTGACACATTCTATGGCAAGGGTATCTTGCGCGACCAGCACACCGTGACAATTGGTGATCATGAAGTAACGGCGGGGCATATCTTGATCGCAACAGGGGCGCATGTGACCCAGCCAGCGATTGCAGGTATCGAGACGATCGATTGGCTCACACCGCGTACTGCCCTCAAGCTGAGCCGCCCGCCACGTAGCCTATTGATCATTGGTGCGACGACGACGGCGATTGAGCTAGCGCATTTCTTTGCGACCTTTGGTAGTACGGTGTCGGTGGCAGAGCAGTCATCGCGCATTTTGCCGACTGAAGACGAGGAGGTCAGTGAGGCAGTGAGCAGCCTCCTGCAGCGCGACCAACCACTGTCGGTCCTAACGCAAACGACGATTCGCTCCCTCATGCGTGGCCCAAGTGGCAACGTGATCGTCCAATATATCCGTGGTGGTATTGAGCGGACGATGGAGGTAGAGCGTGTCTTGGTGGCGACCAAGCCAGAGCCCACTATCGATATTGGGCTGGATGATGCTGAGGTGACGTATTCGCCCGATGATGGTATTGAAGTGAACCAATTCTTCCAGACCAATGTGCGGCATATCTATGCGGCCGGCCATGTGCTGGGTAATGATGTGCCGACCCACACCGTCTTGAGCGAGGGGCGGCTGACGGCGCACAACATCCTCCACCCCAAGTCGCAAATGACGCTCGACTACGAGCTAGTGCCGCGCGCTACCTTTATCTATCCAGAGGTAGCTAGTGTGGGCTTTAATGAAGATGACTGTATTAAGCGCGATCTCAAGATCAACAAGGTGTTGGTGCCGCTCGGTATGATTGCTCGCAGCAATACAAGTGACTTCCGCGAGGGGTTCGTCAAGCTGATTAGCGACAAACAAGGGGTATTGCTCGGCGGGACGATCGTTGCACCGCGGGCTAGTGAGCTCATCCAAGAGGTCACGCTCGCTATCAAGCACGACCTCACTGCTGAGCAGTTAGCAGAGCTCCCACACGTTTTCCTAACGTGGAGCGAGGCAGTGCGAACGGCGGCAAGTAAGCTGTCGCGCAAGTAGAGAGATCTGTTTTGTAGCTGGGGTATCTTTGCTTTCTTGTTTTATTCTTACATAGCGTAGAAGTTTGTGTTCCGACTTATTATTGGCATTGATCTTTTCTCCTCTCTGCTACTTCTGAGAGTAGAATGGTATAGAGGAAAAGAGTGAAAATTGCTAAAGCTTGAGTAGTGAGGCAAAAAATTGAATATACTACCGCATTCTTCATAAAAACAGAGAATATTATGGTGCAAATTGCATAGGATATAGCCTATTGCCTATTGCCTATTGCTTTGCAGTATATTACGAAGAAGTTTGCGAGACTCTAGAGCCTACAAGAAGCTCACTGGTGAAGACTCTGCCACGCTGGCTTGCATCGGTGTATTGCTAAAATAGCAAAGAGTATCCACTTTCAGCTCCATTTAAGCAAGACGGGGCATACTACCTGTAGTAGCACATGCTACCTCCTCCTCTATCATGCAAGCCGCCGTTTCTCCTCCCGGGCGGCTTGTTTTGTGTCTTGCGCCTAGCATATTGCGCATAATAAAACTAGTATTTACTCCTCTTTGCAAAATGAATATACTATTGCCATGGCATATCTTGTTGCAGTGTCTGGTGGTGTGGATAGTGTAGTGCTCTTGGATGTGATGGCGGCGCAGGCAGCGGAGCCGCTGATTGTGGCGCATGTCGACCACGGGATTCGGGGTGAGGCGTCGGCGGCGGATGCGCGCTTTGTGGCGGCACTAGCGGCGCGCTATGGGCTACCCTTTGTGTTTACCCGGCTTGAGCTTGGGCCGAATGCGAGCGAGGCCGCAGCGCGAGAAGCGCGGTATGATTTTTTGCTTGATACAGCAGCACAATACCAAGCACCAGTGGTGACGGCGCATCATTTGGACGATTTGGTAGAAACAGTGGCGCTTAACCTGGTGCGTGGAACGGGCTGGCGTGGGCTGGCTGTGCTAAACCGCCCTGGGGTGGAGCGGCCACTACTGGGCTGGCGCAAGGCAGATATCCGTGCCTATGCACTGGCTCATCGCCTGGAATGGGTGGAGGATGAGACAAATGCGAGCGACCGCTACACGCGCAATCGGCTGCGGCGCTGCATTCAGCGGTGCGTCACAGCCGAGCAGGCGGCGCAGATTACCTCGTTGCGACATCGGCAACTTGCGCTGCGCCATACGATTAATGATGAAGTGCAGCATCTCTTACCGCAGTTTGCGGCTGAGCGCCATGGATTGATCATGATCGACGAAGCAAGCGCTCAGGAACTATTGGGTGCGATGATCATGTGGGCGGGTGCGCCGCGCCCAACCCGTCCGCGGCTCGAGCGTGCGGTGCTGGCCATCAAGACTGCTCGCCCAGGCAGCCGCCATGTGGTGGGCGATGGCGTGTATTTGCAGTTTGGCCCTCGGCAATTCACTGTAGAAGTGGTACAATAGATCAGATTACCGTGTGAGAATGCAAGCGAACGAAAGGAGTGAGTTCCCTGATGAATAAAAAACCGTCGAAAGCGACCAATGCCCTGCGTCTAGGGCTGTTTTGGGCGATTGTGGTGCTGGGCGTGCTGGCATTTTGGGCGATTAATTCGCCGCAGGCCAACCTCAAGGAGGTGCCACTCTCGGACGTGGTGAACCGAGCAAATAATGGCAAAATTGCAAAGATTGAGATCCAAGGCAATGAGCTAACTGTTACACCCAAAGGCCAGTCCAAGCCGACCGAGCGCAGCCTCAAAGAGAATGGCACTATCTATACCCAAGGGCTCAAGCACGACAAAACAGAGGTGAAGGTGCAAAATGAGTCACAGACGGGCCTATTGTTTTGGAATCTCGCACCAATTGTCCTGTCAGTTGTATTGTTTGGCGTTCTCTTTATGTTTATGATGCGCCAAGCCCAGGGACAGAATAGCCAAGCGATGGGCTTTGGCAAGAGTAAGGCCAAGCTGTATGGCCTTGACAAAGAGCGGGTAGTATTTGATGACATTGCTGGCAACGAAAACGCCAAGCAAGATTTGCAAGAGGTGGTGGACTTCCTTAAGCATCCCAAGAAATATCAGAGCCTCGGTGCTAAGATTCCTAAAGGGATTCTCCTTGTCGGTAACCCCGGTACTGGTAAAACAATGTTGGCGCGAGCGGTTGCAGGCGAGGCTAACGTACCATTCTTTTCCATTAGTGGCTCAGAGTTTGTGGAGATGTTTGTTGGTGTGGGGGCAAGCCGGGTACGCGACCTCTTTGCTAAGGCCAAGAAGAATGCGCCAGCCATTATCTTCATTGATGAGATTGACGCTGTGGGACGTAAGCGTGGCTCTGGCATGGGTGGTGGCCACGACGAGCGCGAGCAGACACTGAACCAGATTTTGGTAGAGATGGACGGCTTTGAGGCTGATACAAACGTGATTATCCTAGCGGCAACCAACCGAGCTGATGTGCTCGACCCAGCGCTGTTGCGCCCAGGCCGCTTCGACCGCCATACGA
>CALBWN010000053.1 GCA_937974295.1 uncultured Candidatus Saccharibacteria bacterium
GGTTTTCATCCTGGCAATCCGGGTTCGATTCCCGGTGAGGTCACCAACAAAGCTACATTACGATACCTTGCCTCGGCGAGGTGTTTTTTATTTGCATGTTGTTTTGAGGTATATAGTAAGAGCTAAAACTTCAAAACTCCACCACTGTATATAACGGACTGACCGAATAAGAAATATGGAGGTAGTGGCATATTGGCAAATATTCGCTATATCACTCTCGGCCGGAGTATACTCGCTGTGATGGGCTTGCTATATGAGGGAAAGTTACCCAAATAAGCTTGTTCGCTATTGCGTTCTACACAAAATGTAGTATAATCACCACATGACAGCAGAGAGAGAGAGAGCAACAGAAGTAACACGCCGCACCCTGCTGAGTATGCAGCGCGGCAGGATGAACTGAAGTGGTCGCTGGAGGCCCTTCATCTAATCGTTCAAAGTACACAAGGGCAAGACGTTTTGGGTGAGCATGCGGTACGCTTGGCAAAAGCTGTTGACTGTGCACGTGTGCCTAGTATCGGTGCTGATGGAGTGATTACCGAAGTGCCAGACTGGCATAGGCAGCGGATAATCCCTATTGTATCGCTGTACCCTAGTGAAGTTGCGTATACAACGATGGATGGTATAGCGCAAGAGCAGTATAATGCGGTTCTCCGTGAACCGGATCTAGACAATGCGGTCAAATGGGATTTTGCTGCAATGTATTTTCGAAATACAAAAAAAGAGAATCGTCACAAGAGAGAGCTAAGACTATCTAGAAAAAGCGGCGGAAGAACAACCGCAGTGACTGTAGCTATGGGCCCTGTAGGCGAGGAGTCTGTTACTACTCGAGTGGTAGGTCAACCGAGTATTATTGTTAATGAGGGAATTCATCGTCTGGCCGAAATGGTTGATACATTAGGTCATGAAATGACGCACGCAGCAGATTATCTTGATTATCCAGTATGGATGTTAGATAGAGATGGTGCGATTGAACAACGTGATTTATCGTACGAGTTGCGAGCATATGCCATTGGTAATCGAATAGGTAAGATTGCATTGGATTGGAGTCATCGAATAGTGAGGAGAAGATGGGGAGGCTTGCTACCAAGTATAGGTGACTCGTTGAGTATGTCGAGTACGGTAGCAGAAGTCGTCGAGAGTATCCGCCAAAGGGTTAATGGTGACTTTCTCTCCCCAAATGCCTTTGATCCAAATGATAAGATCATCAAGGCGCTTGATGATGCTGGATTAAGAGGTATATACAGCAGAGATAGCCACTAGCTATTCTCCATCCCCGCAATAATCTCCAGCAATCGCCGTGGGGTGATCTCGGCTTTGATGAGGTAGCCGTCTACGCTGGCTTGGAGAGCGAGGCGGGTGGATTCGTCTTGGTCGAAGTTGGTCATGATGACGATCTTTGTGCCAGCGATGTGCTGCGGCTCGGCGCGTAGTGCCTGGAGGATCTCGTTGCCGCGCTTCTCGGGGAGCATGATGTCGAGCAGGATGAGGTCGTAGTGGTTGTTGCGCGCTGCCACGAGGCCGTCTGCCCCGTCGATGAGCCAATCTACCGTGTAGCCCGCTTTGCGGAGGCTGCGCACGTACATTTCGCCGATGAAGCGATCGTCTTCGATGACGAGAATTGTTTGAATCGGCATAAGTTCTCCCCTCCTACCTCTGTTATCCCTTATACATCGTGTGGTTTTTTATCCAGCCACTGCCACTGGTGATGAGCTGACTATTGCTGCCATCGGTGATTTTGTCTGCTACGCTGGCGTAGGTGGGGATGGTGATCGTGAAGGTGGAACCCTCCCCTTCGCGGCTTACCACGCCAATCTGCCCACCGTGTGACTCGACGATCGCTTTGCTAATGTAGAGCCCAATACCCGTGCCGGCCACCGTCTCGCGGCTGCGGTGCGAGCGGTAGAACTTGTGAAAGAGACTGCCCATCACATTGGTGGGGATGCCGATGCCGTGGTCTTGCACGCTAATGGCGACGAATGCACCATCTTGCACGGCCGAGACGGCTACGAGCCCGCCTTCATTGCTATATTTGAGTGCGTTATCAATGATATTGCTCAGCACCTCAGACAGGCTGGAGCGATCGGCCGCAATGGTGGGCAGCGTGGTGGGGATATCCACCGTGAGTGTGCGGCCTTGGGTGGTGGCGCGCAGCTGCATGTCGTCGCGGATAGTATTGTAGATGCTAGCCACTGACTCTTCTGCTAGGTGGACGCGCAGGTGGCGGCGGTCGAACTTGCTGGCATTGAGAATATTGTTGACGTAGCCGCTGAGGCGATTGGCTGAGACGACGAGCCGCCCCAGCAGCTCGTGTTGGTCGCCAGTCAGCGCTGGGCCAACCTCCTCAGTGAGGACATCCAGGTAGCCGCGAATAACGGTGATGGGCCCGCGCAGCTCGTGTGCGGCAAAGGCGATGAAATCGAGGTCATCGTCCTCGGGCTGGTAGAGGGTGGTGCGATCGTGCAGTACTAGTATAACCTCAGCACTGCTCCCCTTCTCATAATTGGCCGTAATGTCGAAGATGCGCCGCCCAGGCTCACCCACCAGCTTGTTTGCAATGCGCAGCCAGGTCTTCTCGGCATGGACAGCGCTGCGGTGGCAGTGTGCGAGCCACTCCGTCAGACCATCGCCTGGCTCGAATAACAGCTCGAGCTCGGCCGCGCCATCATGGCTCTGGCGCAGCGGGGTGTGGCGGTTGTGGTAGCGTACCTGCCCCTGGCTAGTGAGGATGGCAATGCCAGCACTGGTTTGATCAAGCGCGGCCTCGATCTGGGCAGCTTGTGCTTGAGTCTGGCTGGGCGGGTTTTGGCCAGCTAGTGCAGCCGTTTGGTAGATGTATTGCAGCAGCGGCTTGAAGCCATCGCGCTCGAAGTGGGTCGCATTGGGGTTGGGCGGCGTGATGGTACTGGGCTCGCCTGCCACGTGGCTGAGGGCATGCGTGAGGTCTTTGAGCGGGGTGAGCAGCTGCATGAGCAGGAAAATATTAAGTGGAATACTCGCCAGCACTACAACCATAATAACCAGCCAAAACTGCAGCTGGCTAGGGCTTAGGCCAATCATCCACAGTGTGCTTGCCACCAGCCCAGCAATGGTACACTGCATCAGGATACTCGCGCCAATGGCACGGCGGCTATAGTGCGGCCAATACTGCTTAATAAGGGTGAGTGGACGACGAGATGGCAACGGCCGGGCTGGGCCTATTGCTGCCACGACACGCTCCCTGCGCCGCCAGGTACTGCCGCAATCCATGTCTGGCCGCGGGTGAGAGCGATTGCCTTGCCATTAGCATCGAGCAGCTCGAGTGGGCTAGCGCGGTCGGCCTTGCGCCATATTCCCTCCACTACACTGCCGTTTTGGAAGATAGTTGCTTTGCCTTGGCCAGTGGTGATAATATTCTCGCGTGTGCCATCCTCTTGCACGGTGGTCTGCTGGACGGTTAGTGCCACCACAACGCTGGGCGCAATCTGCCCTTCCTCACGATCCAAGCTAGCCTCGCCGCCGATGCTACGCTGGTAGGTGTTGGTGCTGGCATCGTATTGGTAGCGCGTGTTGTAGCGGGCGGATTTGCCAAAGTTGATAACGGCCACAGTGGCGGTAGCAGGGTTCGCTGGCTTGCCATCGGTCCGAGCAAGGGCGGTCTTGACAGTAGATTGCTTGTAGCCTTTGCTGCTATTTAGGTCATCCAGCCGCTCGGCACTGGTGTAGACATTGTGCGGGGCACGGCGGTCGGTGGCGCGCCAATAGCTGCGCTCATGAAAGAATTGGTCGATATCGCGATAGGTGCCATTGCGGATCTCTTGCAAGGCATGCGAACTACCCCCCACATGGGCCACGCTGGGCTGGTATGGTGCGAGCCAGTCGATGTAGTATGGTCGCAGGCTGCGCACTGGGCCAATCATCGTTGGTTTGTTTTGTTGGTACAGTGCGAGAAAGCGAGTGATGCCTGCCTCGGCAATTGCCTCATACACCACCTCGGCCTGCTTGATGCCCGACTGAGGGCGAGCGCTGGGGCTATTCTCCAGCATCACTGCAGTAACGGGCTTGGTGGTGGCCGCTTGGTCGGCGACCTTGAGGCCAGTCAGGGGCGAATAATACACCTCTGGGGCTTTCTGCGTTGCCACAACGGGGGCGGGCTTGGCCTGGCGAGGCTTATTGAGCAGAGAAAATGACGCCATTGCTCCCGCAAATACCACCAATGCCCCACCAATCACCATCACGGGCATGCGGTGCTGCCCCACAAAATGCCGCAGCCCCATAAAGTGCCGTCCATGCCGCCGCAAACGCCGACGCTGCGCCCGGCCACCAAAGGCTGCCGGTGGTGTATTCTGTGGTGAACTCATCTTATGGCCATTATACCATGAGCGGATAGCGATGAGCTGGGGATTTTTGCATTGATGTGTAGTTGGTGCACCTCTGGAATACCTACATCCCAAAACCTGCATCATTCCTCACGCTCCATTGCCCTATCGCTCCCACCGATAGATTGCTATAAGGGCCAATATTTGGGAAATATCGACTTCTTGCGCTGGGGCTAAAATCCGTTATTGCAGCGGATTTTCATACTCCATCGGATGAAGTATAGGAGGCGGTGCGAGCTGAACGTGAAGAAGGAAGGTTTTGACATTCAGATTCGGAGAGTGAGCCTTCGCATACCGCCTAAAGCGAAGTAACGAGGAAGCACCAACAGTTTCGCCACAAGAAGCGCAATGCGATCAATTACCCAACAAACCCCTTGGCAAATCCGCAAAAATAGCCTACAATGAATAACCACTAACGATAATTTGGGTGAGGAAAATGACACGACAATACGATGACCCTTTGGCAGGTAGCACAGATAATGGTAGAGACAGCAGCGCTATACCACCATCACAATGTCAATCGCCGCAGCAATCGAGCAGCGGAGACTGGTGTGTGGAGCGGGTGCGAGAAGAGGTGCGCCAACCATCGGCTAATGTCATGAGAGCTATGACAGATGCCGCCCTCGGAGGGCTAGGGATTGGCTCGGGCCCGCAGGGTGTTGAAATATTCGCCTCCCCTGTTGCGCGCAAGATAATTAATGGCGCGGACTCCGTGAGCGGTATGGAGCCAGCGCCATAGGTCTGGCCGGGCGACGTACCTCCAGCGGAGTAATTGCGCGGTATTCCCTCTCTCGTGGCACGAACATCGCTTGGCAAGGATAGCAACCTACCCACCGCAGCCAGGCTACTACCATACCAGCAAATAGCATGATATTTTAAGGCGACAGTGAGCTGCCGCCTCTGTATCGTTGTAAATAACGCAGCAATAGGGCCTTGACAGATATATATATATATATATATATATATATAATTTCTTTCATAT